>JAURDB010000173.1 GCA_030828175.1 Flavobacteriales bacterium
GAAACCTGCACCGTGCGGCACAGCATATTGTCTCCGAACGCAGAGGTGAACTGCCCGTAAAATCAAGGGACTGGGCTGAACTTCCCGGCATCGGCCCATATACGGCGGCGGCCATTGCCACCATCTGCCATGGTGAGGCTGTTCCCGTCATCGACGGCAACGTTCAACGCGTGATGTCAAGGCTGTTTGATATCCCAGATCCAGTGGACCGCAAACAGGGACGGAGCGCAGTGGAGACCGCCTGTCTCGAACTCGTCGCAGCTCAATCCCCAGGAGATTCCAACCAAGCATGGATGGAACTCGGGGCCTTGATCTGCACGCCAAAATCTCCGGATTGTTCAAACTGTCCTTTAGCCGACTCCTGTCTCTCATTTGAAAGAGGGACCCAACTCCAACGCCCTGTAAAACAAGCCAAAAAGGCACCCAAGGAAGTGGATGTCCATTTCCTCATCCACCTCAGGAAAGAAGGCGGAATCCCAATGGATTGGTGGATAGAGACGCGGCCCGACAAAGGCATATGGTCCCAATTGGAGGCTTTTCCATGCCAAATGGGTCCCAGAAAGGAAACCGTGCCTGAGGACGCCTTTGGGCCAATCGATCACATTCTCACGCACCGGAGAATGAATGCATGGTTCAAGACTGCGCCTTCCGAGGTTCCGCCTCCTAGCCAAGGTCGATGGGTCAACATTGCCGAAGGTGAAGCCAATTGGCCACGGATTATCGAAAAAGTCTTGCCTGAACTTCGGTCGTGGATTGTGAAGAATTGAGGTTTTGCAAGAGGGTCGCATTGGCCTACTTCGGTACTTTGCACCCATGTCCGGATTGAACAAGGTCATGCTCATTGGCCACCTTGGAAAGCCCCCCGCTTTGCGTTGGCTGGAATCCGGACAGGCCATGTGCAAGCTATCCTTGGCCACATCGGAGCGCTATCGCGATTCAGCCGGTGTCCAGCGCGAAAGGACGGAATGGCACCAGATTGTGCTTTGGAGAGAGTGGGCAGAACTGGCCGACCGCTACTTGGATACGGGGCACAAGGTGTACATAGAGGGGAGGTTGCGTACACGGACCTGGCAGGATGGGGATGGGGTCGAGCACCGTTCCACCGAAATTATCGGAGACCGCCTGGAGATGTTGACCCCTCGTCGAACGTCAGAAGGGGACGCATCGGAAGATGCGGATGCCATGCGACCGTCCGAAGACAATCAATCGGGGCCTCACCCCATGGACGCTTCGGCTTTGCCCTTCTGATCGAACATGGACCTATCGGCAGTACATCTATGGCTCGCAGCTGGCATGTCCATCCTCCTCCTTGTGGCCAGCGCCTTCATTTCGGGCAGTGAAATCGCCTTTTTCTCCCTTGGCCCTCAAGACCGACATGACCTCGAAGAGTCGGACGACAAAAGGTCCAAACTCGTTTTGAGCCTCCTGAACAGTCCAGACGCTGAACAAGGTGCGAGACAGTTGCTGGCAACCATATTGGTACTCAACAATTCGGTCAACATTCTGATCATCCTCCTCTCGACCGCATTGATGCAAGAGGCGCTGGAAAACCTACCTCCTGTCCTCGGCACCTTGCTCCACGTGTTCGGTGTAACCTTCCTGATTGTGCTATTCGGTGAAGTGCTACCCAAGGTGCAGGCCAATCGAAATCCCATTCGCCTCGCCACAAGGATGGCCAGGGTCCTCAGTATCTCCAAAAGTGTTTTGCGCCCCATCTGGCAGCCATTGAATGCCATGGCTGACCGATTCTCCTCGCGCAGCAGCGCCACTCCGGAGTTGTCTGTGGAAGACCTGGAGCACGCCGTAAACATTACGGATTCAGAAGAGCGCACCGATGAGGAAAACCGCATCCTCAGTGGCATCGTGAACTTCGGGAGCAAGGACGTGAAACAGATCATGCGGGCCCGTACGGATGTGACCGCTTTTCCGCAGGATATGCCCTGGTCCGAGTTGAAAGCGGCCATGGCGGAGTGTGGATTCAGTCGGGTGCCCGTGCATCAAGATGGCCTGGACCAGATCAAAGGCATCCTGTACGCAAAGGATTTATTGCCGCACCGGAATGAGGTGGATTTCGATTGGAACTCCCTTTTGAGACAACCCTATTTCGTGCCGGAAAACCGTATGATCGACGATTTGCTGCGGGATTTTCAAAGCATGAAAGTCCACCTCGCAGTGGTGGTGGATGAATACGGGGGTACCAGTGGCATCGTCACATTGGAAGACGTCATCGAAGAAATCGTAGGTGACATTTCGGATGAATTCGACGACGAGGACGTATTCTA
>JAURDB010000174.1 GCA_030828175.1 Flavobacteriales bacterium
CCATGATTTCTTGGGTGACGGTGTCAATGCCACAGTGGTTCTGCGTAAAGAGCTTTACCGTGTAGATGCCAGGTGCGGGAAAAGACAGCAGGTGATCCTGCTCGCTGGCACAGTCCGCTCCCCATTCAATCCAGTCGGTGGGATCCGGTCCGGTGCCTATGTATGACGCGGCTCCGAAATCCCACTTTTCCGTGCGGATGGTTCCATTGCCTGAAACGTTGTTTCCTTCGGATGCAGCGCAGCAATTGGGGCAAGAGCCATTGCTGACGGTGGTCTCATTGTCGGGCCAGCACAGCACGGGGTCGGCGACTTCAACTTCTGCATCGTCGATGTCCCAAGTGAGAAAGGCATTTCCGAGCAAGGCCTGCTTGTAACCGGTGCCAACAATGGTGCCTCCTGGGACATAAGGGGTGTTTGCCCCTCGGACCGAGCAGTAATTCGAGTAGGTCAAGGTCAGCGTATGGTCGCATTCCCCGGAAGCGCAATTCTGCGCATCGTAAATGTGGGAGGCACCCAGGATCCGGTAAATCTCATCGCCGACACTGGAGGTGAATTTGAGCGTGTCGTAAGTCGTTTGACTCAACACCTCTTCCATGGTGAATTCGTCAGGAACGGTTCCGTCTCCCCAGTCAAGGCTGAAGCTCCAAGTCGGGCTGAATGCCAGATTGATGTCCACCTTCGGAAAGGCTTCAAAAGGGGCACAACCCGCGTTGTTGTCTCCGTAAACGAGCACCGCTCCGGGATTTTCAGGCTCGTACACGAGGATGCCTTCTTGGCCTCCCGGACATGCGTTTGAGGTCACCGTGATGGTGAAAGTTTGCCACTTGTCGGGTGAGTAGTTGTGAATGATGGGCGAAGCGCCATCCCAATTGCCGATGAACTCCGGTGCGGTGCCGTCGCCCCAATCCACGGTGACTCCCGTGTGGTTCGCCGTTTGTGCGGTCAGTTCAAAGTCAAAGGGTCCGGGATCCGCGGTAACACTGCCAATGCATACGAACCAATGCGGGGTTCCTACGGTGGCGGGAAGGGCACTGAAAGCTTCCGTACCCGTGAAGATCGGACATTGGGCAATGACCCGAGGGCCGGAGGCAGTGAATGCAGTCCAGATGAGGGTAATGAGGAGCCAGTGACGGGGGGCCATGATGCCCCATACGGACATGAGGGGCCACAGGTTACGGCATGCCGATTGCATTTCAGGAAATTAACGGAGTCCTTGGTTGCCAGGCGGATGTGTGCTTGGACTTGTTCACCTCGAATTGCGCACTATTCCCGTTCCGGGTGCTCAAGAGAGGATGTGGCGGAGGAACAGAAAGGTCAATCCGAGAAGGAAGGTGAGTCCGAGCCAGGCCGTGATGCGCAATCCCAATTTGGGCCGGGCTTCTTCCGGGAAAGCTCCACGCGTGACCAGGATGAGGATGGCCAGTGCAAAGGGGGGGGCAATGCAGAAACTCAGGATGTTGCCGAGGTCCAACAGGGTGCGGATGTCCGAGGGAAAGGCCGTGATGAGGACCAGGGCTCCGATGGAAATCAAGACGAGGCTGGTCCGCTCGTGCCGGGGCTCAACGGGGGCTTCGCGCAGGGCGGCGATTCCGTGCCCGAAGCTGCGGCTGAAGCCGTCCAAGCAGGCAATGCAGGTGCCGAACAAGGCGGCGAATGCAGCCGAACCCACAAAAGGCGTACTCCAACTTCCGAGTACTTCCGTGTAGAGCCCGATGACGCCCGCGGCAAAAGCGGCTGTTCCGTTGGGGAGGGCCATGTCCTGCGTGCGCAGCAAGAGGGCGCCGAGCAGGAGGAAGCACACGGCCAATCCGATGCAGAAGGCGTAACCCAAGTTGAATTCTCGCAGGGCTTCTTTCAGCTTCGGTGTGAAGCCGGTTTGCCGGTACCGCTCCAATGTCCAGATGCTGACCCACGGGGTCAAATCCACTGCGGTAGGCATCCATCCCAAAAGGGCAATGAGAAAGACGAAATCGCTTCCGTTCCAAGGACTGAAGTCCTCAGGTGGGGGCGGCACAGCAGAAAGGGGCGTGTGCAACAGGGCGCCCACGGTGGCACCTATGGTTCCAATGAGCAGGATGAGGCTGATGGCCTTGATCACCTTGTCGAGGGTGGCGTAGCGTCCCATAAGCAGGATGCCGGCGCAGGCGCTGAATGTGAGGATGGCGACGTGCGGGGTCGCGTTGATTCCGAATGCCTGCGATACCCCGAAGAGGTGGTCCAGGAAAGAGGCGGTCACGATGCCTACGCCGCCCATGACAAAGGCGCACGTGA
>JAURDB010000175.1 GCA_030828175.1 Flavobacteriales bacterium
TCCTTCCCACGAAAACCGCAGGGCTTCCCCATCGCGCTCCACAGCCAGCCCTACTCCGCTGTCAGGTACCAAAAGTGCACCGGTCTTCCATTTCTTGGCTCCGCCCACCATGGCATTCCATACCACGGGTGACCCAGCGACCAATCCTTGTTCGACCGGACAATCACGGGGCTCAAGCAACAGCAATTCCAGCGCACCTCCTGTGGGCTTTACCGCGATGAGCCGAGCGTGCAACACCTTGGTCTCGTTTACCCACAGTCCGCTGCCAGCGGGCAAAAGGGAAGGCAAGTCCGTGATTCCCAAGTCCGCCAGTGGGCCTTCTCGAGACACATGGAGCAAGCGGGCATCCTCCCTTCTCGCGGGGGGATGCTTGGCAATGTTGGTCTGAGGGAGGTCGTAATTGACATCCATATTCCCTTCGGTGGGAAAAAAGGTCGAGACTGCAAGCTACATCCTGCGCATATTTGTAGTTATGGCTCAGGATGTGCACGCCATCATTGGCGCATCCGGTCAGCTCGGGACGGAAATGGCCCTGTCTCTGAAGTCTGCCGGAAAGAGTGTGGTCCTTCTGGATCTCCGTTCGCCCTCTTTCGAGGGTATCCGGGATTTGCCGTTCGAGACCGTTGATGTGTGCGATGCTGCAGGGCTGTCAGCCTGTTTGGGCGACCACGGTGTCACCCACGTCTATCACCTGGCCGCTGCGTTGAGCGCGCGAGGAGAGCAGGATCCTCAATGGGCTTGGAATCTGAACATGAAGGGTTTGCTGAACATTCTGGACCTGGCAGCGGTATCGGATTCATTGGCACGCGTCTTCTGGCCCAGCTCCATTGCCGTATTCGGACCCGGGTCCGGAAGGTTGGCAGAGCAAACGGGTCATCGGCTGCCCGGAACTGTCTATGGCATCAGCAAGAATGCAGGAGAACAATGGTGCGCTTGGTACCGGCGCAATCGAGGGGTCGATGTGCGCAGCGTTCGTTACCCTGGTTTGATTGGCACGCTGGCGCCTCCAGGCGGCGGCACAACCGATTACGCTGTCGAAGTCTTCGAGCACATCGGTTCAGATGAACCCTACACTTGCTTTCTTGATGAGAATGAGCGGTTGCCCATGATGCACATGGACGATGCCGTCAGGGCCGCCTTGGAGCTCATGTCTGCGCCGCGCGTAACATTGAAATGCGAGGAAGCTTACAATATCCAGGCCCTCTCTTTCAGTCCCCGTGAGCTTTTTGAAGAAATTGAAAGGCAGGTTCCGGGGTTCCGGTACCGGTGCGTTCCCGATTTCCGTCAAGACATCGCGTCGGGATGGCCTGACGCCCTTGATGATGCCGTAGCCCGCAGGGAATGGGGCTGGCGTCCTCAAGTCGATTTGACCGGATTGGTCACCTCCATGCTTGTTGCGCGAAAGGGGAACATCATGCCGGTCCCTGCCACCTGAAAATCTCTTTGATTTCGATTCGATTGTAACCTTCCTGTACAGGGGGGCGTATTGGAGAGCGTCAACAGCACGCACCCATGAAATTCGATTCATTCATCCTCATGCTCTCCATGGTCGTCACGCCGATTCTCGGTACGATGGCCCATGTGCCGGGTAACGATCAGAAAGAACCAACGTCCACTCCAGAAGACAAGGAGCACATGGTCATTCTGGGCAAGGATGCCGAAGTCCCCAATTTCCCTGCCGAGGCCGTCTACGAAGAGGGTCCCGTAGTCAACGGAATGCGCAACGGAAACTGGAAGCGCTATTACGCAAGTGGTAAACTCAGGTCCCTCATCCACTACACGGACGACGCTCCATTTGGTGCATATACCCTCTTCACCGAGACGGGAAGCCTGATGGAGGAAGGGCGCTGGGAGCACGGCGTAAACGTGGGGCACCTTCGCCGCTACTGGCCCAATGGAACGGTGCAGCAACTGCTCACCTTTGACGAATTCGGCGTTGGACAAGGACAACAACGATACTTTCACGACAACGGTCAGCTCGAAATGCTGGTCGAACTCAAAGACGGCCAGGAAGAGGGTGACCTCGTTCGTCTGGACCGCGAGGGACGCGTCGTCAACCGCACTACCTATATCTCGGGGCGCATCGTACAGCGCGCCAATTGATTACACGATATCCTGCTTGATGCCTTATGGTCGGT
>JAURDB010000176.1 GCA_030828175.1 Flavobacteriales bacterium
AATGTTGCCCAGGCTGCTGCGATGCGCACCAACCCCCACGATGCGAGGTCGTCTTGAAAGGCCCAAGGAAGAACCACAAGATTGTTCAGGCCGCCCAAGACAAATCCGATCAGGATGCTGAAGAAATTGCGCAGGGCTTGAATGGAAGCGCGATGCCTGGCCATGGATCAAGCGGTGTTATTGGAGGCCATTACCGTTGAAAATCTGCGTCAACTGGGCGGTCAATGTAGGGCGGGAGTATTGCCCTTGCCAGTGGGTCCCACCACCATGGCTGTCCATAATGTGTTCTGGCCTTTTTCTCGATGCCTCGGAATTGCGGTGTCCACAGGGTTCAAGGCCCCATGGTTCAATGAGGATGATGGGGTCACTGTGCACGGGCGCTGCCACAGGCACGGCCGTTCGTCCATCTGTTTCCCGTTCACTGTCCTCCATTGGCGAAATCTACTCCAGTGTGAGGCAATCGGCGCACCACTTGCTTTCTTCATTGTGGGACACGGATGAAGCATCATCGTCAGGCAACAAACCGGAAACGATTTCGCCGAGCCAATCGCGCAAGAGATCGTCGTGACTTGGATCCAGAAGGGAGGTTCCTTCCCATTGCAGGGTCAAGAGGCTGCTTTCATCTCCTGGGCCCTTGCGACCGGCTCGAATGGCTGATCGAATGGCATATGCCTCTGGATGGCGGGCGCGGAGCATGGCGGCGTAAAGAAGCAACTGCAGTGCCTTTCCGTGTTTGCCATCACCGAGTTTTTCTCTCCATTTTGCGTTGAGCTTCAGCTCACTGCCTTCGACCTTTCCGGTCTTGTAGTCAATGACCCCCCAGACCTCTCCAGCTGGACCGCGGTGGACTTCCACCCGGTCTGCCAATCCATGAAAGGAGATGTTCCGGCCCTTACCTATGGAGAAAGTGCGGGACAGATACTCCTCCAGCCCTATCAGGGTGACTTGGGTATCATCGCGCCATTCATCCAGTTCATCTCGAACCCAACGGCCGATCATCGCCGCCGCCATGCGCAATACGAGCACGTTTTCGCCTGTCTCCGCCTGAGCCCCCGCTTTTTCCTGGGCCAAGGCGGTGACAAGGCGGGGTTCTACTTCTGCAGCGAGCCGTTTCAGATCGTCCCGTTGGAGTACGCGACCTACGGCTGATTTCAGTCCTTCCTCTACAGCGGAGTGGATGATGGTTCCGATGGTGCTGGCTTCCAAATGTTCTTCTACCGTGTCCGCTTCGCCAAGACCGAGTACATAGCGGTAATGGAATTGCCGTTCGCACGTCAAGGCTTGATTCAATGCCGAAGGGCTGATTCCCCGTTCGAGCATGCGATCCATGGTGGTACGGGCGGAATCGCTCCAACCCAATGCGGGAACAGGCGGAGCCGGGTCGGGAAGTGGGGCCGACCAGAGGGCTTTCTTCAGGGCTACGCCAGGTAGGGATTCTTTGGCCCATGCTTCGAGCTGGCCCAGAAAACGGCTGGGTTCTGTTCCACTGTCGCCGAGGTCCGCCCCGACACACAGCAAATGGACCTTTCGCGAACGGTGCAACAGGCGGTGGAGGTAGGCCGAGAAAATCCCATCTCTTTCCGGTCTGCCGGGCAGACCCATCGATCGCTGGAGGTCCAGCGGCATGAAGGTGGGGGGAGGTGTGCCGTCCGGAAGGGTGCCTTCATTGACATCGAGGATGAAGACCTCATCAAAATCCAGGCCCCGACTTTCCAGCAGGCCCATGACTTGTAACCCCTCCAGTGGCTCACCGGACAAATCCACCGATTGCCGAACCATCCATTGTTGGAAGCGGGCACGGGTTTCCTTGAGATCGGGAGGGGTTCCTGTGCGATCGAGACTCCGCTCGTGCAGTGCTACCATGTCGCGGAAGCCCATCCAAGTGGCGGCCAACCAGGGGTCTTTGGGAAAGCTGACCTTGGGTTCGTCGGTCCAGCGTGCCACCTCTGACAGGACCATGGCGGAACCATCGTCGCGTTCTGTCTTTGATGCGGCGACCCCT
>JAURDB010000177.1 GCA_030828175.1 Flavobacteriales bacterium
GTCTTCCTGTGCCGCGAGGCGCAGCGACGCTACCCTCGCCTGTGCAGATCATGCTCTGAGGGGCTCGCATCAGTAGGTGCTCGAATCCAATGGGTCGAGGGCGACAACCCTTGGGTGCGCGACTGGTTTCCGGTGCACATTCCGGGCAGCGGATGGTGTCAGTTTGACTACGCACCACCCTACCATGCGAATCCCGAGTTCCGGGAAAGCATGGACGTCAAGGTGCCATTCTCAGTCGGGGATTTGGCGCATGACGTTCCCGTTGTTTTGGATGGTGGGGCTGTTGTGGCAGATGATCGGGTGTTGCTCGTCAGTTCCCGCTTCGAGTCGGCTGTTCAGTGGGCGCAAGGGTTGAGCGAAATCGATGTGGAGGCTGTGGCGCCGGATCCGGAGGATTTCACCGGGCATCTGGACGGTTTGTGTCGGCTGCGGGGACCGTTGTTCCTCTACCATGATGTCGCGCGGGACTTGCCTGGCTGGCCCGGGTTGATTCGCAGGATGGAGGAGCGAGGCTATACCGCTGTGGAGGTGCCGTCGATGCTGACCTCCAATCCGAAGTCGGCAGAAGGGCTGTTCCTCAATTTCATCGAGGTGGCGGGCGCCGTGTTCATTCCGATCAACGGTGGATTGCAAGGCGAGCAGTTCGAAATTCAAGTGCACATTCTACAAGGGCTGGGCTCGGTATTGGGAGTCCCCATTGTCCCCATCGCTTCCGAAGAAGCGTTTCCAGACGGAGGGGGGCTCCATTGTTTGACTTGGTCGAAAGGTGTGGCGTGAAGAATGGCATTACGTTGATTTCAACAAGGTTTATTTTGCACTCTAAATCAAGCAAACTATGTACTACTTATCAGGTAAAGGTGAAGGGAAGTTGCACTCCGCAGTGCTCAAGCAAGTGCACAATGATTGTGTGTTCATTGTTGCTGTTGGTTATGGTGGCGGAGGTGTTTTTGAAGAGTTCTGTGGGAAATTCAAGTGGTCCGACGACAAGGAGGGCATGGTGGGCTTGTTTTCCGCCTTTCACGATCCAGATGAATGGGAAACCGAGGTCTTTGAGAGCGATGTGGTAAGCCACCCAGGTTCCTTGATCGAGAAAGCAGACAAGGACATTGTTCAAGGCATGGTACAAGACCTTTGGGAAAAGTATGTTCGTTATGATGAGGACACGGACACCCGTCTTTTGAGGGACGCGTTTTTATCCGCGGACGGTGGATACTC
>JAURDB010000178.1 GCA_030828175.1 Flavobacteriales bacterium
CAGTTGTCGACGTCGTCGCAGATGCCGTCGGCATCCACATCGACTCCGGTTCCACCGCACACGCCACAGGCGTCCACTTGGTTTCCGTTGCAGTCGCAGTCGCCAGCTGGGATGCCCGAGCCGCCGCACACGCCGCATTCGTCGAGCTGCAGACAGGCCACATTCGCCGCATCATCGTAGTTGCAGGCAGCAATGTCCGTGCAGTTGTCCGCATCGTCACAGATGCCATCACCGTCGATGTCAGCGGCACAGGTTCCACCGCAAACGCCGAGGGCGTCTTCTACGTTTCCTGCGCAGTCGCAAGTACCGACTGCAATGCCGCCGCCTCCACACACGCCACAAGCGTCCAGGTAGGCGCAGGACGTATTGCTGGCGTCGCTGTAGTTGCAAGCCGTCAGGTCGGTGCAGTTGTCCGCATTGTCACAAACACCGTCGTTGTCCGCGTCCGTGCCGTTGCCGCCGCACACGCCACAGGCGTCGAGGACGTTTCCGTCGCAGTCGCAGTCTCCGGCCGGGATGCCCGTTCCACCGCAGATGCCGCACGCATCGAGCACCTCGCAGGTACCGTTGGCGTCATCGCCGTAGTTGCAGGCTGTGATGTCGGTGCAGTTGTCCACGTCGTCACAGATGCCGTCACCATCGGTGTCGACGCCGGATCCGCCACAGACGCCGCAAGCGTCGAGCTGGTTGCCGAAGCAGTCGCAGTCGCCCGTCGGGATGCCGTCGCCACCACAGATGCCGCAGGCATCCAAAGTCGCGCAGGCCTCGTTGGCCGGGTCGTCGTAGTTGCAGGCCGTGGCATCGGTGCAGTTGTCCACATTGTCACACAGGCCATCACCGTCCAAGTCTGCAGCGCAGGTTCCACCGCAGACACCCACAGCGTCCAGCACGTTTCCGTTGCAGTCGCAGTCGCCGACGGGGATGCCATCGCCGCCGCAGATACCGCAGGCGTCGAGCTGGAGACAGGGCAGGTTGTCCGTGTCGTCGAAATTGCAGGCGCTGACGTCCGTGCAGTTGTCGATGTCGTCGCAGATGCCGTCGACATCGATGTCGAGACCACAGCCACCACATACGCCACACGCGTCGAGCACGTTGCCGTCGCAGTCACAGTCTCCCACAGGGATTCCGTTTCCGCCACACACACCGCATTCGTCCAGG
>JAURDB010000179.1 GCA_030828175.1 Flavobacteriales bacterium
TCTTCTGGCTCTCGATCGCTTTGAAGGTGTGGCTTCCGGACATTACCGCCGGGAGTCAATGGAGGTGGCGGTCGGAGCGGTCCATGTTCTGCCGACGCAACGGGTCACGGCCTGGGTCTATCTGGCCGAGGACGAACACGTTCAGGACGGTCTGCCCGTGTCCGATGGCTACATGCGGCACATCCGCCGCGGCCATGCGATTCTCGGCCTGGCCGGCAACCCGGTGCCGGTTACCTTTTGAAGTTGGGTCAATGTCTATGTGGATTTGTCAGAGCCCGCCTCGGGCGAGACGGATGTGATTGAATCACTCCCCGAGGCCTGACCACGGGGAATTCACAGTGCTCTCAATTCTGGACTCCACTGCGTCGGGGAGTTGCGGAAAGAGGTCAATTCCGGTCGCGGTTTCGAGGGAATCGACGGTGACTCGGTATGTCGGAAAGGGCCCGAGCTTGGCTGGTTGATTCGGCATCATGAAAGCGATGCAGGCGGTGTCGGGCGCGGTGCGCAGGATGGCCTTCCAGAATGTGGCGGGGACATCCACGTTTCCATTCGAAAGCGTCCCTTGTGATGCCTGCCCTGGACCGCAGACGACATAGACTGCGCCGAGTTCATGCGCCCAGTCCCGCGTCGTCTCCTCGAGTTGCTTCCAGCTGCCGCGGTTGAGCTGTGGGGTCTGCGGTGCTACGTTGGTCATCAGAAAACTCGCGGCCATGCTCTCGCTGCTCGCCTTTGAATCGGCTGCGGGCTTTAGGTGTCCTCGATCGAATCCGCTGTGCGTGTAGTCTTGGTGCACGGGTGAATTCGGTATCCGGTCATCCCGCCTGAACCCACTTTTGCGTTTCACCTCACCCATGGTTTCTTCCGGAAGCAATTCATAGGCCACCCACCGTGGAATTCCGCGCTCTGTATCGAAGTCTATCAGGTAGTCTAGGTTGATCAGGTATTTCCCCTGGGCGAGGGGTGCCCACCGGTCGTCCTGAGCGGAAAGAGGCAGAATGACGAACAAAAGGCTGAGGGCGGTCAGGGATTTCTTCACGCTCATGAAAGTAGCTTCTGAATACTTTGTGCTGACTCAGTTGGTGCGCCATCAAAGGACTACCGCAGTGTGCACATTGCGTTGGCCCATCCACAATGGATTGCGGCA
>JAURDB010000017.1 GCA_030828175.1 Flavobacteriales bacterium
TTGCAGCTGCCCACCCACACCTCATGTTCGTCGGTGAATTCGATGCAATTGATGAGAGACGCGAATTGGTAGTGTTCGCTGAGGATGCCGTTCCACCTCACTTCCCGGTCTGGAGTGACAATGGCCAATTGATTGTCGAGAAAACACCAGATGTCGCCATTCCAAGGATTGATGCGGATCACGCTGCGGTGCATCTCCGGGTTGAATGGGATGGGAAACCAATCGTTCCAATGCCCGATGGCTTCATGGCCACCTGTTACGGATTGTTGAACCAAAGTCCCCTTTGGATAGAGCTCAGGTTCTCTATTGAAGAACAACAGGTGCTCTCCATCAAAGCCGAGAATATGCGGGTCGGCTTCACCTTGGGTGTTGGGTACATCCACAAAACGGTCAGAATGTGCGGTGCTCATTCCGTTTGTCGATTGGAAAAGCAGTTCCGATTTCCTGTTCAGTGATCGATACAGAAGGAGGCTGTCGTTGGGGCCGCCTTCCCAAAGCGAAAAGGGCCTGTTCTCCGTATATGCGGGCGATGACTGCTTGCCATCGATGAAGAGGGCTTTTTGTTCTCTTGAAGAGGAAGTGAATTGCCAATGGCCGAGTGGACTGCCGTGTCCCCTTGTCAGGCCAGGCTCGAGTGCAGGTGCCTTTCGTTCGGGGGTGAGCGGTAGAAAGTGGAAGGTGGTGTCTGTTTGGGGAAACCTCAGGGCCTGGGACAAAGTCACGCGAAAGGCCGTATCCGAGGTGGCATACATGTTGATGATGACCTGTGCGAGGCTTTGTTCGGCTTGGACCAGATCGGAATACAGGTGGTTGACAAACCGCGATCCATCGAATCTGTCCAGGCCTTTTGCGGTGGCGAACCAGATGAACCCCAGTCCATCCTGCTCGATGTTGTAGATGCAGTTGCTCGACATGCCATCCAGGGCGTCGAATTCCTCCGTCATCAAGGTGAGTTCGACCGTTTCTGCCCTCTGCTCTTGTCCGCTGGCAGAGAGGAGGAGGCCTTGGATAGCACCACAAAGAAGGAGGATGTTCAGTACATGCCGCACACCCTGAATATAAGGACGCCCAATTCCTGGGCTTTCGCTCTGGTTCAGCCTTTCAGGGGCTGCGCCAGTTCATGGGCGGGTTGAAATCTTCCGATTTGGCCACGGAACGGTTTGGCGCGCCGGCTCACTGACAGGGGCCGTTGGCGGGATCGTCGAAGTTTGGCGCTGTGCGATCGGTACAGTTGTCCTCGTTGTCGCAGATGCCATCGGTGTCACGGTCATAAACGCCACACACTCCGCCACAGCATTGGTCGTAGCCTACAATGACCAGACGCTCCAATGCGGGTTGTCCGTAGGTCGTTCCGCCCGGCGCTGCAGCTACGCCCGGGCACCCTTCGCTGTTGTACACCATGGCCGAGTAAAAACCAGGCAGAACCGTCAACGTATCGGTGTCCAAAGCAAACGTCACATTGGCACTGCCATTGATTCCCGTCAGGACAAGCGTCGTGGCCACGAAGGCGGTAGGAGGGGTGTAAGGCAAGCTCCCGGTCGAGAGTGTCAAGGCCACAAGCCCGTCGTCGGTGGAGGGCCCTGATGCGGGTTGGAACGCCTCAATGCCTTCAAAAACGGGCGCGGCATCGCATGTCCCTTGGCATACACCGTTGGCCGGGTCGGCGTAGTTGTCGGCCGTCACATCGGTACAGAGGTCGGTGCTGTCACAACGGCCATCTCCATCGATGTCCTCTCCGTCGTTGTTGGGGTCGAAGGTCCCATGGATACAATCGTCGCAGCCATCATTGTCGCTGTCCATACAGATGGATGGATTGCTGTCATCGAGGTCGACAGCAGCGCAAATCCCATCATTGTCAGCGTCTGTCGCACAGGCATTTCCATCACAGTCCAATCCGGGGGCAGGATAGGCGCAAGTCCCATCGTCGATGGTGGCGATGTTGTCATAGTTGCAGGCCGTGCTGACGGTACAACCCAACAAATCAGCGCAGGTGATGAGTTCGAAATAGAGGTCGTGTGAAGCGGCTGAGTCATCCAGTCCTGAAAACGCACCGCCCCCATCGATGAGGTTGAGGTAGGGCCCGATGGCTTTCCAGTCGCCTCCTTGGAGCTGCAGGGCGTATATCAACCCGGATTGCAGCAGTGCAGGAGCATCGAAGTTCAGCAGGACATCGCCTCCTTCGCCGGGCGTGTCTTCCCACACGATGTCGGTAGCTGAGGCCAATAGCGTACCCGAATGCACGTCGACGCCGTCCATGGCCCGGAGTTCCACTGTCAACGGATTCTCAGGGGCATCCAATTGCCGCAGGCGCACCGCGGACAGGAAGGTGTTTTCCTCGGCAGTAAAAGTCTGGCCGCTGTTGGCGAACCCGATGAAGTTCATGTCAAATTCATCGGCATATGTGCTGATGGTGGTGGTGCCTTGACACTGTGCGGCATGACAGAGTGCGGGGTCGATGCCGGTTTCACCGCCAATGCATCCGCAAGTAGGGTCATCCACCGCGGTTCCTCCGCAAATGCCGAAGCAATCGAACACCCCGCATGAACCGTCGTCGATCATGGCATCAGGTGCATAGTTGCACGCTGTGGGGTCCATGCATCCGTAGCAGGATGCCGGGTCGATGCCCGTGTTGCCTCCCACGCATCCGCACCCTGCAACGACAGTCGCACCCCCGGCACAATCGCCATTGCAGTCTATGGGGGCACAACTGCCGTTGTCTTGGGTGACCAAAGGATCGTAGTTACAGAAGGAAGGGTCGGTGCAGCCCCAGGAAAGTTCTCCGGGTTGGGGGGTGCGATGGACGATGCGGAAGGCGAGGTCCTCCAAGGATTCGGCGCCTGCCGCGGTGATGCCATGGCCCCCGTCATATCCAGAGGAGCAGATGCGTTGCGCGTTGCCGGAGGTGAAGGTGAAGCGGTATTGGCGACCTCCTTCCATGGGGATGCCTCCAAAATCGAAGGATTGCCAATCATGGGAGCCCGCCAGACAAGGTGTGCTGTTGGCGGCGCGGCTGGCAGTACCCAACAGGGTGCCCGCCAAGGGGCCATCCTCGCGATGGAGTTCTACCGTCTGTCCGGCGGAAACCAGGACGTGGAAGGCGGTCAGGGTCAGGAACCCGTCTGCTGGCATGGTAAAGGTCTGGCCGGTGAGTGTGGCCGAGCAGGGCGTCCCTTCATCGTGGGCCAGCACGTTTTGGAGCGCGCCATTGACGCATTGTTCGGTGCGTATGCCGGTTTCACCGCCCAAGCATCCGCAATTGGGGTCGGTGGTGGCAGTGCCGCCGCAGGTACCGTGGCAATCGGTGTAGACGCAACTGCCATCGTCATGGGTGGCCGATGCATCGTAACCACTGCAGGCCGAAGGGTCGGTGCAGCCAAATACAAGGCTCGCGGCACAGGTGTGTACTTCCATGACGAGGTCGCGTGCGGGTTCGGCACCTGCGGCGTCAAATGCTGTTCCTCCTGCGTAATCCGCTGTGCAGGAGGAGAGGGCGACGCCTTGATTGAGCTCGATGACGTATTGCATGCCCGATTGGACAGGGAGGTCTGCAAGGTGGAAAGTGGTCCAGGCATACCCATCCAAGCCACCGCCTGTCAGGCAATTGCTGAGGCCGGAGCAGGTGGCGGAAACCAGGTTGCTCACGCCGATGATTTCACCTGAATTCCAAGCGGGTGGTGAGCAAGGGTCGGGATCCGGATAGGCCCGGAGGGTGACCTGTGCATCCGTGGCGCAACAGACTTTGAGCCAGATTTGCTTCACATGGCCTGTGGTGGTGGCCGTAAAACTCTGCCCTTCCATCAAGCCGGGACTGCACCCCGTGCTGTCGCTGGCGATGACTGCTGTGGTGCAGCCGTCGATGCAAGCGTTGGCGGGAATTCCCGTCTGTCCGCCGATGCAGCCGCAGTCGGTGACCACGGCCGATCCGCCGCATTCGCCGTGGCAATCGGTCGGAAGGCACGATCCGTCTTCCACGGTCGCGGTGGCGTCATAGTTGCAGGCGCTGCTGTCCGTGCAGCCCAGGCAGGAGCCCGCCTCGGATGCTGAAGTGAGGCAGCCGCAGTCGGGGTCCAGATAGGCGCTGCCTCCGCATTGCCCCAAGCAGTCGAGCGAGAGACAGGAGCCGTCTTCGGACGTAGCGGCAGCATCATAATTGCAGGCTGACGGGGATGTGCATCCAAACACCAGTGTGGGGTCCGGGCAATGGGTCAATTCGAAGACAAGGTCCGTTCCAACCTGGGGTCCGTTGCCATGGAAAGCTTGCCCATCAGGATATCCGACGCTGCATCCAGTGGCTGCGGCCCCTTGAACGAGGTGCATCACATAAGGGGTGCCTGCCTGCAGTCCGAGGTCGGAAAAGGTGAAGGTGCGTTCTGTGTAGTACTGGAAGCCGTGGACACTCACGTAGCAGTCCGCTACAGAACCCACCGCAGGGAAGGTGGCGTCGGCGGTGCCGATGATGCTGCCTTCCGCCCAGTCACTGCCATCCCCGTTGTACTGGCGGATGGCGAGTTGGCTTTCCGTGCCCGAGCAAACGGTCAGCTGGATGGAAGTGAGGTTCCCGTCGGATGGCACGGTAAAGGTTTGGCCTTTCATCAGGCCGTATCCGCAGGCGGCGGCGCCATGGTCCATGAAGACTTCACCTGGACATTGTCCAGATGCGGACAGGGCCGAGCCCACCACCCAGAGGAGGGCGGCCAAGCGGTGAAGGAAGGGGTTCAAGTGATGCATGGTGAGGGTGTTGCCCCCTCCCGCAGCGGGGAGGGGGTAACGATCATTTGATGACACGAACGGTGCGCTGTCCTTGTGCGGTCATGGCCCGGACGAAGTACACTCCGCTCTCGATGCCGCCAGCGACCCATCGGCAGGGGCCGTTGAGCATCTGGTCGCAGTCGAGCACTTCGACCAGTCGCCCGTTCGCATCCTCGATCCGCAAGGATTGAACGGGCAGGGTGCCGTGCCAATGGATGGTCAGTTCATCGCGGAACGGATTCGGGTAGGCGATGAGGTCGCCATCCAGATCCGGTGTGCTGAGGCCGGCTTCTGAGAAGCGCAGAAGGAAGGGCGCCTGCAGGTTGCCGCGCAAACGCGTGGCTTCGAACGTGGTGCCTTCGTCGGCGACGTATTCGAGGTCGGTGAGGCCGGACTTCCAACGGAAGTGCAGGAGGTCCGAGGTGCCCACCTCGCCATAGACGGTGAGGAAATACAGCAGGCCCGCATCGCTGTCGAGCGGGATGGCCTGTCCGACACAGCGGACAAAGCCTTGCTCGTCTTCCACGAAGGCACCGAGCGCATCGCCCAAGCCTTGGGGCTGCGTCGGGGGCAACTCGAGGCGGACCACCATGTTCATGGTGCCTTCGAGTCCACGGACATCTTGTTCTGGCCATGCGGCATCGGGTGCCGCCGTGCCGTCGAAGGGATTGTCCGCGCGCCATCCTGCATCGTAGAAGGCGCCGACGACGGGCCATTCGAGGGTGCCGGCCGGTGCCGCTGCTGCCGCTTCCGCACTGGTGGGATCACCCAAGCGCATGCGGTAACCGTTGCCGGGCCGCATCGTGCCCAACGATCCGATCCATTCGCCGTCTCCCGCATAGAGGGCAAAGCCTTCGTAGCGGCTCTTGACGAGGTCATCGAACTGCAGTACGGTGTCCGCGTCGGCGAGTCCCTGCATGGCGTCCTCTACGGAGAGGGACACCTGGGGGAGATAACCGAGCTCGTTCCATCCGACCACAAGGTCCTGCGGGTGGTCGAGGGGATGGGCTGCGGGCCCGATGTTGCGCAAGGTCCACGTCGTGTCCGCGTCCGATTTCATTTCCACCTGATAGCGCATGCCCAGGTCGACGCCGCTCGAGGCGGCAGCGGGCAGGCCGGTCGGCGTCCAGACTCCGGCGGTGCGGAAGGATCCGACACCGTGGCCCTTGACGTTGAGCAGGTCGGCTTCGGGCAGGCTGGCAAAGGCCTTCTCGACCTCCATCATGCTGCCGTCATCCTCGGACACATTGAAGCTGACCCAGTTCCAACCGGGCAAGAGCTGCGTTACGGTCTCCACTTTTTCGGAGGCGTTGAGCAGCAGGGGCTGGAACAGGCTGCTGTATCCATCCTCATCGGGATGGACGGTCAGCGGCTCACCGGACAGGTCAGGCCAGTGCGCTTCGACTTCGGCGCGGATGGCTCCGGTCCGGGCATCCCAAATGCGGAACTCGATGGCTTCGGCGGCTTCGTCGTCGTTGTAGAAGACGGAGACAAACGCGAGCTGTTGGTCGGCCACACTGAGATCGAGTGGCGAGAAACCGCGCAATTCGTCGCCGATGTAGGCCAGGACGATGTCGCGGGGGTTGTCGCTGGCGATGCTGTTCTTGTAGGCGCGGGCCACGACAGGCATCACATTGGTGAAGTTCATGGCCTCGACCGTGAATTCAGGGGCTTCGAGGTACACATCGATTTCCATCGTGGCGCGCTCGCCGTAGCAGAATCCGCCGGTGGCGTTGGTGCCACAGGGGATGCCCCCCTTGAGCAGTGCATCCACCAGGAAGGTGCCCACATCGAGCGGCCCCTCGGCGGTGAAGGTGACCTCCATATCGCTGTCTGCAGGCAACGTGCCGCTGAGGGGTGACACCTCGATCCAAGAGGGGAGTCCTGCGATCTCGAAATAGCGCGATTCATTGCCCACGTTGGCAATCGTGGTGGTGATCATCAACCCATCTTCGGGTTGTCCCTCCCATGTGAGGAAGGCGTCGCCCCACTTGAGCGGGTTGCGGTCAATGCGCATCTCGAAGGTCAGGTCGGACGCCGTGGTGTTGCCGGCGGCATCGCGCAGTCCGGACTTGGGCAGCGTGAAGGTGACGAGCTGGTCCTCGTACTTGTACAAGGCGTCTTCGTTGAGCTCCAGGATGCACTCGTCGTGCAGGGAGTTCCAGCTCACTGAAGCCACGTCGCCGCTGGCGCCGAGGGTCGATTGCGGTTCAGCCTGCATGAGCGGGGCATCGTCGCTTTGGACGATGGAAGAGACCTCCGTGCTGCCCATGGCGTTCAGCCAATCCTTGGCGAGGAAGGACTGGGGCATGGCCAGCGAGGAGGGGTCGTTGTAGTAGAAGTACCCGTCCCACGCGGTGTAGGTGTATGCCTGGTCGGCCTCTACTGCATCGTCTCCTGCGCTGCGCGCTTCGAAGGGGGCGTGGACCACGAGGTTGTCGTAGCCATACACCCCGTCGCGTTCGCGCTCCCGGAGGGTCTGCACAGGGACGGCCGTACTCCAGACCCGCAACTCGTCAAACTTGCCGGTGAAAGGCATGTCATAGCTCGTGGGTCCTGCATCGAATTTGCGCGCTCCGACAAACAAGCTGAGGGGAATCATCGAGCCGTGGCTGTAGGCTGCATCGGAGTCTACGCCGTCTCCATTGAGATAGAGGTTGACAGCGCCGTTGTGGTGCCGTACCAGGGCAATGTGGTGCCACCGGTCCGTGAGGGCCGACGGTGTCCGCAAGGTGTCGTTGCCATTGGCCACGATCAGGTGTCCGGCTGCATCGGTCTCAAAAGACCACGAGTTCCATGCTGTGTCAAAGCTTGGGTCCGCACTTCCGTTGATACCAAGGATGGCTTCGTTCGGTCCTCCTGGCTTCATCCAGAATTCGAGTGTCGTGCTCCGCGATCCCACGGGCGTGAAGTTGATGCCCGCCAGCGACGGGACCATGTCGCCTGTATTGCCGGCAAAGTCGAGGGCCTGGGCGCCTGTGGTATTGAACCAGTTGGCTTCCATCTGTACGTCGCGACCTCGGGCTTCCTCTACGGGCACCCCACTGAGCTCATCGAGGGGGAGCCACACCTGCAATCCAAGCTCCTTGCCTGTCAACTGCAGGTTGGGCGTCATGGAGAGCTGGGTCTCCCGCTGCGAACTCCACATGCGGATGTCCTGAATTGGGAGCGGGAGAGGGGTCCCGGTGGCTTCACCGTTGCTCCATCCATTGCCCCAGGTGACCCGCTTGGAGGACAAGCCGGCAAAAGAAAGCGATCCCAAGGCAGGCAGCCCTGTTCCGTTGAGGTCAAGGGAGATGTCCACCGCACCGGCGTCCGCTGCGGGCTCGAAGGTCAGTTCGAAGGTGTTCCAGAAGGGGTTCCAATTGGTGCCTGCCTGCAGCGGAATGACCAGCGTGTCGGCATCGACGACGGCACCATTGGCGCGGTGCACGACCGCGAGGTGACCGGCATCGACCAGCTCGGCACTGAGGCTCGCCAAGGCTTGGTCGCCCTGCGTAAAGACGACACCGGAGGGCAAGCCCGTCGGCACACTTTCGCCACCTGCCCAGAGCTTCCAGGACATGGACCAACCTGCCGCATCGAGTGCAGGCCCTTGGGGTATGCCCAGGTATTCTCCGGCTGTGAACTGAAGGCCACCTGAATTCTCGATGTAGTTGGCGTTCATCGTGGTCATCATCCGCACCGAATCGGGATTCAGCGAAGCGGTGGGAGAGAAGGTCTCCATGGCCTCGGACCAACGCAACGTCAGCTCATCGCCGGGGCGGTAGAAACCATCGGCCGGCAGCGGGTTGCCGTAGAGCTCAGGCCGCACGAAATCAACGGTGCCTGCGATGACATCCGAGATTTCGTCTACGGCAAACTCACTGGCGCATTGGGTAATGGCCCGCAGCTCAATCCCGCCTTCGTAGCCTTGGCATTGGCCCGCGAACCCGTTGCAGATGTCCGGTGCGTCGAGCGGATTCCAGGTGAAGTTGAAATCCTGTACCCGGCCATCTTCATCTACCACTGCAGTATTGGCGGCATTGGTCCCCGTGATGGTGGTCCATTGCGTGGTGCCGGTGGGGCGGTACTGCACGATGACCGGATCTCCGTCGTCCGGGTGCTGCCAGTTGGTGTAGTCGTTGCGGGCGATGTCCACGGCCAAGGGCACTTCTCCTTCGGTGGAGAAGTAGGCGCCCGAAGCCACCAAATCGAGGTTGGCCGACCAATTCTCCAGCGGAGCGGTCAGCGCCACATCCGAGCACGCCGGCTCGAAATTGACATACACCCTCGCCTCGTCCTGGATGTTCCAGTCGCACACCGACAACATGATCACGTCCACCGACCCACTCATGAACTCCGGACTCTCCACCCCGCTGTGGTGAATCGTCACCGGCGCATAGGTCGGTCCCGCGGACCAGGAGGGATTTACCTGGTATTCCACTGTCGTGGAGGTCTGCCCCCCGATGAAGACCTGTGCTCCAAGGGTGTTGTAGAAGATGTCGTTGTAGAAGACATAGTTGGTGGGACCACCAAAGGGATAGGGAGTGTCATTGCGCACTTCCATCGTCAGTCCGATCGGCTCGTCCATGAAGGAGGTGATCGGCGGATTGATGGTGTCCATTCCCGTGTAGACTGTTCCGTCCGGGGCAGTGTACGACAAGGTGATCTTCGGTACCTCCATGCGGATGGGTTCCGGCTGCACTTGGAGCTGCTCGAGCTTCCCTGGACTGGTGGGTTCGAGGATGAGGTCGCACAGTTCTTGATCCAGTGCCAAACCGGGGTCCTCCGGAACCAAAGTTGCATCAAATCCGCTCCAAGCCGTGTCCGTATCAAACTGGAAATCATCACGAACTTGATCCCTCCACTGCTCGTAAAGGATTTGATCTCTTATCACCATCACCGCCCCCATGGCGATCTTGACCACGGCGAATGCCGCTCCTGAAATGTTTCCATTCACTATAGCTTCAGCCGCCATGACTGCTTGAATGGCCGTTGCGGCCGGAGCCAAGAGGATGGATGCGGACCGTGTCGGCATCCCCATGACACTTGTGGACAGGGTATCATCGAAGGCACCGGTCGGGATGCCGCCCCATGCACCATCGCCACCTGCCTCAGCGTTGACGGCAGAAGCAGTATCGAGCGGAGCGATATCCCAATCTTGCTCGTCGAATTCCCGGGTGACGGTGTAGTTGTCCAATCCCTCACAGGTCAGAACGCCATTATTCGCAACGGGGTTGTAATCACCGGGAATCAGCGCGGGATACCATTCGTGGTATTTACTCGGCTCCTCATGGGTCCAAGGACAGGAAGCCGCACTACCCAAGTTGAGGAAGATTGGGCCGTTCAATCCTCTTCCCGGAATGACTGCCACCAGGAAGAAATCCTGCTCATCGTCATCACTCAATGTGAAGGAATAAGTCATGGAGGTCTCATTCGAAGAGCTGTTCTTCCGGGTTTCCGTCAGTGTCTTGTATTGCTCATTGCTTGTGGCGTATCCGATGGAATTGACTTGTGAAGTGCCCGAGAGAACACTTGATGTTTCCGAGGAAAGTGTCGTGGATCGGGTGACTTCCTCAAAATTCGTCTTTGTGATGCTCTGGGTGTAACTGGCGCCTCCTCCACTGAAGCTCAGGAAAAAGGGTTCAAAATCAGCATCATTCCATAGGCTGGAATCACTACTCAGAGGTGTGGTCAGCAAAGAGTCACCATCCGCATCCGTTACTGAAGAGAAATCATCCAATGAGAATGCATTGTAGTCGGCAGATGACGCCTCGAGATTTTCACCCCAATTGGACAGGTTGCTGGGGTCCGCGAACTCTTCGAGGTTGTCAAACAGCTTCTTGCGTTGTTGGATTTTCTCCAATTCATTTTCGGCCAAGATTTTGGACCAGGCTGCGATCTGGTTGTTGAAGAAGCGCACCGAGTCCAATTCCGGTTCGCCATCATATTGATAACCAGGACCAACACGATCATCACCCGCCAGTTGATCCAAGACCAGTCGGTTCAATATTTCAGCGGGGTAATTGGCCATGTTGTCGAGGTCCATGCCGAGCCCTGAAAGTGCGAGATCCGGAGCGTTGTAACCACGGAGGATGGTGCTGGCTTCGACAGGAAAATCGGCAATGCCATTCAACACCACCATGGTGTCCTGCATCCATTTCTGGTGGAACAAATCCCAGCGGTGGTCATCGTTGTTGGCGAGCATCATGCCTTCTGGATAGGTCCATCCGAGCTGGCTGTAGGGCACAGAGGAGGGGGTTCCATCCGGCCATGAATACAACTCAGGATGGCTTTGGAAATAGTCATTTCTGGCCAACTTCAAAAGTGGAATGTCGACAGACTCGATGGTGTACTGGGTCTTCAAGAAATCGCTGGCGGGGAGCTGGTTCATAGAGACCCTATCCAGCCAAGCGGGTATGAAGTCCATGAATTCGAGTATGCCATTCTGCGCGTCCCATTCGTCATCCGCGGTAATGCGCACGAAGGGAATGGCGTCCACCACACCATTCGAATCCAAGTCTCGGATCTGTACGAAACCCTCGCCGATGGTGCCCAGTCCAAGGTCGTTGGCCCGGGTGGTGCCAGCCAAGGACTGGATGGATTCCTGGACTGAGAGCATCTCGAAACTACGGACCACCCCCATTGAGGTGTTTGTCACGGTTCCGTAGAAGATGTCCTGATTGATGCCATAGTCCATGTTCTGCTCGATGTCCGATGTGCTGATGGATTCATTGAATTCAAAAGACTCGGATATGTCCACACCGCCTGCACTGTTGTTGATATACTCTTCGGTGTGTTTCAGGTCTTTTCCAGATTCAGTGGTCACCTCTACGCCTTTCTTAAGTCCAACGCCCAAAGGCGCTTGAATCAGAGCATCACCGTAGTCCTTTTTCATCCTGAGCAGCGTGTTTTTTTCCCGTTTCCGCTTCTCGGTGAAGCTGTTGGATACGCCTTTGGAGTAGCTCAGCTTGGATCCCGACTCCAGTGTGCAGGAGCTGGCGTCGCCGGGAGGATCTCTCAGTATCCACTCGAGGTACGGGTCACTGGAAACGGGGACTCCGGCGACCTCCACGAAAGACCCGAGAAGAATGGCCGTGAATAGATTGTGTTGGTATATGATGTCACCGCTTGAATTCTTGAGGAGGTATGGGACCGCGTTCAGGTCATCCTCCGGATGGATGATGGATTCGAAGGGCTGCCACTGGGCAATCGCATTGTCCCCCCGGAACAGTTGAATCGAGAGTTGCGCCCTCGGCGTCTGGTCATTGGGGTTGAAGGATGGAGTGGTACCGTAGAAGCCATAGCTGAAGCCCGCGCTGTCCTCCATCGTTAATGGAACCTGAAGGAACTCCTGACCAATGTCATCCGGTTCAGCGTCCATGTCGATGGAGCTCCCGAGTCCGTTGAGAATGGCCAGCTCGTAATCGCCTCCCCACAGAATATCGGAAGTCTTGAATGTGTACAGGGTGCCGTCCTGAATCTGGAATTCGGTGGCATACTCCTGAACGGGCTTGATGTTCATGCAGTAAAGGGTACTGGACTGGATGACCGGGAGTCCCATCAGGAAAGGCAAGGCTCCACTGTAGGTTTGATTGATGTTGTTACCGTTTTCGAGAGATTCTCTGTACTGCCTGTATCCGGTCAACGATTCCGCCATTGGGCTGGCAAAAAGGCCATTGTCATGGTCAATGGTCAAGTGCGTCTCCCCCAGGAATATGTCGCCCAGTGGCTCGTAGATATGGGGGTGTCGGACACGGGTGCATTGACCTTCATCGTCAGCTTCGGTCTGGAGTACCCTGATGACTGGGTCGGGAAGATGGACGAGGTCAATGCGATGGTAGGCATCCTCTGGTAAGGCATCCCCGGTGATGGATTTTCCGGGGTATTGAGCGTCCTGATTCCATGCGGTTTTTTCAATGGTCTTCCATTGGGCGTAGGCTGGGTCGTTGATGTTGTAGTTGCCCTCGCCGTCGTCTTTGGTGGCGTCACGGAAGGCATGCACCCAGCTGTCGACGGGTTCACCTTCCCAGCCCATTACAGCAAGGTCGCTGTAGTCGTTTTTGGAGAAGATGGCGGGGAAGCTTGCTGCATCGTGGGGTGTCGCCATCCGGTAGTGGCCCGGTGTGACCAGGACGTCGTATTGTCCCTTGATGTTCGTGGTCACTTGTACGGCAGGGCAGGTATGGGCGAGGGAGAAGCTCTCGCTGTTCTCGACCGGGTTTTCCTTGACCAACTGGAATGAAGCGATGCCAAGGTTGTTTTGGGAGGCGTCCCACTCCTTGGCGGCCTGGACCTCACCTCCGATCACGCGGCCCACAATCCTGCGGGTGGTGACGTCGATGAATTGGAATTGGGGGTCCACACTCCCATCGAAATTGCGGGGGGAGGGTCCGGTGACGTAGACCACCTTGCCGCTGGTGGGGGTGGAATTGAAGGTGTGGTCATCATCTGTTCCTTCCTCATCAAGGTGGGTGAAGATGGGCTCGATGGTGTGCTCGCCCCGGCTCACCGAGATGGTCAGGCGGCCCAATTCGTCTGTTTCGAAAGGATCCTGCTGTTCGTCTCTCAGGAGTGTGCCGTCGACTTTGAACCGGACGCCTTTGACTGGGCAATCGGAGGCCATGGGGTCGCCGGTGCCGGAGTAGTCCGGATGTCCGGTCTGGATGTCCTGATAGTGCACATTCAGGTCCACTTCGAAGGCCGAAACGTCCGTGAAATCGATATCGCCGGAGTTCAGGTTCAGGTCCCCCACGAGTGCCACTGATTGGGGAGGCATGAAGTTGTGGGCGAAGCCGCCGGAGGACTTGGCGGGGATGACGTCGAAAAGGGTGCTGGCGCCGACGTACTTGACGTTGCCGATGCTGTACTTGCCGTCGGTCTGGGCGGTGTTGTCGAAGTTGCTGAGGGAAAGCGGGGTGGCGTCGCGGTAGTGGTCGTGTCCATCCCATGCCGCATTCACGGTGGTCACACCTGCTTCATCGATGTGCTGGTGCAGGATGTGGGCGTGGTTCTTGGTCCAGCTGTCCTGGTCCAGTCCGTATTTGGAGCGGTCGTAGAGTGCATTGCCGACATTCTCGTCCAGGTCGAGCATCCAGAACAGGCCTTCCGTCAGGGGGTCGGGGTACTGGTGCATCCAGAAGTCCGCAGCTTCGCGCGTCGTGTAGGGTTCGAGACGGTCTTCGCCGTAGGCGAGGGGAGAGGCCCCCTTGAAGCCGCGGATCTCGTCGAGGTGCCAGTGGCCGGTGGCCCGTTGCTCCACGACAAACTGCGCACCCGTGCAGGAGATGTCACAGGGTGTGTACAGCGAGGCGAACGGGTTGAAGTTGCAGGCGGTCTCGAGGCGGCTGCACCCCGGGATGCACGTTCCCCATGGGGCACTGCGCACGGAGAATTGTCCGCTTGAACCCGATCCGATGGCGGTCAAGCCCGTAATGACCCCGGCGCTGTCGGCCGCGGTGTTCAGGGTGCCGTAGGCAAAGAGTGGTTCTACCAGACCGGTCGTGCCGTTGAGGCCACCGAGGCCCTGCAGGTGTTTGCCGGCCATGTGGTCCACGAATTGGCCCGTGTTGTTGGGCACGAGGACAGCGGCGAGGGCGTCGAGGGGCAGGTTGGCCGTTCCCTGCCAGGCACCCTGCTGGTTGAGGAGGGCACCGTCGGCATAGAGGCCGTCGGTGGAGATGCCTTCGAACAGTGCGGTTTGCTGTGCGGGGGACAAGGATGAGGTCCACAGCGAAGCACCGTGTAACGTGACCTGCGCGGTGGAAGCGGGGCTACCGAAACGGATGGAGGCCGGATCGATGTGGTCGATGGGCGCTGTGTACTGGCCTCCGAGGGTGAAGTCAAAGGTGCGGGTGTTGTTCCAAGGCTCTGCATCGCCGTTGTTGAGGTCTGTGGAGCGCACGGTGAGGATGCCGCCGGTGGTGGCCGTCATTTCGAGCACGGCGTGGTACCATTGGCCGGGCTGCAGACCGAACATGTTGTACACGGTGTTGGGCAGGCCGTCCAGGCGGGAAAGGGTGCCGGGGGTCGAGCCGGTTCCGGTCATCGCGAGCCGCGTGCCGGTGTAGCCAAGGCGCTGGGGACCCGCATCGGGATAGGCTTCCGGAATGGAGGAGAGGACGAGCGTCTTGGTGGGGTCGTTGCGGTCCTCGATGGTCAGGAGGTCGGAGGTTCCCGCCGCGGCCTTGAACCAGAAGGCCAGGCTGAATCCGGAGGTGGCGAGGTGATCCGCTCCCCCCGTTCCCAAGGCCAGTTCATAGGTGCTGCCCGGTGCGATGCCGATTGAGTAGCACTCCGCACAATCGGTCAGGACCGTGACGGCATCGTCGGCGGTATTCACCGCACATCCGGGCGACAGCACGCTGAAGTCGTATTCACCATTGACCACCTCGCTCGGGAGGTATTGGATGCAGTTGACGTATTCCTGGCCGTGGTCGTTGCGCACGGAGAAGTTGCCGCTGAAATCACTGGCATCCGTCTCGGATCCGGTGGACTTGTCGAGCACGCGAATCCGGTAATCGCCAGGGACGAGCAGCGTCGTCAGGACCGGCATGGAATAGGCGTAGGTCGAGGCACCCGTGGAGTCCAATCCGGCGGTATACAGTGCGGCCAATTCGCTGTCGAACCGGGCCACTTCCACTTCGTTTCCGCCGTCCATCCGATAGATCACGGGGAATTCATCGGGGGCTGGGGAAGCATCGGAGAACCACCGCACGGAGATGAGGTCGCCCGTGGCCACCGCACCGTAATCGCAGGCCCCTTCGACGCTGAGCGGAAGGTCGTATCCTGCAGGTGTCGCAGCGACCAGAGGGTCGGCACATCCGGCGTCCTCTGCGGCATAGGACTCCAGGCAGAATTGCGGGCTGCCATTGATGAGCAGGGGATTGAAGTTGGTGCTGAAGGGGTCGGTACAGGCGGTATCCGGCGCCACGGCACCATTCCAGGTGAAGCTGTCCCACCCGGTTCTCAATTCCTCGTATTTCTCCGGGGTCATCTGCAGGAATTCCAGCGTCTGCTCCGAGCGGTCTACCTTTTCAGGTTGGTCGGGGTGAGTGGACAGCGTCACACTGTATCCGATGCCATTGGTGGTGCCTTCTTCCAGGGTCAGGAGCACGTGGTGCCATTCGTCGAACTTGAACTCGATGTCGGTGAAATCCCGCCTGATGTTCTCCTGTCGCAGGTTCAGGCGATAGTGTCCGGGGGCCGCATCGGCCGTGTCGCCCCAGAGGGCGAAGGCCTCGATCACATTGCCTTCGGCATTGACCATGTTGGCGGCCATCAGCGGGTCTGGATTTGGACCGATGTCCGCGCTTTCCCACTTGATCCACTGGGAGAGGGTCATGATTTCTCCGTCCTGGGTCGTGTGGAGGTCGGGCCAGGTGATGCTCGAATTTTCGGTCAGATCACCGAGGTTGAATGCGATATAGTGGTCGTCCCCGAGCTTGATGGACTTGCGGGCGTCGTTCTGCCCTTGGGGTTGCAGCTCAACCCTCACGTCTCCTGAGGGGGTCACGCCGTCTTCGTAGAGGATGGTGCCTGACACCGAGCCGAAGGAGGAGCGGAACCCGATGTCGTTGGGGTAGGGTGGGAAGAACTCCACGACGACTTCATTGCCGTTGCCATCCCCGCAGGTCATGAGGGCGCCCACCTTGTATTCGTAAAGCAGTCCTGCAGCGAGGTCTTCGTCTTCATAGGTCAGCAGGTCCTCCGTGGAGAACACCTGGGTCCAGCCCACGCCGGTATCGACGTGCGTGGTGTAGAGCCTTCTGTAGATGCGGAATTGGTCTACGAGCTCCTCTTGGTCCGTGGAATTGCCCCATTGGAGCTTGACCTTGAACGGGTAATCGCCTTTGCTGACCTCGATTTCCTGTTGGAGTACGCCGTCGACGGTCCAGGGGGTGTTGATGTCGCCTATGATGTGGACGCCCACCTCAGGACCGGCAAAGTAGGTGCCGCACATGTCCTGCTCCATGCGGTATTGCACCTGCTTGCACTTCCAAGGGTAATCCGGCAGGACATCCGTGATTGTGAAGGGGTCCACCGTTCCGTCGACGTCGGCATCGAGGTTGCGCCACACGGTTGCAGCTGACCGGTCGGTTGTGGTGAGATAAGAACCGTCGGTTTGTTCTACCAGATAGGACCAACCGCCATCGGGGGCGTCGGCGTCGGAGGCATCGCGACGTTGGATGCGCAGGTATCCGCCGGAAGAGGGGAAAGCATCATTGAACGTCAGCGTCAACTCGGTCGTGGTGCCGATGCGCGCCGTGTCGGGCACGAGGTTGGCTTGCAAGGCCGGGTCAATCTCCGTGCAGAGGATTTCGCGGTTCTGGATGTGGTTGTGGCTGAACAAGGACGTCCTTCGGGCGGGGGTGGCCCAGAACGCCATGGCGGAGACGTCCACTGGCTGTCCGGGTTGGAATCCGGCAGCGGTCAGGACATCCATTGGAATGGCGGTCCTGAGGCTGTCCTGGATGAGGAAGGGACAGTCCTTGTTCATGAGTGGGCTGTCCTCCGAGTTGACCGTAACGGTATACTTGACGGAGGGGTTGTCCACGCTGGTCACTTCGACGTAGAGTTCCGCATATCCCTCCACACCGTTGGGGAAGCCCCAGTATGGGAGGCTCGCGGCGACCGCATCGGCCCCCGTGTACGGCACATCCTCGAAGGTCTCGGCGTCATAAAGGGGGGCGGTGATGGGAAAGCTGACGTGAAGCTCACCTTCGGCAAACGTCTCCCCGGCTTCATACCGCGTGGCCAGGTGGTGGGACTGGAAGGACTGAACATCAGCATGTTCCGCCCAGAGCCCCATGGAATCGATGCTGTTTTCCAACGGTCGGATTTCTGGCAGATCCACATAGGGGTAACCCAAAGGTTGCGTGATCAGCGAGACAGGAGTTTCCCTAATACAACGAACGGCCGCCCCACTGTAAGAGTGAAGAGGAGTGATCGACGGCTGTGTATTTCGGGCATCCAGCCAGAATGTTGAGGTATACGAACCACCGTCTCCATAGGGGGATGGCACCCAACCGCCCATCCACCCTTCAGCTCCGGAACACCAATAGCCGCCATAAAGGCCGACATTGGACGCTGCCCATGACCCGTTGCTGATGATCACGCCATGGGCGGTTCCATTGAAGCCGAAAGCGTCGAAGCCTTGGTAGGTGGCAAGAGGGTGATCAAAATGTTCGGCACTCATCAAGGCTTGGGCGGACTGGCCGGGGTATGCGGCTTCGGCATAGTCCCACAAGGTTTGCCATTGGCTTACCGAGGGGGTGCGCCAGCCGCTGGGACAAACACCTCCAGACCCAGAAAAATTACCCGATGGATCCGTGTAGCCTACAATGGCGAATGCATTGTAAAGTCGTCCGAACAGGTCAAATATCTCGTCACTGGGAGGGCAGACTCCGGACCATGCTTCAGTGCAGCCTTGCCAGCTCCAATCGCTCATTCTTGGAATGGGGTTTGCATCCCAAAATGGGCCGCCAATGCCATGATAAGCTGAGGAGAAAGCTACCCCGGAGTTCGTACCTGTTCCCCGGATATTTTCGGCGAACCAGCATTGATCGCCAATGGCGACAACATCATAAGTGTGATCGCCAAAGTGATCCGCGACGGGGTCTTGACAATCGGTAATGTACTCATCATGGCGGACCAGGCCATTTAAGGCATCGAAGTCGGCCGAAGCAAGGTCAAGGTCGCCGAAGTGGTATCCGGCGATGAGGGTCTCGGTAGTGAAGGTGGTGAAGGTGTCGTTCTGGTAAGTCGGTATTGGTGTGCCGTCCGAGTAAACCTTGGTGCGAAGGTTTTCCGCAAACCAGCATTGGTCGCCCACCGCAACCACTCCGTAATCGTATTCGTCCATTGTGGGAGATACACAATCTTGAAACTCTGCATCCCTGAGACAGCGCACGGAAAGCCCGAGTTGAGGAATATCGCTGCCACGTGAGATGGTCTGATTGGTAGCGATAAAGTCCCGCCACCAGGCATTGCTGCCATCGGCAGATGAACTCCAAAAGCTGCCAAAATTCCCCTGATCATAGAAGTCGCCATCGTTATAGCGGTAGCCGCCTGGAACGAAGGAAAGCCCAAAGTCGTCCGTGCCATTGCCATCGTTGTTCCAACCGGATGTCGCTTTCAATGCTGTGGCCTCAGCACCACTGTGGCCGTTTGCACTGACGTAGGTCTCCAATGCCGTCCACTCATCGTCAGTCGGAACATGCCAACCACTGGGACAAAGTCCCGCAGTTTCTGAAACAGCATACCAATTGTAGAGCCGACCGAAGGCCTCCACATTGCTTGCATCGCTATCATAATCGCAACGGGCACCCGCGCTCAATTCTTCCCAGGCAATGCCTACGGCCTGGGCGATGGTAGCGGTGTATGTGGCGGTGGAGGGATCACCCTGCATGTCGGCCACGAGGATGGGGTCCTCGACGACGGCGGCCCACTCTTGCCATTGGCTCGGGTTGTCTTGGTGTGTTGTGAAGGTGGTCCACTCCGGAAGTCCATTGGCCAAAGGTTTGAGCAGGTCGACCAACGATTCGGGAAGCGGGGGCTGGCCGTTGATGATGAGGAAGGAGACTGCTGCACCCGTTGCACTGCCCATCTCCACCTGTGTCGGAGAGCCTGTGATGGGCAATATGGAGGTGTCAGAAATGGCAGAATGGGGGATGTCGAGGCCCGCCGGAACGATCGTGACGATGGGCGCACTGCCGTCAGCGCGCTCGAGTTCACCACCGGCCATGCCCGTGCCGTTCAATCGGAGGGCGACATGGTGTTCGTCGCGTGCGAGGTCGAAGGCGTCGAAGGCGAAATCGGAGGGGCCATCCGATGAGGACATGGGCCGCAGCCGAATGCCTGTGACGTCCGGCCCGAGATCGGGATTCGCATCAAAAAATGGGGGCGTCTCTGGGACAGGACCCGTATTGAGTGCGGTGATTTCCAGGTCCGTGAGCGCCCGGCTCCAAATGCCCACTTCGTCGAGGTACCCGTTGAAGATTTCTGCTCCGCCGCCGGCAATTGATCCGAAATGCAAATGGTCAGGGAAAAAGGAGGGGGTGGCGCTGCCGAGGGTGATGGAATATTCGATTTGGTCATCCACGATCATCTCGACGACCAGTCCGGATTTGCGGATCACAAAGTGGTGCCAATCCGAATCGGCAAATGTGCTGGAGCTCGGGCCAGCGGAGATGTGATTCCAGCCGCTACCGTTTCCGTAAAACAATGTCAGTTTCTGCGGAGTGGTAGGGAAGTTCAAGTTGGCACTGATGCCAGAGTGGGGGGGTGTATTGCAGAAGGTCTGAATGGTTTGGGAAGGATCCAAAGTGCGGTACCAAAATGAAATGGTGAACTCTGCTGCGCCCAAGTCCAGGTTATTGATGACCACATCTTGGTAGGCGGTGGGCGAAGAAAAGTCCGCACACCCCCCAATGTTGCCATGGCGGTCCACAGCCGGGGCGTTGGAGCCCTGGTTCCACCCGTTGACGGAGAGGTCGGTCCAGACCCCGTTGTCCAAAGGATAGAAGGCCACCAAGGCATCGTCGGAGGGGACGTGGCCAGGAATTTGTGCCGTGGCGGGCAGGACCAGGGAGAGCATGGCCAGCAACAGACCGATGAGGGCAATTCCTGTGGTTGTCGCTTGCTTGGAATCGGAGACGCAGAGGGCGGTTTTGGCGCCCGTTGAGGTGCGCGTCGCAGTGAAAGAAGGCATCAGCATAAGGTTGCCTCCAAGCTAAATTGGATGGTGCCTCAGTGCGAAAAACTGATGTCAATAAGCCTGAGGGTCTCGCGATTATTCCACCGCTATATCTCCAAAATAATATTTGAGTTTTTTTTATACTCAATTATTGGGATTGGGCCTTGAAATTGGGAGCAGATAATGTGTGCTTCGAATCAATGAAAGGCACATCCGGTGGCTTTCGGCGGTCTTGCGCCGTCAATTTCTACGCTGGGTGACCGCCTCCTTGAGGATCCTTCGGTAGGTGCGACTGACCGTAAATACCTCTTGCCCGAGGTGCACCTGTTCCGTTTCAAGTCTGGTGACGAAGGCGGTGTTGACGGCTTGGCTCCGGTGGATTCTCAGGATGCCGTGTTCTGCCATTTCATCTGCGAGTTCTCCCAAGGGTTTTCTGGTGACCCGCACACCCTCGACGGTGTGGATTTCGGTGTAGACGCGGTCGCTTTTGAGGTGTCGGATGTCCCGGATGTCCAAGCGTTCCCATTCGCCGCCCACATTGATGAAGATGTGCGCGGCCTCCTTCTCTGGCTTGCGCAGCTTCATGGTGGGTTGGAATGGGCGGCTGGCTGTAGGCTTCGAGGTGGATTTTCTGGCCGCGACTAGGGTGAGGGCGGCTTTCAATTCTGCCCTTCTGAAAGGTTTGACCAGATAACCACTGGGGTGGGTTTCGGCCACCTCTTTCAATGTTCTGTCATCGGAGTAGGCCGTGAGGTATATGTAAGGAATGTGGCGCTCCGCATCGAGATGGTGTGCAAGGTCTATGCCGCTTTCGCCGCGCTGCAGATGAATGTCCAGCATGACGACATCGATGGGATTGTGGTCGAGCAAATGATGGGCGCGGTCGAGGTTGCGCACGGGAGGCAGTGGGGTGTGCCCGAGTTTCCGAAGCTGGACGTGAAGGCCCTCACCGATGACGGCGTCGTCCTCTACGATCATGATGCGCAGCCCATTGCCCATTGTCCAATATCCTTAGTTGCCCGTTGGTGGTTCCTTTTTTTGTGAAACCTTGCTCCCAGCCCCCTGTTTTGTGTTGCGAAGCGCATAGCTCAGGTTGAATTGCCAGGATGCTCGGTTCTCAGGATCGAGTTCCAATTGGCCCTCAAGTTGTTCGGTGAGGTTGCGTATCAGCTTGATTCCGAGTGTACTCTCTGTTGCGGGGTCCAATGCCGAAGGGAGTCCGGGGCCATTGTCGGAGTATCGGAGATGGATGCGGTCTTCTGGCATGGCTGCCCAATGCACACTGATGCGCAATGGGTTCGCAGCGGATCTGCCGTGTCGCAGGCTGTTGGTGACGAGTTCGTTGAGCAGCAGGCCGAAGGACTGGGCACATTCAATGTCGAACAGGACCTCATCGCCTTGGATGTCCCATTGGACATGGTCGCGTTCATCAACGAGGCCATCCTGCACATGGGTGGCGTATTCATGGATGAAGTCGGAAAGGTTGACCTTGCGCGCCGTTGCGTCGAGATAGAGGTGCTTGTGAATCAAAGCGATGGACTCGAGGCGCAGCCTGCCTGTGGCCAAGGCTTCTTGGACGACAGGAAGCCGCTCTTGGTCGGCCTGCAGTTCCATGAGGTCGCCCATGATTTGCAGGTTGTTCTTGACCCTGTGGTGCAGTTCCTTCAAGTAGGTGTCTTTGGCCCCGAGTGCATCGTTGAGGCTTTGTGTGCGCTGGGAAACCATGGACTCAAGCAAGAGGTTCCGCGACTTGAGCGATTTCAGGCGCAAGGCGATGAAGCCCCAGAGGATGAGCAGGGAGGCGAGTATGGTGAGTGCTATGCGTTGCGGATCTCTGTACCACGGGGCTTCGACAATCACCGGGATGGTGCGCTGAATCTTTCCCCAAGGCGCGCCCCGCCTGCGGGCCTGCACCTGCACGTCGGTAGCTCCCGGCGGCATTCCCGAGAGGTTGATCGCACTGCCTTCCATGCTGATCCAATCCGTAGGCTCATTTTCTTCATGCCGGGTGCGGTATCGGAATTCGCGGGGCAACCCGGAGTAATCCAACAAGGCCAACCTGAGTGAGAAGAAGTCGTCCTGCGGACCGAGGTGCAAGGTCCCTTGGCGTTCGAAATCCAAAGTCACCTCTTTGACTGCACCGGAATCCGCTTTGTGTTGGAGCAGTGAGGTGATGACCAAGGGAGGCTGAGGCAGCTCTGTATTCGTCACAAAGGAATATGTGTCGAAAGTGGTCAATCCGTTGATGGTGCTGAAATAGGCTGTTCCGCTGGGGCCCAGGTGGACCCCTGTGCGGTTGAATTCGGTTTCATGCAGGCCGTGACGTTCGTCGAACAGGATCCAATCCGTGGTGCCAGATGGATGTTGGACAAGGCCTTGTTCGGTGCTGAACCAGAGGTGCCCTGTGCGGTCCTGTAGTCCGCCATATACGGTCGAAGAGGGCAAGCCTGATTCCTGATCATGGACCACCGTGGACCGCTTTTTCGGGTTGTATTCCAGAACGCCCCTTGTTGCCGTACTGATCCAATGAACACCTTGGGTGTCTACGAAATGGTGGTGTGCTTCCAGCACCTTCGGGGCCCCGATGACGGCGATGTGCCAAGGGGTCCAATGTTCGTGGATGTCATCCCAGATGTGGAGGCCTGAAGAAGCCGCCAACCAGAGGGTGTCATTCAACCCGTGAATTTGGTAGGCATCGCCCAACGCCCCACCGTCATACAGGGCCAAGGTGCGAATGTCACCTGTTTGCGTGTCGACCAGCACGGCACCTTGTCCGCCGATGAGCCAGCGGTCGTTGTCGAGCCGGTAAAGGTCCCAAATTGCAGCCAGGGGCGAGGGGTCGAATGTTTGGACCCAGTCCATCTTTCCCTCCCGATTGAGGAAGCCGATTCCCTCCGGCGTGGTGTAGAACAAGGTGTCCCTCCCCAGGTACAATCCGGCGCCGGCACCGTTTTCCGGAGCGAGCATGCGGGACTGGCCGGCATGGTGCAACCGCACGCCATGACTGTTTGTGGAGAATACAAAGGAATCGGGTCCCAATTCAATGATGGAGCGGCAGTTGATCAGCACGTCTTTGATGCTATCGGGGTCCCCGTTCATTGCGATTTCTGCGGTGAAAAACGCTTCGAATGAGGAGGGGTAGGAATGGATGACGCTGATGCCCTTGCAACTGCCAACCCAGGCTTCGTTGGGGGAGGTGAAATGGACAGTGTTGATCAGGGCGGCCAACTGTGGATGATCGCTGATTCTATCGTTGAACAGAAGGTTTCCCCGGGTGTCGATGATGGCCAGAGCATCGTCGTGGAAGCACCAGATTTGATGGTTCCAGGGGTTGTGCTTGAGGCTGACTCTGTGCAACTCATCTGGCAGTGGAAATGGAAACAGGTCGTCCCAATGGCCCATGGGGGTGAGCGTTCCTGTTTCATCCGCGGAAATAAGCGTTCCCTTTGGCCACGGTTTGTCATGGTATCCTTCGAAATAGGACAGGGTCGATTCCGAAGCGCTGAAAATCAAGCCGTCCCAATCTCCTTGTATGCTGTTGCCCCGGATGTCCGCCAGGTCCGATTTCATGAACTCAACTTGGTCATCTTTCCAAAACGACCATTCAGCACGCTGCGAAAATGACCGGATGAATAGTGTGCTGTCCGATTGTCCTCCGTGCCAAGCTTGAAAAGGGACGATGGGGGTGACCACTACGGCGTTGGAGATGGGGATGCCCTCGAGGAACAACGCCATGGAATCTTGCGCATCAGTGGTGAAATCCCATTCATATTTTTTGCCTGCGCGGCGAACGATGCTGCCACGGAGAGGGGGGTGGGTGTGTGATTGCGTTGGAAGGTGGGCAAGTTTCAGCGGATCGAACCGAACGTTCAAATCGAACGTGTTGTCAATCAGGGAGCGGGACAGTGTGATGTGGAACAGCCCATCTTGGGTGGTGTTCAGTTGGATGAATTGATGGGCGAGGCGGTCGCGCCCGTCCACCATGTTGGCGTATGGGTAGTGCTGGAAGCGGTTGCCGTCAAACCGGTCGAGTCCCTTGGAGGTGGCGAGCCAGATGAACCCCTTTGCATCCTGGACCACCTTGAAGACACAGTTGCTTGAGAGCCCGTCCAACACAGAGTAATGGCTCAGGGTGACATTCAACGGTGCATGGTCCCCATCATTTCCGCGGTTTGTCAACGAGGCCCCTTGGCCGCGCATGGCACCGGCCATGGCGCAACAAAAGAAGAGAAGGGTCAATTGAATGCAGAGGCGATGCACCCGCTTAAGTTACGCGATGGATGAAGGCATCCCCGGTGGTTCAGGCGTTTGACGGGGTGAAGCCGAGTACCGTTTTGCGGATGATGGCGACGCATTCGTCGAGTTGCTCTTCGGTCATCACCAGGGGTGGAGCGAAGCGGATGATGTTGCCGTGGGTGGGCTTGGCGATGAGGCCGTTTTCCTTCATGGCCACGCAGAGGTCCCACGCCGTGCTGCTGTCCGGCGTGTCGTTGATGAGGATGGCGTTGAGCAGGCCGCGTCCGCGGACCGAAGTGATGAGATCGGTTTCTGCGATGAGGTCGTTCATCGCGGCCCGGAATCGCTCGCCGAGGTCGCGGGCTTGTTGGGCGAGATTTTCGTCCTTGACGACCTCGAGGGCCGCCATGGCCACTGCGCCGCCAACGGGATTGCCACCAAAAGTCGAGCCGTGCTGTCCGGGGTGGATGACCCCCATCACGTCGTCGTCGGCGAGGACAGCACTCACGGGGTAGACACCTCCGGAGATGGCCTTGCCCAGGATGAGCAGGTCGGCCTTCACGTATTCGGCTTGGCGCTCGCAATGGCCCGCGCAGGTGCAGTTTCCACAAGTGGCGAGCAGGGCGCCGGTGCGGGCAATGCCGGTTTGAACTTCGTCGGCCATGAACAGCACGCCGGCGGCTTTGCACAGGGCGTGGGCTTCTTGGATGTATCCTTCACTGGGGACGTAGACGCCGGCCTCACCTTGGATGGGCTCCACGAGGAAACCAGCTACGTTGGGGTCTTTCAGGGCTTCTTCAAGGGCGTCGATGTCATCGTAGGGGATGATCTCAAAGCCCGGGGTGAAGGGGCCGAAACCGCCGGTCGAATCCGGATCGGTGGAGAAGCCTACGATGGTGGTGGTGCGGCCGTGGAAGTTGTGCTCGCAGGTGATGATTTTGGCTTGTCCTGCGGGAACGCCTTTGACGTCGTAGGCCCATTTCCGAGCAATCTTGATGGCGGTTTCGACCGCTTCGGCGCCCGTGTTCATGGGGAGCACCTTGTCGTAGCCGAAGTATTCGGTCACGTACTGCTCGTAGGGGCCCAGAACGCTGTTGTAAAAGGCGCGGGAGGTGAGGGTCAATTTCTGCGCCTGGTCGGTCATGGCCCCCACGATGCGGGGGTGGCAGTGGCCTTGGTTGACGGCGCTGTAGGCGCTCAGAAAGTCATAGTACCGCTTGCCTTCGATGTCCCAGCAGAACACGCCTTCGGCCCGGTCCAACACCACCGGCAGGGGGTGGTAATTGTGCGCGCCGTAGCGGTTTTCCATGTCCATGGCCTCCTGTGAAGAGGCGGGGCGGGAGGCGGGATTTCCGGTCATGCCCCTAAAATACGGCGCAACCGCAGCTCAGAACCGAACGGAGAGGTCGTCGATGTAGACGTGGCCCTTCTCGCTGAACTCGAAAAAGAGATAGCCGATGGAAGCCAGGCCATCGGGATCCTCTTCCGTCGCCCAGTCGAAGGCGCTGAACGGGATGCGGCACTCCATCCATTTGCCGAAGCCTGTGGCGGGAATGAGATCCTGTGAAAGCGTGATGGTCGAAGTATGGCCATCGGCGTCGGCCAGACCTACTTGAATGGGCAGCGGCGCCGTCGGGCCCGGATTGACGCCGATGTTGCGCAGCTTGAACACGATGAAGCTCCGTTCCGGAAAAAGGGGGCGGGCTGAGACCTTCCAACCGTTCCAGCTGAACCCCACCGTGTGATTGGGAAACCTGACTTCTTGTCCAGACAGGGGTGGAGGGGTGCAATCCCATTCGAAGTCCAGGGCGTGGCTTTTCTCACGGCCCCGCTTCTCCTTCAGGATGAACTGCCGGTCCTTCCCAAAGGACCCCATTCCCCACTCGTGGTCCACAACATCTTCAAAGACAATGTATCGGCCGGGCGCAGGAGGCAGCAGCAAGGTCTTCGCTTCACGGCGCTCCCATTTTTTGCGTCGTTCGTGTGGAACGAGGTTGCAGGCTCCCAGCAACACTTCTCCGAAATGTTCCATTCGGATGTTCAACCCCACAATTTGGGACCAGTCGGTCTGGGCCCTTCCACGCTGGAAGTCGGACAGGGGGATCCGGATTTCTTGCCAGAGGGTATCGATGGGAAAGGTGGGAGCGTGCCGCTGTGCCAGGGAGGTTGAACTGCGCATGCCACGGGCATCTTCGAGTTCGAAAACCAACACGGGATCGGACTGACTCGGCCCCGTCTTTCGAATCCAAAGGCTGATGCCGCCCCATTCTTCAACGGATTGCAGGTCTTGGGGTTCGTTATCGGGCCAGGGCAGGCAAACCCGTTCGCTCAGGTCCGTGCCCTTCCAACCCAAGAGGTGCAGGACGTCCTGGCCCAAAAGGCTGTCTGCCTCAATGCTGCACTGGTGCTGTCGAAACCGACCCAGCAGGCTGTCCGAGGAAACTTGACCATTGAACAAGGAGATGGAGTCCAACAATGCGGCTTGCTCCGAACCGAGGGCAGGCAGCTTTCGTCCATTGCTGCAACCGGCCAAGGTCAGCAAGACCCACAGGACCGCGAAGATGGCAGGACAACCGAACCGAAGGCCGGGGCGCTGATGTTGAAAAGAGGGGGTCATGCGCATCCGTTCAGGGAAAGCGCCAAATCTACTCGCAAGGGCCATTGGCCGGGTCGTTGTAGTTCGGCGCCGTGCGGTCCGTGCAATTGTCGGCATCATCACATAGCCCATCCGTGTCGACATCGTGGTTTCCGCAGCCACTGCAACACAAGCGGTAGGGCATCATGAGGACATGATCCACGGCGGGTTGTCCGAAGGTGGTTCCGCCGGGGGCGGAAGCCACGCCAAAGCAGCCGTCCGCATCCTTTACCCGCGCTGTATAGAATCCCGCTGGTATGCTGTTCAGTCCTTCGGGATAGGCCACCGTGCGGTCCGCCGTTCCATTCATTCCGGTCAGTTCCAGGCTGGTGGGTGCACCGCTTGTGATGTCCAAGACCACCACACCGTCTTCGGTGTCCAAGGTGTTCGCAGGGATTACATCTGCAAACCCGAGGAAGACGGGTGCGAGGCCACAGGGCTGACAGACCCCGTTCGCGGGGTCGTCGTAGTTGTTGGCAGTGAGGTCGGTGCAGTTGTCCTGATCGTCGCAAATGCCATCGCCGTCCACATCGGGGTGGGTAATGGTGACGGTGAAATCAACCTGGTCCACGTTTCCGGCAAAGTCCACGACGGTCAAGGTGACGGTGTGCGCGGTGACATCACCACAGCCTGCGAAACTGCTCTTGCTCAAGGATTGTGACGCGATGCCCGCATTGTCGGTTGATGTCGACACCTCCAACGCCGTGAGAATGACTTCCTGGCTCGTACTGGGCATGGCGATGGTAATGTCGTTGGCGCCGGCAACCGGAGGGATGAGGTCTTGCACGGTGACGGTGAATCCGGTCGACGATGTATTGCCCTGGTTGTCGGTCACCGTCAAAAGGGCAGGGACAGATCCCAGGTCATTGACATCAAAAGTGTTCGGTGTCACTGTGGATCCGGAAAGGGTGCAACCTCCGCTGGAGCCGGAATCGACATCGGCAGGGAGGATGCCCGCGCTGCCGTTCGCATCCAATTGCACGGTGATGTCCTGGGCTGTGGCGGTGGCAATCAGACAGGTGCCGTCGTTCTGGTTGGCTGTCGGGTCGTAATTGCAAGCTGTGGGAACAGTGCATCCCGGCAGCGGCGATTCTGCGCTGTCACAGGTGCCGTTGTTGTTGATGTCCAGGCAATTTCCTTGGCAGTCGACGCCGCTGGCGGGGTAGGTGCAAGTGCCATCGTCCGCGTTTGCAGAGGCGTCGTAATTACAGGCGTCGGTGTTGGTGCAGCCATGAAATTCACAACTGCCGTTGTCCAGGGTTGCCGACGCGTCATGGTTGTCGGCGGCAGGGTCTGTGCACCCTGCGCAGCTGCTGTATTCGCAGGGTCCGGGGATGGTTGCGGCCGCATCGTAGTTGCAGGCTCCGGAATTCTGGCACCCGGCGCAGGAACTGAATTCACAAGATCCATCGTCGGTATTGGGTGCTCCGATTCCTGCGGCATTGCAGGCCGCCAAGTTGGTGCAGCCGTAATTGCAGGCATTGGATTGGGTGCAACCCAGGTACTCGCAGCTGCCGTCGTCTATGGTGGCCGAGGGGGCGTAATTGTCGGCGTTTGATTCGGTGCACCCTGCACAGCTGCTGTATTCACAGCTTCCGTCATTGACCGTGGCGGATGCATCATAGTTGCATGCGCCCGTTGACGTACACCCTGAACAGCTGGCAAATTCGCAGCTTCCGTCATTGTATGTTGCCGATGCATCATAGTTGCATGCGGCAGTGGCGGTGCAGCCGAGGCAGCTGGTGTATTCGCATTGGGAATATCCGCCGGCCCCGGGGTTGTAGTTACAGGCCGCTGCATCTGCGCAGTCATCTACCGACGGTGCGATGGCGGGGGGAGTAGGAAAAACGAAGTTGCAATAGGCCGATACGGGCAGCCCCTGCACGGTGGCGGATGCATCATAATTGATGGCCGAAGGAATGACACAGCCTGGCGACGAGCTGGTGAAGCAGGAGCCATCCTCTGTTGTGGCTGCGGGATTGAAGTTGTCGGCTCCATTGTCGGTGCAGCCCAGAACTTCGATTTCATCGCAGATGCCGTCATCATTGGCATCATTCAAGCAGTTTCCTTGGCAATCCAAGTAGGACTCGGCGGGGAACACGCATGTTCCGGTGACATCCGCAATGGTGGCATCCGGGTTGTAGTTGCATGCATCGGGTTGGATGCAGCCCACGATTTCAAACAGGCAGCTCCCATCAGGTGTGGTTGCACTGGCGTTGAAATTCGATGCATTGGCATTCATGCATCCCGGGATTTCCTCAGGGTCACAGATGCCATTGTTGTTGGTGTCGAAGCCGGCGAGACAGTTGCCATTGCAGTCGACGTAGAAGGTTGATGGGAAGGTGCAGGTGCCGGGAGGTCCGCTGATTTCTGCCGCCGGATCGTAGTTGCATGCAGCGGGGTTGGTACACCCGGCGCAGCTGGTGAATTCGCAGCTTCCATCCTCCGCGTTGGCGTTTGAATCGAAGTTGCACGCGGTGGGGATCATGCAGCCGAGCGCTTCGTTCGAATCGCAGATCCCATTTTGGTTGATGTCATTGTCGACGACCGTACCCGTTCCGTCGTCCTGGCCGGAACAACTGTCACAGGGATCTACGGTGTAGATGCACAGGCCATTGTCGGTATCGGTGGTCGGGGTGGCGTCGTAATTGCAAGCCGTTGCATCCGTGCAGCCGAGCACTTCGTCGTCATCGCAGACGCCATCGTCGTCGGCATCGTTGTCGACCACGGTTCCGCTGCCATCGGTTTCCCCGGAGCAGGTATCGCAGGCGTCGACCTTGAAAATGCAGAGGGTGTTGTCGGTGTCGGTGGTGGGCGTGGCGTCGTAGTTGCAGGCCAGGGGGTCGGTGCATCCCTTGATTTCGTCGTCATCGCAGACGCCATCGTCGTCGGCATCGTTGTCGACCACGGTTCCGCTGCCATCGGGTTCCCCGGAGCAGGTGTCGC
>JAURDB010000180.1 GCA_030828175.1 Flavobacteriales bacterium
CGGCATCTGTGACGATGCGGACAACTGCACGGACCTCAGCGCCTGCAACTACAATGATCCGGCCAACGTGGCCTGTGCCCAACTCGATGAGTGTGGCGTTTGCGGCGGTTCCGGCATCCCGGCCGGCGACTGTGACTGCTTCGGAAACCAAGCCGACGTCTGCGGCGTCTGTGGTGGCAACGGAACGGATACCGACAACGATGGCATCTGCGACAGCGCGGACAACTGCACCGACGTGACGGCCTGCAACTTCAGCGACCCGGCCAATGGCGCATGCCAGGCCCTCGACGCCTGCGGTGTTTGTGGTGGTTCCGGCATTCCCGCCGGAGACTGCGACTGCAACGGCAATGTGGAAGACGTCCTCGGCGTCTGCGGCGGCACCTGTGCAGCCGACAGCGACGGAGATGGCATCTGTGACGATGCGGACAACTGCACGGACCTGAGTGCCTGCAACTTCGCTGACCCGGCCAACGTGGCCTGCCTGCAGCTCGACGAGTGCGGCATTTGCGGAGGCACGGGCGTTCCTACCGGTGACTGCGATTGCTTCGGCAACCAGCTCGACGCCTGCGGCGATTGCGGCGGCACGGGTGTGGATACCGACGGCGATGGCATCTGTGATGCCAACGACAACTGTAGCGACATCACGGCCTGCAACTTCAACGACCCGGCCAACGGCACCTGCCTGACCCTCGATGAGTGTGGCATCTGTGGTGGATCCGGCATCCCGGCCGGCGACTGCGACTGCAACGGCAACGTCCTCGACGCGTGTGACGTCTGCGGCGGTTGTGGCCTCGACGTGGACAACGACGGCATCTGTGACGATACGGACAACTGTACCGACACGGGCGCTTGCAACTTCGCTGACGTTTCGAACAACCCCTGTCACTACCTCGACGCCTGTGGTGTCTGTGGTGGCCCCGGCATCCCACCCAACGATTGCGACTGCTTCGGCAACCAGCTCGATGCTTGCGGAGTCTGCGGCGGTGACGGAACCGACATCGACGGCGATGGCATCTGCGACGACAACGACAACTGTACCAATGTTTCAGCCTGCAACTTCGACAGCCCACTGAACC
>JAURDB010000181.1 GCA_030828175.1 Flavobacteriales bacterium
GCCGTAGCCTTCAAGGCTGTTCCCTCCGTTCCGCTGAAGCCTTGCGAACTGATGTAGTTCTTCAAATTAGTCCACTCTCCATCGGTCGGAACATGCCATCCGCTCGGACACAGGCCGCTCCCATTGTTCACGGCATACCAATTGTACAGGCGGCCATAAGTCGTCACGTTGGCCGCATCGTTCTGATAATCACAGCGCGCGCCTGTGTTCAATCCGTACCAAGCCGAATTGCCCGTCACCTCAGGAATCGCGCTGTCATCTGCATATACCGTCGTGCGAAGGTTCTCCGCAAACCAGCACTGGTCGCCGATTTGTACGACCGAATAGGTATGCCCGTCCATTGCAACGTCCACACAATTCGGGTCAATCAATGTCGCACAACTTCCGTCGTCCGTGTTCGCCGCCGCGTCGTACTCGACGTAAGCCGGGTCCGTGCAGCCATTCACAACCAAGGTCGTGCAGCTGCCGTCGTCCGTGTTCGCCGCCGCGTCGTATTCGACATAAGCCGGATCCGTGCAGCCGTTCACGACCAGCGTCGTGCAGCTGCCATCGTCCGTGTTGGCCGCCGCGTCGTACTCGACATAGGCCGGGTCCGTGCAGCCAGAGAAGATGCAGGAATCATCATCTGTGTTGGCCGTGGCATCGTAGTTGTCCGCAGCCGGATCCGTGCAGCCTTGAATGGAATTGAAGTCGGCATCCCTGAGACAACGCACGGAAAAGCCGTTCCGTGGATTGACGGGGTTCCGGAGGATGGCTGGATTGAAGTGGTTCAAGATCCGGCTCCAAGCATTGCCGCTATAGGGCGAAGTGAGCGAAGAACTCCACCAGTAGCCGTAGTACCCGGCATAGTAGAAGTAGCCATCGTCGTAGTTGCGGGAGCCGCCCGGAAGGGCCGAAAACCCAAAGCTATCCGTGCCATTGCCGCCATTGTACCATCCATAAGTGGATTTCAATTGTGTCCCTTCATCCGTTCCTCGATTACCCGTTGAATTCGCTTCGGATTCACTCATGCCCAACTCCATTTCCAATACCATCCACTCTCCGTCCG
>JAURDB010000182.1 GCA_030828175.1 Flavobacteriales bacterium
TGTGTCGCTCGGCTCTCCCGCTCCGCTCACGCGATGCCGCTGCGCTCGCCGCTGGCGTTCACCATCTTCATGTAGTTCAGGGCGCTGCCCCACTTGAACCACTCGATCTGCTCGTCGTTGAACGTGTGGTCGACGGCGAATTCGTGCATCGTCTCGCCGGTGGCGGCGTCGCGCGCAACCACCGTCAATCGCTCCCCAGGCTTGGGGGGCAGGTTCACGATGTCCAGAAGCATGCCCTCGCCGCTCACCTTGTCGTAGTCCGCGGGATCGGCGAAGGTCAGGGGGAGCATGCCCTGCTTCTTCAGGTTGGTCTCGTGGATGCGCGCGAAGGAACGCGTGATGACGGCGACGCCGCCGAGAAACCGCGGCTCGAGCGCGGCGTGCTCGCGGGAAGACCCCTCGCCGTAGTTCTTGTCCCCCACCACCACCCAGGGCTTCTTCGCGACGTCGCGGTACTGCGCAGCCACCTCCGGGACTTTGCCAATCTCGCCGGTGAACACGTTCGCCACGGCGTTGGTCTTGCCCGTCTCCGCGTTCACCGCGCCGATGAGGCAATTCTCGGAGATGTTCGTGAGGTGCCCGCGGAACTTCAGCCACGGGCCCGCCATGGAGATGTGGTCCGTGGTGCACTTCCCGAGCGCCTTGATGAGCACCGGGCACCCCACGTAGTCCTCGCCGCTCCACTTCTTGAACGGCTCCAGAAGCTGCAGGCGCTTGGAGGACGGGTCCACCTTGATCTGCACTCGGGCCGCCTCCTCCACGGGCTTCGGGGGCTGGAAGATGGAGTCGTCGATGTCCCAGCCGCTGGGGGGTATCGCGGGGCACCCGGCGGGAACCTCAAACTTGAACTCTTTCCCGTCCGGCGTGGACAAAGTGTCTTCGTACGGGTTGAAGTCCAGTCGGCCAGCGAACGCTAACATCGTCACTAGCTCGG
>JAURDB010000183.1 GCA_030828175.1 Flavobacteriales bacterium
TTCCACCTGCTCAGCCAAGGCCAAGACTACGTTCGTCTGTCCACCGCCTTCGACTCGGTGACGCTCTACGGGCGTGACCCCGCTCGCCGCCCCGACATCTGGGGCAAGGTGGGCAACTCCGGGGTCTTCATCGCCACGACCGACGACGCCAAGCGCCTCTACTCCGGCTTTGATTTGTGCAACGCCAACACCTCGGTCTCGATGACCATCAACGGACCGGCACCCATCATCCTCGCTTTCTTCCTCAACGCGGCCATCGACCAGCAGGTGGAGGCCTACTTGGCTGAGCAGGGCAAGCCCGTGAAGCTGCTCGATTCGGCCTACCGGGGCGACCTCCCTGAAGGGCACAACGGGTTTGGGCTGGCCACCGTGGGACGACGGGGCGACGAGATGGTGGACGCTGACACCTACGCTGAGATCAAGGCACGAACCCTGCAGACGGTCCGAGGAACGGTCCAAGCCGACATCCTCAAGGAGGACCAGGCGCAGAACACCTGCATCTTCTCGACCGAATTTGCGATGAAGATGATGGGTGATGTGCAGCAGTTCTTCATCGACAATAAAGTCCGCAACTACTACAGCATCTCGATCAGCGGCTATCACATCGCCGAGGCCGGTGCGAATCCTGTGAGCCAGCTGGCGTTCACGCTCGCCAACGGACTGACGCTGGTCGAGTACTACCTCAGCCGGGGCATGCACATCGACGATTTCGCCCCCAACCTGAGCTTCTTCTTCTCCAACGGCATGGACCCCGAATATACCGTCATCGGTTGTGTTGCCCGTCGCATCTGGGCCATTGCCTGCCGCGACATCTACGGCGGTGACGACCGCAGCCAGAAACTGAAGTACCACATCCAGACCTCCGGCCGTTCACTGCACGCCCAGGAAGTGGCCTTC
>JAURDB010000184.1 GCA_030828175.1 Flavobacteriales bacterium
GGCCTGCAACTTCAGCGACCCGTCCAATGTGGCCTGCCTGCAATTCGATGAGTGCGGTGTATGCGGTGGATCCGGCATTCCGACGGGCGACTGCGACTGCTTCGGCAACCAGCTCGACGCCTGCGGTGAGTGCGGCGGCACAGGAACGGACGCGGATGCCGATGGCGTTTGCGATGACACCGACAACTGCACCGACCTCGCGGCCTGCAACTTCGCTGACCCGGCCAACGTGGCCTGTCTGACGCTCGACGAGTGTGGCATCTGCGGCGGAACCGGCATCCCGGCGGGCGACTGCGATTGTGACGGCAACGTCAACGATGACTGTGGCGTCTGTGGCGGAACCGGAACGGACGTCGACGCCGATGGCCTCTGCGATGACCTGGACAACTGTACCGATCTCACGGCGTGCAACTTCTCCGACCTGGGCAACACCGCTTGCCTCTATGCGGATGAGTGCGGCGTATGCGGCGGTTGCGGCATTGCCGACGGCGCTTGTGATTGCGATGGAACCCAGCCCGATGCGCTCGGCGTATGTGGTGGCACGTGTGCTGCCGACATCGACGGGGACGGACTGTGTGACGACGCGGACAACTGCACCGACATCACCGCCTGCAACTACGCGGATGCTGCCAATGCGGCTTGCGCGGTGTTTGACGAATGTGGTGTCTGTGGTGGTAACGGCATCCCGGCGGGCGACTGCGATTGCTTCGGCAACCAGGTCGACGCTTGTGGCGACTGCGGCGGAACCGGAACAGACGCGGATGCGGACGGCATTTGCGACGACAGCGACAACTGTACCGACCTGACGGCCTGCAACTATGCCGACCCCGGCAATGCGGCGTGCGCTGTATTGGACGAGT
>JAURDB010000185.1 GCA_030828175.1 Flavobacteriales bacterium
CCCAATCAACGAACCCGCCGAGGGGCGGAAGAAGAGCCAGATCGAGGAGTACATCGACTTCTACCAAGGCGCCGGCGTGCAGCACATCGCGGTGGCGACCGACAACATCATCGAGACGGTCACCGAATTGCAGGCACGGGGCATCGAATTCCTACAGGTGCCCGGATCCTACTACGAGACGGTGTTGGACCGCGTGGGCGAAATCGACGAGGACCTTGAGCCCCTGCGCGACCTCGGTATCCTGATCGACCGGGACGACGAGGGCTACCTGCTTCAGATCTTCACGAAGCCGGTGGTCGATCGGCCCACGATGTTCTTCGAGATCATTCAGCGCAAGGGCGCTCAGAGTTTTGGAAAGGGCAACTTCAAGGCGCTCTTCGAAGCGATCGAACGCGAGCAGGCCCTGCGTGGCACACTCTGAATCCCCTGTGACACCCGCCCTCGCATGGCGGGGAGTGGACCTCGACATCGGGGACAAGCCCATCCTGCGTGACATTGACCTGGCTGTGGGTCAGGGTCAGACTTTGGCGCTGGTTGGCGAAAGCGGTTCGGGCAAGACCATGTGTTGCATGGCGGCATTGGGGCTCATTCCCGGCGGTGGCCGGCTGACAGCAGGGCGCATCGAAGGGCCCGACGGGGTCTGGCTGCGGGCCGATGATGGGGCCACTGTCCCCATTCCTCGAGGAAACAAGGTCACCATGGTGTTCCAGGAACCCATGACCAGCCTCAACCCCACCATGCGGTGCGGTGCGCAAGTGGCAGAAGTCATCATGCGGTACCAGAATGTGGATCGAACCGCAGCGGATGCACAAGT
>JAURDB010000186.1 GCA_030828175.1 Flavobacteriales bacterium
CACCCCCGATGAGGCAAGAGTCGAAGAATTTGGACTCAAGAAGATGTGGCGCAGCCCAAACGGCACCATTCGAAACATTCTCGGAGGCGTGGTCTTCCGCGAGCCCATCATCATCTCCAATGTTCCAAGGCTTGTGCCTGGCTGGACCAAGCCGATTGTGATTGGTCGTCACGCCCACGGAGATCAATACAAGGCAACAGACTTCAAGGTGCCGGGCAAGGGCGTTGTCACCATGACCTGGACCCCAGCCGACGGCTCCGAGCCTCAGACGATGCAGATTGCTGAGTACCCCGAGAACGGCGGCGTGGCAATGGGCATGTATAACTACATTGACTCGATCAGAGACTTTGCTAGGGCATCATTCAACTACGGCCTATCCCGCGGATACCCCGTCTACATGTCAACCAAGAACACCATCCTGAAGGCCTACGACGGCGCCTTCAAGGACACCTTCCAAGAGATTTTCGACGCCGAGTACGCGGACAAGTTCGCTAGTGCGGGACTGACCTATGAGCACAGGCTCATCGATGACATGGTTGCAGCCTCTTTGAAGTGGGAGGGTGGCTATGTTTGGGCATGTAAGAACTACGACGGTGACGTGCAGTCCGACACAGTTGCTCAGGGCTTTGGATCGCTGGGACTGATGACCTCAGTACTGACTACCCCGGACGGCAAGTCGGCACTCGCAGAAGCTGCCCACGGCACCGTCACCCGCCACTACCGCCAGTGGCAGAAGGGCGAGAAGACCTCCACAAACCCAATCGCCTCGATCTTCGCTTGGACACGCGGTCTGATGCACCGAGCCAAGCT
>JAURDB010000187.1 GCA_030828175.1 Flavobacteriales bacterium
GGGTACTCTTTCTCGATGGCCTCGAACTCCTCGGTGTAGAACATCTCGCGGGCACTGCGCGCACCGTACCAGTAGCTGACCTTGCGATCCTTGGTCTTGAGCGTGTGGAACAGGTGGAAGATGTGGCTGCGCAGCGGCGCCATGCCAGCACCTCCACCGATGTAGATCATCTCGCGCTTGGTGTCCTTGATGAAGAACTCGCCGTACGGGCCCGAGATCGAGACCTTGTCACCCGGCTTGAGCGAGAAGACGTAGGACGAGCAGATACCCGGCGGCAGGTCCATCTGGCGCGGCGGCGGCGTCGCGATGCGGATGTTGAGCATCACGATGTTGCCCTCGGCCGGGTGGTTGGCCATCGAATACGCGCGGAACACCGGCTCCGGGTTGTCCGCGACGAGGTCCCACAGCTTGAACTTGTCCCAGTCCTCGCGGTACTCCTCGCCGATGTCGAAGTCCGAGAACTTCAGGCCCTTGTACTTGGGCACGTCGATCTGGATGTAGCCGCCGGACTCGAAGTCGAGGGTCTCGCCCTCAGGCAGCTCGACGACGAACTCCTTGATGAACGTCGCGACGTTGTCGTTGGAGCGGACCGTGCACTCCCACTTCTTGATGCCGAAGACCTCGTCCGGCACCTGCACCTTCATCGGGCCGCGCACCTTGACCTGGCACGCGAGGCGCACGCCCTCCTTCTCCTCGGCGCGGTTGATGTGCGTCTTCTCGGTCGGGAGGATGTCGCCGCCGCCCTCGAAGACCTTGCACTTGCACATGGCGCACGAGCCGCCGCCGCCGCA
>JAURDB010000188.1 GCA_030828175.1 Flavobacteriales bacterium
GTTGTCAAGACGAAGCGGCGTGCAACTACAACGCTGACGCGACCGACAGCGATGATTCATGCACCTATGCTGAAGAAGGCTATGACTGTGACGGCAACTGCCTGAACGACATGGACGGCGACGGCGTATGTGATGAATTCGAAGTGGCCGGTTGCCAGGATGCCACGGCGTGCAACTACAACGCAGATGCGACCGACGAGGATGGATCGTGCACGTACGCTGAAGAAGGTTACGATTGTGATGGCAACTGCCTGAACGATGCCGACGGCGACGGTGTATGCGATGAATTCGAAATCGAAGGTTGCACGGACGCAGAGGCATGCAACTACGATGCTGACGCGACGGACGATGACGGTTCTTGTACCTATGCTGAAGAAGGCTACGACTGCGAAGGCAACTGCCTGAACGATGCGGATGGTGACGGCGTCTGCGACGAGTTCGAAGTTGCTGGCTGTACCGATGCTGGTGCATGCAACTACAGCTCCGACGCGACGGACGATGACGGATCATGCACGTATGCTGAAGAAGGCTATGACTGCGATGGCAACTGCTTGAATGACGCCGATGCCGACGGTACGTGCGACGAATTTGAGGTTGCTGGTTGCACCGATGCCACGGCGTGCAACTACGACGCGTCAGCTACGGACGATGACGGCTCATGCTTGCAAGAAGATGAGTGTGGAGTTTGTGGAGGTGATGGCATTGCCGATGGCGCTTGCGATTGCGATGGCAACGGTCCTGATGCTGGTTACGATTGTGACGGCAACTGCTTGAACGATGCGGACGG
>JAURDB010000189.1 GCA_030828175.1 Flavobacteriales bacterium
TACGGCGGTACTCGGCTTCCCCCTGGTGGCGCTGTTTTTCTCGGGTATTTTTCTGGTGCAATGGCTTGGGTTTGGCGTGGCTTGGACCCTGAAAACAGAGCGCTACTACGATCTAACCGGTAGCCTGACCTATCTCGTGGTCGTGATGTTGGCGTGGCGGCTGGGTCAGCCCGCCTCCTGGGGCGCCAACCTGCTATTCGTCGCAGTCGCAGTCTGGGCAACTCGACTTGGGTCTTTTTTGTTTTTGCGGGTCATTGAGGTGGGCGAGGATCAGCGTTTCCGCCACATTAAGGTGTCTGCCCCACGATTTTTGATGGCTTGGACGCTTCAGGGGGCCTGGGTGGCTATCACCGTGAGTGCTGTTCTGGTTGCGCTCCTTCCCGCTCAAGGGGCTCCCGCTGAGCCGCGCGGTGTGTTCTCAACGACCGTCTTTGCGCTGGGTTATATCGTGGCAATCGCAGGCCTTGCTCTGGAGATAGCGGCGGATCAGCAAAAGATGCGTTTTCGCAAAAATCCAGAGAACCGGGGGCGCTTCATTCATACCGGGCTGTGGTCTAGAAGTCGTCACCCCAACTATTTTGGTGAGATTCTCTTTTGGCTCGGTTTGGCCGTGGCGGCCACTCCGTCAATGTCAGGCATCCAGTATGCGGCGTGGTTATCGCCGCTTTTTGTTTATTTTCTGCTTACCCGCCTCAGCGGCATTCCAACACTTGCCAAACGCGGACAAAAATTATGGGGGGACGATCCGGCGTATCAAGCTTATTTGGCCACGACGCCCAGGCTGTT
>JAURDB010000018.1 GCA_030828175.1 Flavobacteriales bacterium
GGTCGCCCCGCTCATTGCGGTCGCCCCGCTCATTGCGGTCGCCCCGCTCGTTGCGATCGCTTCGCTCGTTGCGGTCGCCCCGCTCATTGCGGTTCTTGCGATCGCGTCGGTCACCACGCTCGTTGCGGTCCCGTCGGTTGCCACGATCGCCGCGTTCTTCCTTGTTGTTGTCGGTTGTGCCATCCGCGCTGGATTCCTGAGCGTCAGACTCAGCACCGCCGTCTTGGCTCTTGGTGCTGCCGTCATCGGCGCGTCTGCCTTCGCTTTTTTCGGCGGATGGGGCATCCTTCTTAGCCGCCGCACGCTGCCTGCCTCTGCCGGGCTTGGGTGCGTCCTGAGCGGAATCGTCACCGCTCTCCTGTTTGGCTTTCGCGCTGGTTGATACGGCCTGCTCATCCAAGATGGCGTAGACCAGTTCCTGCTTCTTGAGCTTGTCGGTCCGGGCAATGTTCAGCTCCTTGGCAATGTCTCGGAGCTCGGCAACCTTCCGGCTGTTCAAATCAATAATGTCGTACATATGGGGGTCCCACTCCTGTGGGCAACTGTCGTTCAAAAATTCCCTGAGGAAGACCTAAAAGGCCACGCACCGTGACGGTGCACCGCAAGTTTACGACAACTTTTGCGGTTCGCCACGCTTTGCATTTTTTCTGCCGAGTTCAATGACCTCGGGATCGAGCAAACGGCCGTTTTCCAATGTGAAACGAAGCAAGGTCCGAACCCGATGGAATCCTTGCATTCCAGCCGCACCTGGATTCAAATGGAGGCCGCCCCAGGCCTTTACGGATTGCACGAGCAGGAGGTGGCTGTGTCCACAGACGAATACATCAGGACGGTGCTCCATCAATCCGGTTCGGATGCCCTTTGCGTATCTGCCGGGTCTTCCTCCAATGTGGGTCATCCAAATGCGGCAGCCACCGCGCTCGAAGTGCTGATGCTCGGGAAAGTCGCGGCGGATGAGTTGATCGTCTATGTTGCCGTGGACAGCGACCAAGGGTCTCACTGAAGCAATGGCATCGGTGACCCCGAATGTGCCAATGTCCCCTGCGTGCCACACCTCATCGCATGGGGAGAGGTGATGAAGGATGCGGTCGTCGATGTAACCGTGGGTATCGCTGAGCAATCCAATGCGCACGCCGCTAATTTCGCTCCTGTGATAGGATTCACCCCACCTTTGACGTTTTCAAGAGACATTCACTCCATGCGCTGCACTGCTTCTTTGTTCTTCTTGTTGTTTGTCATTTGCAATGTTGCATGTGCGCAGCCCGCCATGCGATTGCATTCGGAGAGCAAGAAGGCCATCAAGTTGTACCGAAGGGCCACGGAACGAAGCAGAGAAGCCATGGTGCCCGGTGCTGACAAGGAGTTGGCAAGGCAGGCTGTAGAAGCGGATTTGCTCAAATGTCTCGAGTTGGACCCGGGTTTTGCCGAGGCAGAACGTGTGGTGGCCGCCCTGCGGTTTGACGAGGGAAGGTTCCAAGAATCGAGAGACCATTACGCTCACTACCTGGATGAGCATGGGGCGGATTTCATCCGTGATCACTTTTCATGGGCAGAGGCCGCGCGACACGCACTGGATCCAGAGACCATGAAGAATGCCATGGCTGCGATGCGCGCCATTCCAGGCGTCATGGAGGGGCCGGATGTGCCAAAGATCGACCGTGTGGAAAAGGACAGTGAATTCATGTCCATGTCTTTGGCTGACCCCAAAAAGGTGGCGCCGGAGCCACTGCCACTGCCTGTTTCGACCGGAGACGATGAGTACTTCCCCAGCGTTTGGCTCGCAGGAGAAGCCCTCATTTTTACGCGCAGGGTGACCGACGCGCGCTGGCAACAGGGCCAGGAAGACCTGTTCATTGCGAGAAAAGTGGGAGAAGTCTGGCAAATGCCACAGCCACTTCGCGGCTTGAACACCCTGGACAATGAGGGCGCGGCCAGTCTCTCAGGTGACGGCTCCACCTTGTGTTTCACCCTCTGCCGAGAGGCCGACCGGCCGGGCCAAGGCGAGCATCAAGGAAGCTGTGACTTGTACATTTCGCAGCAAGTCCAAGGGCAATGGAGTCGGCCTGAAAACATCAGGTCCGTGAATACGCCAGGCTGGGAAAGTCAACCTTGTTTGAGCCCCGATGGACAATCGCTCTATTTTACCCGTGGTTCGGGGAAAGGTGGGCGCCGAAAGTATGACCTCTTCGTGGCCCAGCGACAAGAGGACGGGTCATGGGGGACCGCTCATCGCTTGGGGGGAACCATCAACTCGAATGGGAAGGAAATGCGTCCTTTCATCCATCCGGATGGCCGACATTTCTTCTTTGCCACAGACGGCCGGGAAGGCATGGGAGGCATGGACCTGTTCGTGAGCACACTCAATGACGAAGGCACATGGGGCGAACCGGTCAACATGGGCTGGCCGATCAATACGCCCGATGATGAGACCGGCTTGGTGGTTGGATCGGATGGGGTGACAGGATATTTCAGCCGAGAGGTGGAAGGACAGCTCGACCTGCACGTCATGCATTTACCGTCGGAAGTAGCCGCTGACGCGACAGCGGCCATGGAGGGGCGCTTGCAGTCCGAGGAGGGAGAGCCTTTGGGAAATGGGGTCATCCGTTTGATGGACCGCACAACGGGCCGGTCATTTGCCCGGGCTGAGTCGGCATCCGATGGAACGTATCACGTTCCTGTTCCCATGGACCGCGCTTTTGTGGTCATTGCAGAAGCCCCCGGATACATGCTGGCATCAGAGTCCATAGAGCCAGGGGAGGTCAAGGGAAGAATGGAGCGTGATTTCTCACTGTCTTCCATGGAAATCGGCGCAGAAGTGGTGCTGCGCAATGTTTTTTTCGCCAGTGGCAGCGCTGAGTTGGATGCAGCGAGCGGTGCAGAATTGACCCGGGTTGGGCAATGGTTGGCTGATCAGTCCCATGTGCTGCTTGAAGTGGGAGGGCACACAGATGATGTGGGCTCAGATCGGTCGAATCTGTCGCTTTCTTCTGACCGTGCTGAAGCAGTGAGGCAGGCGCTCATAGAAGCGGGAGCACAACCCCATCAACTGGTGGCCAAAGGGTACGGCCGCACCCAGCCTGCGGTGGAAGGCACAACGGAGGAGGCAAGAAGGATGAACCGCAGGACGACCCTGACGGTGCTTCCCAAAACGAAATGAGGAGGGTAGAACCTTAGCGCACAAGCAAGTCGGCTGAACCCACGGCGGTCCAAACGATGTAACGTCCGGGAGCCCATCCCTCCAGTGAAAGCCCGAACAAAGAACTTTCAACCTGGCCTTCAAAAACCAAGCGCCCTGTCAAGTCTCGGATGGACAATGGACCACCAATGGCACCTTCCGTTACACTGATTTCCACCATGCCGCTGGCAGGAATGGGGCGCAAAAGGACGGGGCGCACCACCGGCAACGGCACGGAAGCAGGATTGGAGGTGCTGAATTCCTTGATGATGTTCGGCGGTGAACCGGGGTAAGACTGACCGTTGAATGCCAAGTAGAAAGCCCCTGTATAGGGATTGACGGCAATGTCTCGGATGCGTTGGTTGAAGCTGCCGAAGAAAGCTTCCTGGCTGACTGCAGATTGGCCATCCTCCGAAAGTTCTATGGCGATCACGCGTCCGGGCAGAGGGTCGTTGAATCCGCTCATGACCCCCATAAGGACCTTTCCTTGGAATTCCGGTATCGCCTCGTGGGTGTAGTACTCCAAGCCATTGAGGGCAATACAGGGAGTCCATGCCAGGAGGGGCTCCATCACATTCCATTCTTCGCAGAAAGAGAATTCGGAAGGTGAGTTGCAAGCCCCTTGGACCGTGGGCCATCCATAATTGCGCCCCGCTTCTACCAGGTTGAACTCATCGTCTTGGTTTTGACCGTGCTCCGAGGCATATACGAGACCGTTGGGGCCAATGCACAGGCCCTGCGCATTGCGGTTGCCCCAAGTGTAGACGTAGCTGTCCGGACCAAAAGGGTTGTCTTCTGGGATGGAACCGTCGGGATTGATCCTCAAGATTTTGCCGTTCAGGCTCTCCAGATCCTGGCTGAATGCAGTCTCTCCCGCATCCCCCGTGGTCATCAGCATGGTGTTGTCCGGCAGCCAAAGGAGTCGGCTTCCATTGTGGATTTGAGCGCCAGGAAGCGTGAGGAGTTCCTCCTCGTTGACCAATTCCGTGCCATTCCATTCAAAAACACTCAGGTGTTCGGAGACGCTGAATTGACCATCGCAGTAAACCACCCAAACGCGAGGGTCTTCCGGGAAATCAGGGTGCTGTACCATGCCAAGCAGTCCGGGCTCCCCGTTGCCGTTGAAGGTGACATTCAAATCCAATACTGTGGTGTACTCCCCTGTAGCGGGGTCGATTCGAATGACACGCCCTTTGCGTTCACTGCACCAGAGCATATCGTCGCCTCCCCAGAGGATTTCCCATGGAATCTGACTGTCTTCAACGAGGTTGGTGGCATACAGCGTCGTGTTGCCCACCGTAAAAGTGTCTTGGGCACGAAGTCCTGAAATCAACGTCAGGAGAAGGATCAAGTTGAGGAGCGGACGGCTAAAAGTCATGGTACAAGGATAGCCTGCGCACGCCAAAGAAGGGATTCACAAGTCCCCATCAAAGGCGATGGCAGTATAGGGGGGGATGGTGCCTTGATGGAGAATGCCCACCAAGGGAATGGCACCATCCAGCCCGTCGGGTGACAAGCCGGTATTCGAGGCGTTGATGAAGACCGTGGTATGTTCTCCCAAGTATTGGCGGGTGATGCGCAGCAATTGGGGTTGTACCTCTTCCATCCGGGTGCTGCCGAAGAGCATGCTCATTCGGCTCCTTCGCAGTTGGATCCACTCGGATGCCATGGCGCGGGTTCTGTATTCTTCCACATCGAGGTTGTCGAAGCGGACCATGCGCCGGTTGTCGGGGTCGTTGCCGCCCACATCTGCATACTCATCGCCCTGGTAGATGCAGGGCACCCCCGGCATGGACATATTGAACGCGGTGAGCATGCGCATCGCCTGATGTCCCCGAATGCCATCGCGCTGGATGTCCCTCGTCCAGCCGGCCAATTTGTGGTCCTCTTCCCAACGGACCGTGCCTTCCGCCAAGGATGCAAAACGGGGCCGGTCCTGGTTGCCTGTGATGGTTCCCATCAGGTGATGGGCGCCGTACTGGTCCAGTCCTTCCTCGGCCACCTGAATCAGATCCTCAAATCCGGCGTCATCCTTGCCGAAGGCGACAATGGCTTTGTCGTAAAGATTGAAGTCAAATTGCGCATCCAACAGGCCTGAACCCAGATAACTTCCGATGAGTTCGGCACTGCCGTAGGTCTCTCCGATCTGATAGATGCGCCTTCCTGAGCCGTGGATTTGCGCTTTCACTTTGCGTGTGAGCATCCGCCAAAAGGAGAGCGGAATGTGCTTTGTGGCGTCGTGTCGAAACCCATCAATCTGGCTGTTCGCTACCCACCACGCCGCACTGTCGGACATGGCTTCCGCCACATCTTCGCGCTCGAGGTTCAGCGTGGGCATGAAGGTGTCAAACCAAGTCGTCAGACGCTGGTCGTCCCACAATTGCGTGTTTTCTGTGCCGTCGGGCAGGTAGAGATCAGTCGCCCAGTCCGGGTTGGCTTTGTACAAGGGGTGCTCCTCGTGGACATGATTGGCCACATAATCGAGCAGAAAATTCATGTCGCTGGCGTGGGCAGCATCCACCAGGGCATCGAATTCCTCCCGCGAGCCAAAACGCGGGTCGATTTCGGTATTGGATATGGGCCAGTATCCATGGTATCCGCTGAAACGGCTGGTCACATCGGTGGAGCTGTCCTGCCAGTAGCCGTATGCGGCGTCCGGATTGCGGGTGAGGGGGCTGACCCAGAGGGCGGTTACTCCCAATTCCTCGAAATAGCCCTCTTCCAAAGCGGCCATGATGCCAGCGAGGTCACCGCCATGGTCATTGGCCTGGGGAAGAATGGACGGGTCATCGACAGGGCGATCGTTGCTGGGGTCGGCATTCCGGAATCGGTCGACCAGCATGAAGTACAACACCTGGGCCTCCCAATCTTGGCGCGTCAAGGCGTCCGGGGACTCGATGGGCAATCCATCCATGAGCGGAATCCGAACTTCCCGACTCGGTTTCCCCTCACCACTGGCCCAAAGGCGCAATTGGGACCGACCCGCGCCATAGGCGCGTGCGGGGATTCGGACGACGCCTGAACCATTTTCTCCGAGCACGGTACCCGTGTAAAGGTGATGGTTCCACCATGCCCAGACCCGTGCGCCGGGTGTTCCCAAAAGACGCACATCGTGCACCTGGTTTCCACCAAAACCGATGGCGCTCAATTGTGTGGCGGGTTGATTTCCTCCCACGCTGAGGATGGAGTTGAATCCGCCGAAACCGTTGTCCACCCTCTCCGGGTTGGCGGGGTCGGGCATCTCCGTCCCGTCCACGATGAGCTGGTAGGGGTGTTGGCCTTCCGGAAGGACCAGGGAGATCCGCCACTGTCCATCTTCGCCAAGTACAAGCGGGTGCGAGGTGCGCGACCAACCGTTGAAAGCGCCCATGATGCGGACATCTTGATGGTTTTGATGGTCAGGCGCCAGGGTGAAGTCGACCTCTGTGGAATTCGAGGCGAAGACAGGAACATGGGCCGTTTCTCCCTTGCTGGAAATCGCAAGTGCCCCGAAGCCTTGACCGGGTTGCCCTTGAATCCAGACACCCGAATGACCGTCCAACGCTGTGATGGATACCCGGCTTCCCTCACCCCAGGCGGGTATCCAAACCGCGGAATCCGGCAGAATGCCCGGACTGAAATCATCCATGGGAATCCAGGTGGAGTCGGGAAGGAGCCGAACGGGGAGCACCGTTCCCTGAATGACTTCCACCCCGGGAGGGGCGGACGACTCAGGATTTTGACAGGACGCGAGAAGAACGATGACCGAAGCCAGGGCGAGGGCGCGAGAGAATGGGAATCGCATGGGGTGTGAATATCAGAAACGCCCGGATATGGACCGGGCGTTTCTTCGAGTTTCAGGTGAGGTCCGGGCTGGATTCATTCGCAGATGAGCAGTCCCAGGCTGTTCGCAGGGGGAGGACCGTTGAATGTGTATCCTGGCTTGGTGATGTACCAGCGCACCCCGTTCTCCAACGGTTCTCCCGTGTATGGGGTTTGATCGATGTTGCTCGGTGTCCCCAGGAAGAACTCCTCCGGGATGAAGGTGAAGGTGAACATGCCCGGTTCTCCCTCAACGGGTGACATCTTCAATTCCGGAACCGCTCCAGCGTCAAAAGGGGTAGAAGCCACACCATCGTCACCATAGGTGTACAGGGTGAAGGCGTCTGTTCGGGCAGTGAGGTGCAGGTATACTTCGCTGAGGTCCTGGAGGTCGGGATTGGTCTCCTGGTTGTTGTCGTAGGTGAAGGTGACGAAGTCGTCGCCCTCCCGGATTTCCGGGAAAATACACATGCGGCCGTTGCACAGTTGGGGTACGATGCCCACGGACAAGTCTTCGGTTTTGGCTTCTCCTCCAAACTCCTCTTCATAGGCATAGCCGTTGTCGAACTTGGCGAGGCAGGAGATGCCCCGGGTAAAGAAGGTGGGTCCATCCACCCCGAAATAGGTGCTGGGCACAAAGCTGTAGCTGTAGAGCTTTTCGCTCACCTTCGTCATCTTCTGGCTGTCCTCACTGTCGCCCCAATCGCCGTTGCCGGTCAAGGGAGCAGAAGGGTTCCAAATCCAGAGGTAGACGTCCTCCTCCGGGTAGGCGTCGAGCATGTCGCTCAAGCGCTGGTCCTGGCATTGGGTCAGGTCAATGTAGAGTGTGCACTCTGAATCGACAGCCGTAGGCGAGGGCAGCACATAAGCCGCTTGACCCCAGCCGGAATTCCAGAGGGCGCCCAAAAGAAACAGCGCGGAAAGGGAAAGGATGCGGTTCATTGCGGAATGCGGTTGAAGGTGAACGTGTAGATCACGGTTTCGATGCGGGCGCCTCCTTCGCCACAACTGCGGCGGTATTCGATGGCCATCTGGTCATCGTAGGGCCGGACCGTGGTCCCGAGGTTGTACTGGAGCGTGTCCGCTTCGCCCATCAGGATCAGAAACGTGGGGAATGCAGGATCGTCAAAGGCCCACATGCCGCCGTCACCGAAGTACTCGCGTCCGATTTCCTGCGCGATGCTGTAAGTGTCGTCGTCATTGAAATTCATGCGCAAGGGGGCGATGCCGTCCTGGAGGTAGAGGTGGCTGAGGTCGCGGGTTTCCTTCACGGGATTGTTCAGGTCCTGCTGGGTGAAGGAGGCGAGTTCCCAGGTGCCGAGGAACCCGGCACGCTTGTCTATGGGGTCGCCCAACTCACCCTCGATTTCGGGCTTGCATCCGCTGATGGCCAAGGCGATGCCCATGGCGAGGAGCGGAAGGAAAAATGGTCTATTCATGTTCATGGCGTTCATGAGGGGTTCACAGGCAACCGCCTTCGTCGTTCAAGATGAAACCGGCCGCGGTGGTGGAGGAGTTTGGAAATTGCAACAGCGAACCCGGGCAGTCCCAAGGGGCATCGCGCACCGTCTCAGGCTCTCCCATGACGCCGCGAAGTTTCATCTGGTCAAGCTCCCATCCTTCACAGAGGGTCTCCTTTCGGTACTCTTCCCGCGCGGCGGCCAACACCGCAGCGGCGTTGGAAGTGGGGTCCAAGTCATTGAGGTCCGCTCCGAAGGCGCGATCCCGGATGGCATTGATGTCACCGATGGCCGTCTGCAGTTCACCACCGCTTTCCACCACCGACATGGCCCGCAACAGATGGAGGCCGGTCAAGTGAACAATGGGAACGTTGAAGAACTGCTTGTTGTCAAAGCGGGTCACCTTGTGGGTCACGCCATTGCTTTCGATCCAATCTCCCCGGTCATCCGCCGAGTTCAACTGGAACAAATCGTAGATGTCGTCGCTGAAGGTGAGCTGGGGATTGAGGTTGTTGTCCTGACGGAAATTGTCGCGGAAGGCGTAGCTCCGGTCGTTGAGAAGGCTGTCACCGTCTACGGAGAAGTAGCCTCCGGTGATGCCAAACACGGTTTCAGGGTTGATCAGGTCGCCCGCCAGCACACTGTCGCTGCCCGCCTCGTAGCGGTCCAGGTCGCTGTCAAGCTGGAAGAGACCACTGTTGATCACCCGCTCGGCTTCGCTGCGGGACGCCCCCCAATCCTGACGCAGGAAGTGGATGTGGGCAAGGAAGCCGCTGGCCGCCATACTCGTGGCATAGGGGCCGTTCTCATTGGGCAGGTTGGCCTTGGCAAACTCGAGGTCCTCGATGATTTGGGCATACACCTCCGCCACGGTGGCACGCGGGCTGGGAGGCGCCACGGCATCGGTTCGCAGGGGAACACCGAGGTGGCTGTTGTCCGCGGTGTAGCCATAGGGGTAAGCCCACATTTTTACCAGGTACCAATGGCACACTGCGCGAACAAAGCGGGATTCGGCTTCCAGCCGCAGCCGCGTAGCATCGTCCAGGCCCTCGACCAGGTCAAAGCTCTCGACCACGACGTTGGCCCGGTAGATCGCATAGTAGAAGTCCGTGTAAAGACCACCCGTGGTGGGGGTGAAGAAATTGGTCTCCCGGTTCCAGACAGCGGTATAGTCGAGACTGGAGTAGGGACGGGCCATGTTGTCGGTCAGCAGCTCGGCAATGCTCTGCTGGCGCCCATTGAGGAGATTGGCGAGCACGTCATAGTTGGAATTCAGCATCCGCTGCAGGTCGTCTGCGGTGTTGATGGCATCCTCGGCGAGGATCACATCACCGGGTTCGAATTCCAGCATGCGGTCACACCCCGTCAAGGCGACGGTGCATCCTGCGATGGCGGCGATAAGGCGGAGGGATTTCATGTTCTTCAGCATGGCGGATCAGAATGACATGTTGATGCCGAGGGTGAAGGCCCGCTCCTGGGGAGGGGTGAGGTAGGTCACGTTCGGACTCATGTTGCGGTCTTGCGCATTCTCGAAGTCACGCACGACTTCAGGGTCCAGGCCAGGGAAACTCGTGATGGTGAAGAGGTTGGTGACGCTTGCGTTTACGCGCAAGTCGCGGATGGCGTGCTTGCCTTCACCGATCTGCGGGATGGTGTAGCCAAGGGTGAGGTTGCGGAGGCGCAAGTACGAGGCGTCAAAGACAAACAGACTGGTGTTCCACCAGGGAAAGCCACTCGGAAGGCCATAGGTGGTCTCGTCGAGGGTCAGTCGAGGGAAAGTGGCTTCATCACCCGGCTGACGCCAACGGTCCAGGATCTCGGTGCGCATGTTCCAGCTGGTCACCACACCCAGCTGGCGCTTGGAGGAACTGTCAAAAATCTTGGCCCCATAGCTGAAGGTGGCCAAGGCGCGCAGGTCCCAGTTCTTCCAGCGGAAGGTGTTGGTCATGCCCCCTACAAAGTCCGGTAGGCCGTCGCCGACGTACTGACGCTCATTGTTGTCGTAGTCAAAGGTCTCGTTGCCCGCGCGGTCCAGGTACACGGGAAGACCCGTTTCGGCATCGACATGGGAGAACATCATGAGGTAGAAGCTGCCGACCGGACTGCCCGTGATCACGCGGCTGTCGTTGGTTCCTCCGCTGACGGCGTCAGGTGTGTACTCGCCGATGCTCTGCAGTTCATTGTAGTTGCGGGCGAAGTTGAGTTCCGTGGTCCACTGGAACTTGCCGACGGTGTTGCGGCTCTTGATCGAGAGCTCGACCCCGCGGTTCAGGATGGTGGCCACATTGTCCCAACGGTTCGTAAAGCCGGTACTCGGTGGGGTTGAGACGTTCATGATGACGTCCTGTGAGCTCTTGTTGTAATAGGCGAGCTCGGTGGTCACACGGTCATTCCAGAGACCGATTTCTATGGAGGCGTCCACCGTGCGTGAGGTCTCCCAGCGGAGGTTGGGATTGGCGGGCTGCAGCGGGAAGAGGATGGGCTGTCCGTTGTAGAGAATGCCGTTGTCCGGTGCGCTGTACGTTCCGAAGCGCGCGTAATCGGGCAGGGCAGCGTTTCCGGTCTTGCCCCAGCTGGTGCGGGCCTTGAGGAAGCTCAGGGTGCCGCTTTCGAACCAGGGCTCATCGCTGATGACCCAGCCGGCGCTCAAGGAAGGGAAGAAGCCATAGCGGTAGTTCCGTCCGAAACGGCTGGAACCGTCCACCCTCGCCGTGGCCTGGAAGAAGTAGCGGTCCTTCAACGTGTAGTTGGCCCGTCCGAAGTAGGAGAGGAAGCTGTGTTGGGACGGGTTGTTGACGGTGGTCTGACCATTGGCCACCTCCAGCAGGCTGTCGTTTTCAAAAATGGGGCCGGTCACATCCCCGAAACCAATGCCGTAGCCGTAACTGTCGGTGCGCTGGAATTCCGATCCGGCGAGCAATCCGAGGGAGCTGAATTCCGTCAGGTCCATCTTGTAGTCGGCCGTCAGGCTGTAGTTCCAGTTCAGCACGTAGTTCGCGTATCGGTTGGCGTTGCCCAGGTCGCTGGTCAGGAAGATGCTGGGCGGGTTGTAGATGTCCTCGCGGACGTGCATGTAGTCGAAGCCGCCAGAACCTTTGATGAACAGGTTGTCCTTGGGTGTCAGGATGATGCTCGCGTTGTTGATGGAGCGGTTCTCTGTGGTGATCCAGGTCTTGCTTTCGCGCACGGCCACCGGGTTCTTGGTGCCGCCCCACTCGTCTTGATAGAGGTAGTAATCCCCGGGAAGGGCCTGAATCGTGCCATCCGCGTTGAACAGCGTATCGGTACGATAGACGGGGTAGTAAGGCAATGCGTTGGACATTGCATCCCCCAGGCCACCAGACCATGCCGCATCGATGCGGTTGTTGATGCCCTGGCTCAGGCTCGATGACACCATGATTTTCGCCCATTCCACGGGCTCGAAGTCGGCATTGAGTCGGCCACTGACGCGCTCATAGCTGTTGCCGATCAGGTAACTGCCGTTGTCGTCGTAGCTCACGCCGGTGTAGACATTGTACTTGTCGCCACCCTTTCGTGCACCAAAACTGTAGTTGTGCTTGACACCGGTTCCGACGGTCTCATTGACCCAGTCTGTGCTGGTGAGCATCGCCTCCTCAAACGCGGCTTTCCGCGACTCAGGGGAGTCTCCCGCAGACGTGAATCCCGGCAGCCAGACATATCCCGTTCCACCGTCGTTCTCCCACGCCTCCTGACGCAGGGTCAGGTATTGCTCGGTGTTGAGCATGTTGGGCAACGAAGCGGGATTGGAGAAGCCCGCACTGGAGCTGAATTCATAGCTCGTTCCTGTCTTGCCCCGCTTGGTCGTGATGAGGATCACACCGTTGGCTCCTCGGGAACCATAGATGCCAGTGGCCGCAGCGTCCTTGAGGATCTCCACGGATTCGATGTCGTTCGGATTGATGGTGGCGAGTGGATTGTTGTTCATCGCCCCGCTGTTTCCGCGGAGGAAATAATTCTGGGTGATGGGAATGCCGTCCACCACATACAGCGGGTCGCCCGCAGCAGATACGGAGGCCACGCCCCTGACCCGAATCAGGCTGCCTGCGCCGGCAACTCCTGAACTCTGGCTTACCTGTACACCCGCCGCTTGCCCCTGCAGAGCAGCTTCGAAACTCGGGGTCCGCACGGAGGTGATCTGCTTGGAGTCGATCTGGGCGATGGAACCCGTCACTTCTTTTTTGCGCTGCACGCCATATCCGATCACCACCACATCGTCCATGAGTACGGCATCCGTCTCCAGCTGGACATTCAAGGTCTTCGTTTGCCCTTCGGCCAAGGTGACTTCGCGGGTGACCTTTACATACCCTACGAAGCTGTAGTCCAATCTGTGCGTCCCCACTCCCAGATCGAGGCGGTATCGACCATCGATATCGGTGGAGATGCCCCGTGCGCCTCCATTGGCCACGATGGTGGCGCCGGGCATGGGCATCCCGGACCCGTCGCTCACCACCCCGGTCAGCGTCTGGGAATACAATCCGGATGAAATCAGGATGCCGGCCAAAGCCAGCAGTAAGGTTTGAATTCGGTTCATGAATCGTTTTGATCAGACTCCCTTGGGAGCGTGGCGAAAATAATCAGCGGCGTGTCCATGAGACACAGGGGGGGGCGGAAATCGGCTTAATCTCGGTTCAGCCAATACTTCGAGGAACTTGAATGGCTCCCGACAACGCGAATGAGGTAGGGCCCTGCCGGCAAATCAGAGGGAAGATCAACGCGCGCGGCGCCTGCAGCAACGGCGAAGCTTCGCACGCAGCGACCGGTCAGGTCCAGGACCCTGACCTCCATGGACTCGGCGCCGGGGACTGGCCATTCAATGTGTGCCTGGGTACCCGGATTCGGCACCACGTCGAAGGTGGCACCGAGCTCGGCCTCCGCGATCCCCAGGATGTTTTCCGGTGTCTCCAGGGCGACATCGGTCCAGAGGTGGTAGTCGCCGGGTTCAAAGGCCACAGCGGCATTGAGGTCCACCACCTCCAGCGTCTCGCCGGTGAAGTAATCATACCAGGTTCCCGTGTGGGTGAACCCCGGGGTCATGTTCAGGGAGGTCACCTGAAAGTTGCCGGCCACCACCACATCCATTTCCGATCCGTTGAGCACCAACCTTTTTCCATAGCCCCAAACGTCCCAGGTATAGTCCTCGGTCTGGAAGACCTCGTGGTCCCGTTTGAGACCGGCCAGCGCCGACATCACTTGATACACCCGGTAGCGGGGTGCGACTTCCCGGTAATCCCAGCGCACGGGCTTGGCCACCACGCGGCAATCTTCTGAAACGGTCACACCGTCGCTGCAGGTGTTGATGCTGTAATCGTATCCGAGCTCGCCGAATTGCCACACCATTTTGGGACCGGGCAGGGGCAGGTTGAAACAGGAGGTCATCTCCATCCGTCCGAGTGCCGTCTCCAGTGCACCGGCATCGTAGCTGCCATTGCTGTTTCCGAACTGCAGGTTCTTGTACATGAGCCGCTCCTCATCGTGGCTCTCCATGTAGCTCACCGAACGGGGGTGGTTCCAACCGCGCTCCTGCCAACTCGCCCAAGCGAGATTGGAACTGTAGCCCATGGCCGCTTCCTGGTAGTCGTGGGTCACATTGGCCCAGGTCATGAAGCCCATGTCGCTCAGCGCCTTTTCCTCGTTGTTGTCGGTCCAGTGCTCCAGGATCATGTAGAATCCGGGATCCTGAGACCAGACGTGGTTGCCATATTCTGACCACAAGTTGATGCGGTCCTGGTCGTAGGCGCCTCCGGTTCCATTCCACGTGAAGCCTTGCGAAAGGTCCCATCGGTAACCGTCGATGTGGAACTCCTCGCGCCAAAAGTCGATCACGCGCTTGGTGAAATCCCGCGTTGCCTGTGCCTGGTGGTCGTAGTCAAAGAAGAAGTCGACGCCATTGGGTGGAGCCACGGTATTGAAGAACGGGTTGTCTGCCGCGGGTGCGTTGTTCTGCCACCACATCAGGATCTGTGGGTTCGGCCAATCGCTGTGGTTCATGACCATGTCCAGGATGACCGCAATGCCCCGCTCGTGGCAAGCATTGACCAATTCCTGCAGTTTGGCTTTTGGTCCGTACGCCTTGTCGACGGCGAAATAAAAGGACGGATTGTATCCCCAACTGTCGTTGCCATTGAACTCGTTGACCGGCATCAACTCCAGTGCCGTGATGTTCAGAGAGGCCAGATAGTCCAACGTGTCAATGATGAAGTCGAAGGTGCGTTCCTCGCTGAAGTCGCGCACCAGCAGCTCGTAGATGACGAGGTTTTCCTGTGCCGGACGCTGGAAGTCGCCATCCGTCCAGGGAAACGCCGGCTCTCCCGTGCGGAACACACTGACGGGCGCCTGGTTGGTCTGGCCCACAGGAAAGTCAATCAGAAAAGGGTATGTCGCCTCTGAAATCCAAGGGTCATTCCAAAAGTCAAGCTGCTTCTCGGCATAAGGGTCGGGAAAGCGGTCGTCGTTGGGCATCACATGGTACTGATACCGGTACTCCTGATTGGGATTGAGGTTGGTCAATTCTATCCAGAAACGATCCCCTTCTGGTGTGACGTTCATCATGTAGTCCCCGTCGACCAGCCAATCGGTCAGGTCCCCCACGAAAAACACATGGCTTTTTCCGGGAGCGAAGAGTTGCAAGGTCAAGGAGGTGCCGTCGGCAGAGGGATTCAGACCGTCCACGGTTCCTGCCGGAGCAGGCAGGACCGGGGCGCTTTCAGGAAGAACCACGAGGGAGGAGGTGGCGGAAGCGGTCTCGCTTCCATTGTCCGCATGGAACATGATGACATCGGTTCCTCCTGTGAGCGGCGTGTATTCAAAATTCAGGACGGTGGCATCCATGGCCTCAGCGAGGGTGTCGCCCTCCAGTACAAAGACAAGATGGGCCGGTTCGGTGGCCGAGGCGGACAGGTTCACGGGGTCTCCGGCCACCACAAGCGAACTGGGTTCTTGGGGCTGCAGGAAGACGGCCTCGAAACCGCCGGAACTGAGCGGCAGGAAAATGTCGCTGCCATCGCTGTCGCGGCCGACCAAAGTGCCGTTGCCGTTTCGGAACACCATGGCGAGTTGCTCCGCTTCCACACCGCCCCCGATGCCGTAGAACTGTGCCAGGGTCTGACCACCAAAGTCATAGCTCCACAAATCAGTGCCTTCATAGTCCATGACCCAATCGGGGTCAGCGACCCCCCAAGGCATGGTTACGTACTGCCAATCGTTGGGAGAGGAGCTCGCGGAAGTGATGAGTCCGGTATGGATGTAGATGGGAATGGTGCCGGACAATTCCCCATTGCCCTCAGATGCGTCATAATACAGCACCACTGGATCGTCGATGGACGGAAAAGGTGGATCCGTCCACACGACTTGAGCCGACAGATGTGAAGCGATACCAGCGCAGAAAATCGCAACAAAAAGGCGCAATTCCTTCATGGGAAAGGGAGTTGGGTGTAGTCTAAGTGTCGAAGATACACCTACACCGTTCGACGGTAAGTGTACAGCTGGGCGGGCTTGTGCAGGACGCCTTCCTGCTTCTCATCCAAGGCGACCACATTCTCCATCTTCTTCACATTCTTGCGGAAATTCCGCTTGTCCAACTCCTTGCCAAGGATGATCTCATGGAGTCGCTGAAGCTGGCCCAATGTGAATTTCTCGGGCAGCAGCTCGAAGATGATGTTGTGGTGCACCACATCCTCCCGGAGTTGTTTGAGTCCGGCTTCTATGATGGCGTTGTGGTCAAAGGCCAGCTGTGGAATCTGCTGAAGTGGACACCATTCCGCGCGGCTGGCAAAACTGCTGGGCATGGGCCGGTACTCTTCCATGGAAACCAAGCTGTAGTAGCCAATGGTGACCACCCTCCTTTCGGGATAGGGGCGGAATCGGGTCAGCCATTCACGGTCCTTCTCGTCAAAGACGCGATCGGGTGCGCCGAAAGCTTGGAATTGCTTCAGAAAGATGCCTTTCAGCGAAGTCAGATTGGAAAGGATGCGGTGGGCAGCTTCATCCAATCCCTCTTCCGGAGATATCAGGTCCCCCGGCACGGCCATGTGAAAACGGTCGGATCTCATGTCCTCACCCGGCAAGCCTTGGCGGATCAACAGGACCTGAAGTTGCTCTCCATCAAAACCGAAGACGACATTGTCGATACTCAAGTCAAAGGGCACGGACGCAGGGTCCAAACCCGAGGGATGGGAAGCTTGGGTGTTCATGACTTCGTGTTAAAAGTACACCAATTTCCAAGTGTGCCGTCGAACACTAACTTCGCGACCCTTATCTGATGAGCAAAATCGAACGCATCGGCGTACTTACGAGTGGAGGAGACGCCCCTGGAATGAACGCCGCCATCCGAGCGGTTGTCCGTTGTGCCGTGTTCCATGGCATCGAGGTCTCGGGTGTTTTTCAAGGTTATGAAGGCCTGATTAGCGGTGATTTGAAGCGCTTGCACGCCCGAAGTGTGGCCAAGATCCTGGGCCGTGGCGGTACCATTTTGAAGAGCGCCAGGTGCATGGACTTCTATGAACCTGAAGGTCGATCCAAAGCAGCCAAGGTGTTGCGCGAAGCCAAGGTCGATGCGCTCGTCGTGATCGGTGGAAACGGCACCTTTTCAGGGGCACAATTGCTCTCGGAAGAGCACGACGTGCGGATTGTGGGCATACCGGGCACCATCGACAACGATTTGGCGGGTACCGATTACACGATAGGGTACGACACTGCCACAAACACGGTCGTGGAAGCAGTCGACAAGATTCGGGATACAGCAAGCAGCCACAACCGTCTCTTCTTTGTGGAAGTCATGGGTCGCGACAGTGGCTACATTGCGCTGAAGACGGCCATTGCAACCGGTGCCATCGCAGTCATGACTCCTGAGGCCAATATGGACATCGACGATTTGATCGACATTCTGGAGCGAGGGGAGGAGTCCAACAAGACCAGCAGCATTGTCATCGTCGCAGAAGGTGACAAGAATGGCGGTGCCATGGAAATCGCGGCCAAAGTGCACAGCCGCTTCAACAAATACGACACGCGTGTGACCGTTTTGGGCCACATCCAGCGCGGCGGCGACCCCAGTTGTTTTGACCGCGTCCTCGCCAGCCGTTTGGGGGTGGGAGCGGTGGAAGCCTTGATTTCAGGAAAGACGGCGGTCATGGCGGGCATGGTGAACGACGAAGTCGTGTACACCCCCTTCGCTGAAGCCATCAACAGGAAATCCAAAGGGCTCGATGAGGAGCTCCGCGTCGCCCAGATTCTCAGCATTTGAACATCAACATCATCAATACGATATCATGACGAAAGTCGCCATCAATGGTTTCGGCCGCATCGGCCGCCTGTCCTTCCGCCAATTGCTCGCCAAAGAGGGTGTAGAGGTATGTGCCATCAACGACCTGACCAGCGTTGAGACATTGGCCCATCTGCTCAAGTATGACAGCATCCATGGCCGCTTCCCCGGCGAAGTGAAAATGGAGGGAGGAAACCTCATTGTCAATGGGCATACCATCCATGTGACCGCAGAACGCGATCCGGCCAACCTGCCATGGGCCAGCATGGACTGCGACGTGGTGGTAGAAAGTACCGGCGTCTTCCGCGACGAGGCCGGTGCGGGAAAGCACATCACGGCGGGTGCCAAGAAGGTGGTCATCTCCGCTCCTGCCAAGGGAGGCATCACCACAGTGGTGCTTGGCGTCAATGACGAAGTGGTGACCGATGATGTGAAGATCATCTCCAATGCAAGCTGCACCACCAACTGCCTTGCGCCGATGGCCAAGGTGTTGAACGACAGCTTCGGGCTGGTGAAAGGATACATCACCACGGTGCATGCCTACACCTCCGACCAGTGCTTGCAGGACGCTCCGCATTCTGACCTGCGCCGGGCACGCGCTGCGGCGATGAGCATGATTCCCACCACCACCGGTGCCGCTGTGGCTGTGGGCCTGGTTCTGCCAGAGCTCAAGGGCAAGTTGGACGGCGTGGCCGTGCGCGTGCCTACTCCGACAGGGTCATTGACCGACCTCGTGTGTGAGCTCGGACGCGACGTGACCGCTGCCGAAGTCAACGCTGTCATGAAGGCAGCCGCTGATGGGCCGATGAAGGGAATCCTCGAATACACCGAAGACCCCATCGTCAGCGCCGACATCGTCGGCAATCCGCACAGCTGCATTTTCGATGCCGGAATGACGTCCGCCCAGGGCAACATGGTCAAGGTATTCGGCTGGTATGACAACGAGATGGGGTACTCAAGCCGGGTGGCCGACCTCGTACAACGCATCGGCTGAAACATGCGCGTTCTGATCGCTGACAGCGGCTCCACCAAATGTGACTGGCAACTCCTTGATGCCTCCGGAAAGGAGATCATGGAGTTCCACACCATGGGCTTCAATCCCTACTTCCACTCTGCGGATAAAGTGGAGGAAGTCATGTCGGCGCACGCGGATGTCCGGTCGATTTGCGGTGACGTAACCCATGTTTATTTCTACGGGGCAGGCAGCAGTACGGCCCCACTTTGCGCCATCATAGAGGAAGGCCTTCAGCGGGTATTTCAATCGGCAGAAGTCAAGGTCGACCACGACCTCGTAGGGGCGGCTTACAGCACGTACGATGGCCGACCGGGCGTGACTTGCATCATTGGGACGGGCTCGAACAGTTGCCATTTCGATGGCGATGAAGTAACGGAGGAGGTGCCCGCATTGGCTTACATCCTGGGTGACGAAGCCAGTGGAAGCTGGCATGGCAAACGGTTGCTCGCGGCGAGGCTTTACCGGCATTTGCCCGCTGAAGTGGAGGCCGATTTTGATGCTACCTACGGATTTTCCAAAGACGACATCATCGATCGGGTTTACCTGGAGCCAGACCCCAACGTCTTCCTCGCGAGCTTCATGACCTTCATTGGCAAGCACAGGTCTCAACCGCTGTTTCAGGCATGGTTGTCAGAGGGCTTCCGGGCATTTTTGAATGTGCACGTCAAGTGTTTTGATGGATGGAGGAACGAACCGGTTCATTTCATTGGAAGCGTGGCGTATCACTTCCAGGAAGAGCTTCGCGCCGAATGCGCCAAGGACGGCATGGAGGTAGGCAGCATCATCAAGAAGCCCATCGACGGTCTGGCTTCTTATCATCTCAAGCACATCCTGCCCAATTTGCAGGACTGAACCCTCAGGGCATGGCATTTTTACCCCAAGCCTGCCTCTTTGACCTCGACGGTGTCATCGTCGATACGGCCAAGTACCATTTCATTGGCTGGCAGCGCCTTGCCGAAGAGTTGGGGGTGCCTTTCACCCACGAGGACAACGAGCAATTGAAGGGCGTGAGCCGCGTAGGATCGCTGGAGTACATCTTGGCCAAAGGCGGATTGGAACTCGACAACGACACCAAGGTGCGTTTGATGGACCGGAAGAACGCTTGGTACCTGGAGTTGGTCGGAAGCATGAATCCCGATGAGCTGTTTCCTGGCGTCGTGGAGTTCATGGATGAGCTCATTGGCGCTGGAATCCAAGTCGGACTGGGCTCCAGCAGCCGAAACGCCCCGTTGATCCTCGAACTTTGTGGCATCGCGGATCGATTCGGTACCATCGTCGATGGCAACAGCATCACCTTTTCCAAGCCGGATCCGGAGGTGTTTTTGAAGGGGGCTGAAGCCCTTGGAGTCAAGCCGGAACATTGCGTTGTCTTCGAAGACGCGGTATCCGGGGTGCAAGCGGCACGGAACGGTGGCTTCCGGATCATCGGTGTCGGGGATGCGGCATCCTTGACCGAGGCCGAGTTTGTCATTCCAGGATTTGAAGACTTCACCTTGAAGACCATGGTGGAACGGCTCTCCTGAACGAAATTTCCTTCATGATTCGCTACCTCGACATCCATCCATGGAAGGTCATCGAGACCGGGTTCCATGCGGAGCGGCAACGCAGTTCGGAGTCCATTTTCAGCATGGGCAATGGCCGTTTCGGCCAACGAGCAAACCACGAGGAGACGTATTCGGGCGATCACTTGCGGGGCAGCTACGTGGGCGGCGTGTACTACCCGGATAAGACCAAAGTCGGGTGGTGGAAAAACGGATACCCCGAGTACTTCGCCAAGGTCCTCAACGCTCCGGATTGGACCACAATCCGATTGAAAGCCAACGGAGAGGAGCTCGACCTTGCCAGGCAAGCCCCAAAGGAGTTCCGACGGGAGTTGGACATGAAACGCGGTCTTTTGACGCGGTCTTTTGAGGTGGAGGTCGGCGGCATTCACCTGTCCATCAAGGCCCAGCGCTTCTGCAGCATGGCCGATGTGGAAACGGCATTCCTGCGTTATTCGGTGGATGTGCTCAACGGCGAAGGCCAGGTCCAAATGGAAGCCCACCTCAATGCCGACGTGACCAACGAAGACGCCAATTGGGAGGAGCGTTTCTGGGACTTGATGGACCATGGTGGCGACGAGAATGGCGGCCACGTGTGGGTGAAGACCCGCAAGACCGATTTCCATGTGGCGCATTCCATGCGCGCTTCGGGTTGGCTGGACGGCATAACCGCGGAAGGGCATTCACTGCCCGACGAAATGGGCCATGCGGTGGCCTTTGATTGGCGCGTTGGCCCCGGATCCCGCATCGTACTCGACAAGACCATCGCCTTGTTGCGTGGCTTGGACCATCCGAATGAGGAGCTCTCACACCGGGCAGAATCCAAGGTGGCGGAAGCCGTGCAGAAGGGATGGAACGCAGCTTTGCAGGACCACATGATGGTGTGGGAGCGCATTTGGGAACAGGCGGACATCACCATCGAGGGCGATGATGCTGCGCAGCAGGCCATTCGATTCAACATTTTCCATCTGAACCAGACTTTCACCGGGGACGATCCGCGATTGAACATCGGTCCCAAAGGCTTCACCGGCGAGAAGTACGGTGGCGCCAGCTATTGGGACACGGAGGCCTACTGCTTGCCATTCTATCTGGGCACCCATCCATCGGAGGTGGCGCGACAGTTGCTCGTCTACCGGCGGAACCACTTGGAGCGGGCCATCGAAAACGCGGAGAAGCTCGGCTTCACAGGCGGGGCAGCGCTCTACCCCATGGTGACCATGAACGGGGAGGAGTGCCACAATGAGTGGGAGATCACCTTCGAGGAAATTCACCGCAATGGCGCCATGGTCTATGCCATCCACAATTACATCCGATATACGGGTGACGAAGCCTACATGGCGGAGGGCGGATGGGAGGTCATTCTCGGGGTCGCCCGCTTTTGGGCCCAGCGCGTCAATTGGTCCGAGGCCAGGCAGGCCTGGGTCATGCTTGGGGTCACAGGTCCCAACGAGTATGAGAACAACGTCAACAACAATTGGTATACCAACCGATTGGCCGCATGGTGCCTGTCTCGTGCCGGCGAAGCATTGGATTGGATGAAGGCGCATGCGCCCGAAGCCCTCGCCGAGCAAAGTGCCCGTTGGTCCTTTGAGGAGGCCAAAGAGCGTCCCCACTGGCAGGCCGTAGCCGAGGGCATGTACTATCCCCAATTGGACGGCACACGCGTCTTTCTCCAACAGGATGGCTTCATGGACAAGGAGCAGCGCATGGCCGCGGATCTCAACGATGCGGAACGCCCCATCAACCAGCACTGGAGTTGGGACCGCATCCTTCGCTCCGTCTTCATCAAACAGGCCGATACGCTCCAAGGGTTCTACTTCTTCGAGGACGAATTCGACGAGGAGACCCACCGTGAGAACTTCGCTTTCTACGAACCGCGCACCGTGCACGAAAGCAGCCTGAGTCCCTGTGTGCATGTGGTGCTCGCGGCCAAGCTGGGCCTGGAGGAAAAGGCCGTGGAGATGTACGACCGCACCGCGAGACTCGACCTTGACGACTACAACCACGAGGCGTACCAAGGTTTGCATATCACCAGCATGGCCGGCACTTGGATGAGTGTGGTGGAGGGCTTTGGTGGATTCCGCGTCCGCGACGGAAAACCTCATTTCGATACCATGCTTCCCTCGGCGTGGCAACGATACTCCTTCCTGCTCCAGTTCAGGGGGCGGAAACTCCAGGTATCCGTGGGACCCGAAGGCACGTCAGTGGACCTCCAGGCAGGAGAGCCACTCGACGCCGTCGTGAACGGCCGAGTGGTCTCCCTGTCCTGAAAGTTCAGTCAACCCAGACACTGTTGACAGCCCCTGGAGAACCGCCTGTGGAAATGGAGGCCGTCCATTGCCCGGCATCGTGAGGGTCCCCATCCAGGAAAAGGCGTTCAAGGGAAGGTCCTTGTCCATCGGGCGCAGTGTCCCAATCGCCGGTATCCGAATACACCACCGATTCGACCACCGTGCCGTCCGGGGCCCGGATGGCCAACAGCTCGCCGGAATTGTGCAAACCGCCGGATCCCCAGTCGAATACAGGGTATCCCAAGCCGGAATAGGTCACCGCATTGGCGGCCACGACCAAGTACTCACCGGGTTCTATCGAGGCGCCATCTGGGAAGGTGAAGACGAGGCCCTCGCTCAGTGACCACCCACTGAGATCGACGGAATAGGCGTGGGGATTGTGCAGCTCCAGAAACTCAAAGTCCGCATCGCTGCCCTGTGCAGTAGCAGGATTGTAGTGGAGCTCCGAGAAATGAAGCACCGGCCAGGAAGAAGGAGGCGGCGGATCGGGCTCACAGACGGTTCCGAAATCGGCAAGCACGATGAGGAGGTCGGTCATGCCGACCGTACCGTCCCCATCGAGTTCAGTGGGGCAGGAGGGATTGATCTGGGCGCAAACAATGGAAGGAAGGGACAAACAAAGGGTCAGAGACAGAGCCAATGTCAGGAAGGAAGGAAATCGCATGGATTGTTGGGGTTGATTGTCACCCCGAAGCAAATCCGCTTTCGACTTGCTTCTACGCAGCCTTCACCGTCGTATCCCTTTGGTTTGCCATCGACTCAGAGATGCTCGTTGGCCAAGTTGGCCAGTTCACTGCGCTCTCCCTTGTCGAGTGTGACATGGCAGAAGAGGTCGCGTCCCTTCAGCCTATCGATCACATAACTCATGCCGTTGGACTGCTCATCCAAGTAGGGTGTGTCGATCTGCCTCACATCGCCCGTGAGGATGATCTTGGAATTCTCTCCTGCACGCGTAATGATGGTTTTGACCTCATGAGGCGTGAGGTTCTGGGCCTCGTCCACGATGAAAATGACGTTGGACAGACTGCGGCCACGGATGTAGGCCAAGGGACAGATGGTGATTTTCCCTTCAGCGCGCATCTCTTCGATCGCCCTGAATTTCCGCTCGTTCTGACCGAATTGGCTCTTGATGAAGTTCAGGTTGTCCCAGAGCGGCTGCATGTAGGGATTGACCTTCTCTTCAGCGTCACCCGGCAGGAATCCCAGGTCCTTGTTGCTCAAGGGTACGATGGGGCGCGCCAGTATGATCTGGTCAAACCGGTTTTTCTGCTCGAGGGCGCCCGCAAGGGCCAAAAGGGTCTTTCCCGTGCCGGCCATGCCGCTCACCGTGACAAGGTGGATATCGGGATTGAGTATGGCGTGCAAGGCAAAGGCCTGTTCCGCATTCTTGGGTTTGATGCCGTAGGCGTAGCTCTTGTCGACACGCTCGATCAGACGCTTCGACTCGCTGAAGAAGCCCAATGCCGAGGACGAACAGTTCCGAAGGATGTAGAAATGATTGTTCTTTCGGTCCTGGCCCAACGCGCTGATTTTTCGCGTTTGGCCCGAGACGTAAAGCTTGCGGACCACCTCGCCGTCGACTCCCTCAATCAGGGTCTTGCCGCTGTATAGGTGTTGTTTGTCCTTGACCTTTCCCGTCTTGTAATCCTCGGCGGGCAGGTTCAACGCCTTGGCTTTGAGGCGGAGGTTGATGTCCTTGGAGACCAGCACGACCTTCATGTCGGGCGCATCATGCTGCAACTGCAAAGCCGCGCTCAGGATCTTGTGGTCGTTGGTCTTTTTGTCAAATACGCGTGCAGCATCCAGGCCGCTGGGATGCCCATCGGTACTCAGGACGATGCGCATCAGTCCCTCGGCCTCATTGTCCAAAGGAATCCAGTCCTGCAAGGTGAAATCCTTGCTCAAACGGTCGATGATGCGGATGCATTCCCGCGCTTCGAAGTTCTTCGTGTCGTTGCCCACCTTGAAAGTGTCGAGCTCCTCGAGCACCGTGATCGGAATGGCAATGCGGTTGTCCTCGAAATTCCGAATGGCATTGTGGTCGTGCAGCAGCACCGACGTATCAATGACGAAAACTTTGGTCTTCTGCCCAGTGGATTTGCCTTTCGCCGGCATGGCAGTGGAAGACTCTTTCATCTCCTGTACTGGGAGATCCTGCACTGCAGGTTCGGGTCCGAGGTAGGGTGTCTTGGTCGTCAAGTTCGAATCGGTTGCGGGGCGTCCGACACCCGAGGGTGCGATTCGGAGAGGCTCCATTCATCGTCTGTTCAACCCGTGAGGGATGTGTCCAAGCTATTCATGCCGACAAGGGTCCCGGAACGGATGTCTCCGCATTTCTTCACTTTGGAACGGGGACAGTTTTCGAAACGACCGGAAAACGCCGAATGACGTTGGTTTCAGCATGGGCATCCACACGTCCGACCCAAGATGCGGAAAGGGACTACGTGGGACTCAACCGAAATAGAGCGATGGCAAACCCTCCGGCATTTCCACGGTGATGACCTTGCCTTCCCTGTCCACGGAGACCAAGGTCTGGTCCTGAATGGGGAAGAGGCCCTCTCTGCCGTCTTTTTCGGTCTTGAACAACGGATTGCCCGGAAGATCCATCACCTGAAGGATGGTTCCGAGTGCCCCGGAATTCACATCGGTCAATTCAAATCCAACCACTTCGTGGTAATAGAACTTCAACCCATCCAGCGGCGGCAGGGCAGACAAGGGCAACATCAAGGTCGATCCAGCCAAGGCCTGGGCGCCCTCCAGATCATCGACCCCGTCAAAACGAACCACGGTGGACTTGGGGCGGATGCTGATGGAAAGAATGGTGTAGGGAACGAGTGCGCCTCGACGGTCCACCCAAACCATATCGAGTTCAGCGTAGTGCCGGGGGTCGTCCACATCGAGTTTGATGGCCACTTCTCCCTTCAACCCATGGGGCTTGAGGGCGCGTCCCAACTCGTACATGTTTTCCCTCGGATCCATGGCGGCGAAGTTCGGGGTTTGGAGCAAAAAAGAAGCCACCCGAAGGTGGCCTCTCGATTTGATGTTGCCTGAGATCGAACTCAGCCCTCTTTCTCTTCTTCGCCCTCAGCTGCGGCATCTTCAGCGGGAGCCTCTTCAGCAGCGGGAGCCTCTTCAGCAGCGGGAGCCTCTTCAGCAGCGGGAGCTTCTTCAGCAGCGGGAGCTTCTTCAGCAGCGGGAGCCTCTTCAGCAGCGGGAGCCTCTTCAGCAGCGGCTTCTGCAGCGGCAGCAGCCTGAGCAGCTGCAGCTTCTGCAGCGAGGTCAGCTTGCTTGCCTGCGATTTCCTTGGCACGCGCCGCATTGACTTCCTTCTCGTGAGCGAGGGCTTTGGCCTTCGCATCTTCAGAAGCGGCAGTCAACTTGTTGGCCTTGGCTGCGACTTTGCCTTCCTTCTCGCGGGTCCACTCCTCGAACTTGCTCTGTGCCTGCTCCTCCGTGAGGGCGCCCTTCTTCACTCCGTTCAGCAAGTGATTGTGGTAGACCACACCCTTATACTTGAGGATGGCACGGGCCGTTTCGGACATCTCTGCACCAACCTGCAACCAGTAGAGGGCGCGGTCGTGGATGACGTCAATCGTGGCGGGGTTCGTGTTGGGGTTGTAGGTGCCGATTTTCTCGATGAAACGACCGTCGCGCTTGGCGCGGGCATCGGCGGCTACAATGTGGTAGAAGGGCTTGCCTTTCTTACCGTGACGCTGGAGGCGGAGGCGTGTTGCCATTTGAAAAACGTTTTAGAAGGGTCCGAAACCCCGTTGTTGATACTGGTAAAATGGGGCGCGAAGATAGGAAGCTTCCCGCGGTTCAACAACCCTTGACAGAAGGAATGTCAATCAGCCGCGAATATGGTCGAGAAACTCCCTCCGCACTGCTTCTTGATGGAAGGCACCGTGGTAGTCTGCCGTTACCGTCGAGCTCTGCTCGTCTTCTATGCCGCGGCTGGAAACACAGAGGTGCTTTGCTTCGATCACCACCGCTACGTCTTCCGTGTCAAGAATGGACTTCAATGCCTCTGCAATCTGGCGCGTGAGCCTCTCCTGCACTTGCGGACGTTTGGCGTAGTGGTCCACCAGGCGGTTGATTTTGCTCAGTCCGATGACCCTGCCTGAAGAACGATAGGCCACATGGGCACGCCCGGTGATGGGCAGGAAGTGGTGCTCACAGGTGGAGTTCAGATTGATGTCCTTCTCGACCAGCATCTCGCCGTACGCATAGGTGTTGTTGAAGGTGCGACAAACCGGATGGTTCTCCGGATTCAATCCCCGAAAGATCTCTTGCACATACATCTTGGCCACGCGGCGGGGTGTACCCGATAGACTGTCGTCGGTCAAGTCCAGTCCCATCACTTCCATGATTTCCCGAAACAGGGGCTCTATGCGCGACATCTTCTCCTCGTCACTCAATTCAAAAGCATCGGCACGCAGAGGCGTGTCGACGGATGTGCCAATGTGGTCATCGCCCAGGCTGTCGTTTTGGGCATTGGAGCGGACGTGATCGGGAATCGGATTGGAACTGGTCATGTGCACAGGGTGTAATGACTAAAGCAAATGCGCTCCGTGGATGTTCAATTCACGCGATGTCCACAATCCTCGTTGGGGGAGCTCCTGTGGGCGAAATTGCCTCTCCATGATTCTCGTTTACGATACGGAGACCACGGGACTGCCCCGGGATTGGAATGCGCCGCTGTCGGACAGCGAGAACTGGCCTCGGCTCGTTCAGTTGGCGTGGCAACTGCACACGCCCGAGGGGCGGCTGGTGTCCAGGGGCAACCGCATTGTGCGCCCCGATGGATTCACGATTCCGTTCAATGCGGCCAAGGTGCATGGCATTACAACGGAGCGGGCGCAGGAGGAAGGCATCGACCTGGACGAAGTACTCGCGGAATTCAACGCCGACCTCGACCGCGCCGAATACGTGATGGGCCACAACGTCGAGTTCGACGTCAGCATTGTGGGTGCCGAGATGATCCGGCGCGGCGGCACAGCGGAGCGCGTGACGGACAAGCCCCTGATCGACTCCAAGGACGAAGCGACGGATTTCTGTGCCATCCCCGGCGGAAGGGGCGGTAAATTCAAGTGGCCGACGCTGACGGAATTGCACCGGAAGCTCTTTGGCGAAGGCTTCGGGGACGCACACGACGCCGCCTACGATGTGGACGCCACGGCCAAATGCTTCTTTGCTTTGGTCCAGCGAGGCGTCATCGTCCGCCCCGGTTTTCCGCAAGGAGCTGAAGTCCGGTACGAGGCCCCAAAACTGGAGGCGGCCAACTTCGCAGCGGGCAAGGCCCACCAAAAGCAGGAGGGCCCCGCTAAAGGAACGCCTTCCGCTGCGGCCACCGCCGCGGCCATAGCGGACATTCCCTTTTCCCACCTGCACGTCCACAGCCAGTTCAGCGTGCTGCAGGCCACTTCGAGCGTGCAGGCCCTCGTGAGCAAAGCAGTGGAGACCGGCATGCCCGCCATTGGCCTAACCGACCGCGGCAACATGATGGGCGCCTTCCAATTCGTGAGGGCGGCCAACAAGGCTGGCATCAAGCCCATCGTGGGCGCGGAGCTCAACGTCTGTCGGGACCACGCGGATCGTTCCAAGAAAGACGACGGTTACCCCATTGTCCTGCTCGCCAGAAACCGCGACGGATACCACCGCTTGGCCAAGCTGAGTTCACTCGCTTTTACCGACGGCTTCTATTACGTCCCGCGCATCGACCGCGAGCAGCTTCTCGCATACAAGGAAGACCTGATCGTCCTGACCGGCGGACTGTTCAGCGAGATTCCGAGTCTCCTGCTCAATGTGGGCGACCGCCAGGCAGAGGAGGCCTTCCTGTGGTGGAAGGAGCACTTCGGCGCACATTTCTATGCCGAGCTCAACCGCCACGGGCTGGAAGAGGAAAAGGTGGTCAACGACTTCCTGCTGGAGATGTGCCGCAAGCACGATGTCCGGTACATCGCGGCCAACAACAGCTTCTACACGACCCGCGACGAGGCGGACGCCCACGACATCCTGCTCTGCGTCAAGGATGCGGCCAACGTGAGCCAACCCAAGCGCTATGTGGGAAAACGCGGCCGCGAATTCCGATTCGGCCTGCCCAACGACGAGTTCTATTTGAAGCCGCCGGAGGAGATGAAGCAATTGTTTGCTGACTTACCCGAGGCATTTGAGACGGTGCGGGACATCGTGGATGGGTGTGAGGGTTACGCGCTCGAACGGGACGTCCTGTTGCCCGCTTTCGACATCCCGGAAGAATTCGTGGACCCGCTCGATGCAGCGGACGGAGGCAAAAGGGGCGAGAACGCCTACCTGCGGCACCTCACATACAAGGGGGCGGAGAAGCGCTATCCGGAAATCACGGAGGAGATTCGGCAACGCCTCGATTTCGAGCTCGAGACCATCGAGCGCACCGGATATCCCGGCTACTTCCTCATCGTGCAGGACTTCACCACCGCAGCCCGGGAAATGGGCGTGAGTGTGGGACCAGGCCGTGGTTCGGCGGCGGGAAGTGCGGTGGCGTACTGCACGGGGATCACCAACATGGACCCCATCGCGTACGACCTGCTGTTCGAGAGGTTCCTGAACCCCGACAGGGTATCGCTGCCGGACATCGACATCGACTTCGACGACGAGGGCAGGGGCAAGGTCATCGACTATGTGATCAACAAATACGGCGCGAACCAGGTCGCCCAGATCATCACTTACGGCACGCTGGCGGCCAAGAGTTCGCTCAAGGACACGGCCCGCGTGATGGAATTGCCCCACCACGAGGCGGACCGCCTGTCCAAGCAGATGCCCGACATCTCGCTCGCCAAGCTGTTCAAGCTCTCCGATCAGGAACTCAAGGAAAAGCTGCGCGGACAGGAGGGGCTCGACATGGCCAACGCCATCAAGGCCATCCACGACCGGGACGACCTCGAAGGCCAGGTGGTCCAGAAGGCCCGCATCATCGAAGGTTCGGTCCGCAACACGGGCATCCACGCCTGCGGGGTCATCATCACCCCGGACGACATCACCAACTTCGTGCCGGTCGCCACCGCCAAGGACAGCGACATGGTCTGCACGCAGTTCGACAACGCTGTTGCGGAGGACGCCGGCCTGCTCAAGATGGACTTCCTGGGGCTGCGCACCCTGACCATCATCAAGGACGCCGTGGAGAACATTCGCAAGCGCAGCGGTGCGACCCTGGACCCGGAAGCCTTTCCGCTGGACGACGAGACCACCTACGAACTCTTCCAGCGCGGAGAGACGGTGGGCATCTTCCAATACGAGTCGGTGGGCATGCAGCGC
>JAURDB010000190.1 GCA_030828175.1 Flavobacteriales bacterium
AAGAGGTTGGATTGCTTGAGCAAAGCAGACTTCACCGCCGACTCTACTTTTTGTGCAATGGCTTGTGCGTTGGGGCCAAATTTGGAGATGCGCCCGAGCAAATGCCATACTTCATCCTTGACCTTGTTGTAGGTTTTCGATGTGGTGATGTCCGTCAGGTATTCCTTGAGCGCACCGACGTTGGGGTCGATGGACATGCAGTTGTCGTTCAACACGACTAACAAATTGGCATCTTCTGCACCGCCGTGGTTGAGTCCTTCAAAGGCCAATCCAGCGGTCATGGCGCCATCGCCAATGACCGCGACGTGTTTCTTGTCATGCTGTCCAGTTAGCTTGCTCGCCACGGCCATGCCCAGGGCCGCCGAGACGGAGGTTGAGCTGTGGCCAACGCCGAAGGTGTCGTATTCGCTTTCGCTGCGCTTCGGGAATCCACTCAGGCCACCGTATTGGCGGTTGGTGTGAAACCGATCGCGGCGTCCGGTTAAGATTTTGTGACCGTACGCTTGGTGGCCAACGTCCCACACCAATTGGTCTTCCGGAGTATTGAACGCGTAATGCAGCGCCACTGTCAACTCCACCACGCCCAAGCTGGCTCCAAAGTGCCCTCCCTTTTCTGAAACGACGTCGACAATGAAGTCGCGTAGTTCATCACATACCGCTGGTAAATCCTCAATAGTAAAGTGCTCGCGTAAATCCGAGGGGGTCTCGATGCGCGAGAGGTGCGGGCCAGCAGGGTAGTGATTC
>JAURDB010000191.1 GCA_030828175.1 Flavobacteriales bacterium
TCAAGGTTGGCCTCGATGGCGACTCCTCTTGCAGAACGGTCAGGGTTGGCACGAAGGTCCAAGGCGGCGTCTGCGGTCAGCAGGACTGCATCCATCAGCTTGTCCATACCCATGTTCTTCAGAGCGGAAACCTCGACGAACATGACCTCGCCACCAAACTCTTCGGCAACCAGTCCAAACTCGGTCAGTTGCTGACGAATCTTGTCTGGGTTCGCACCCTCTTTATCAACCTTGTTAATTGCAACCACAATTGGAACCTGTGCTGCCTGGGCGTGATTCAGCGCCTCAATGGTCTGAGGCATCACGCCATCATCGGCTGCAACAACCAAGATTGCGATGTCGGTGACCTGGGTTCCTCTGGCACGCATCGCCGTGAAGGCCTCGTGACCTGGGGTGTCAATGAAGGTTATGGCCCTGTCGACACCATCGTGAATGGTGTGAACCTGGTAGGCACCGATGTGCTGGGTGATGCCGCCGGCCTCACCTGCGACAACATTAGAGTTTCGGATCGAGTCCAGAACTCTCGTCTTACCGTGATCAACGTGACCCATTACGGTGACAACTGGAGGCCTGGGGCTGAGGTTCTCAGAATCTTCCTCATCAATGTCGGTCGAAATGCTCAGACCGAAGCCCTCATAAAGCTCGCGCTCCTCGTCCTCTGGAGAAACTAGCTCTACTTTGTAGCCAAGCTCCTCGCCAAGAATTTGGAAGGTGTCCT
>JAURDB010000192.1 GCA_030828175.1 Flavobacteriales bacterium
CGCCAGCTCACGACTTCAATGACTACGCCATGGGTGAACGTCATGGTCTGGCCATGATCAACATCCTCACCAAAGACGCGAAACTGAACGATGAGGTCCCTGACGCTTATCGAGGCCTTGATCGTTTTGAGGCGAGAGCACAGATCGTGACTGATCTGGATGCTCTTGGGTTATTAGAGACCATTGATCCACACACCTTGAAGGTCCCACGTGGTGATCGCTCGGGTGTCGTGATTGAACCATTATTGACGGATCAATGGTTTGTCGCGGTCGAAACGCTCGCCAAACCGGCAATCGAGGCTGTCGAAAACGGGTCCATCCAGTTTGTCCCCAAACAGTGGGAAAACACCTACTTTGCCTGGATGCGCGATCTGAAGGATTGGTGTATTTCCCGCCAACTGTGGTGGGGCCATCGGATTCCGGCATTTTATGATGACGCTGGTCGGATTTATGTGGCTGAAAACGAAGAGGCCGCACGGACGAAGTACCAGCTCGGTGCCGATGTGACACTGACCCAAGACGATGATGTCTTGGATACCTGGTTCTCATCAGCCCTTTGGACGTTCTCAACACTCGGCTGGCCGGATGATACCGAGGCACTCAAGCGCTATCACCCGACCAGTGTGCTGGTGACCGGTTTTGACATCATTTTCTTCTGGGTGGCCCGGATGATCATGATGACGTTGAAATTTACCGATCAAGTGCCTTTT
>JAURDB010000193.1 GCA_030828175.1 Flavobacteriales bacterium
GGCATCCATGCAACCGAGGTAAATACAGTTCGTGTCGGCATTGGCCTGCGGATCGTAATTGTCCGCTTCTGGGTCCGTGCATCCGGAGAAGATGCAGGAACCATCGTTGGTGTTGGCCGTCTCATCGTAGTTGTCCGCCGCCGGGTTCACACAACCGAGGTAAATACAGTTCGTATCCACATTGGCCTGGGGGTCGTAGTTGTCCGCCTCAGGATCGGTGCAACCACTGAAGACACAGGAGCCATCTTCCACGTTGGCACCGGCATCGTAATTGTCCGCAGCGGAATTCGTACAACCGAGGTACTCACATAGATCGGAATTCGGAATGAGCGCACCGGGCTCGTAATTGTCCGCTTCAGGATCGGGACATCCCGCGCAGGTCAAGTACTCACAGGACCCGTCGTCATCGGTTGCTCCGAAATAGTTACAGGCCATGACGTCCGTGCAACCGGGCACCTCGAAAGCATCGCAGATTCCATCGCCATCGGTGTCTTCCAAACAGTCGCCGTTGCAATCGTACTCCGCGGAATCATAGATGTCCACAGGATAGGTGCAGCTGCCATCATCGGTCAAGGCCAAAGCATCGAAATTGCAAGCCTCTGTGTCCGTACAACCAAGGAACTCACAGGTTCCGTTGTTGAAGGTCGCGTCCGGATTGTAGTTCGTTGCATCGGGGTTGGTACAACCGGGAACCACACAGGAACCATCG
>JAURDB010000194.1 GCA_030828175.1 Flavobacteriales bacterium
CTCGTGCTGATGTCTGCGGGCATACCGCTGATGACGGGCGCCTCTGAATCGGCACCGCCCCCGCCGCACACACCACACACATCGACCTCGGCACACGAGCCGTCGTCGATGGTGGCAGAAGCGTCGTAGTTGCAAGCCGTATTGTCCGTACATCCTGCACAGCTGAGCGACTCGCAAGAGCCGTCATCGATAGTAGCGGAAGCGTCGTAGTTGCATGCGGTATTGTCCGTACAACCGACGCAGCTGAGCGACTCGCAAGAGCCGTCATCGATGGTGGCGGAAGCGTCGTAGTTGCATGCGGAATTGTCCGTACAACCCGCACAGCTGAGCGACTCACAAGATCCGTCGTCGATGGTGGCAGTATCGTCGTAGTTGCAGGCCGCAGCATCGGTACAACCAGCGCAGGTCAACGACTCACAAGATCCGTCATCGATGGTAGCAGAAGCGTCGAAGTTGCACGCCGTAGCATCGGTACAACCCGCACAGCTGAGCGACTCACAAGAGCCGTCATCGATGGTGGCAGTGTCGTCGTAGTTGCAAGCCGTATTGTCCGTACAACCAGCGCAGCTGAGCGACTCACAAGATCCGTCATCGACGGTAGCTGCTGCGTCGTAGTTGCATGCTGCCGCATCGGTACAGCCGTTGGTCAACGGGTATACGGTGCCATTGGCTTGGATGAATTCGAAGTTCTGGGTGAGGTCGGTGCCTT
>JAURDB010000195.1 GCA_030828175.1 Flavobacteriales bacterium
CATTGATTATGATTTACCAATAGTTATTCATTCAAGAGATTCTTTTGATGAAATTTTTAAAGTTTTAGAAAAATTTAAATGTGAAAAATTAAGGGGAATTTTTCACTGTTTTACAGGAAATATAAATCAAGCAAACAAAATCATAGATTTGAATTTCCATCTAGGTATTGGAGGTGTATTAACATTTAAGAATGGAAAAATATCTGAGTTTCTTAATGAAATTCCAATTAATAAAATTGTTTTAGAAACAGACTCACCTTATCTAGCTCCTTCACCTTATCGTGGTACTAGAAATGAGAGTTCATATTTAAAAATAATTGCAGATAAGCTAGCAGAAGTTTATAACTTAGAAATAGATGAAATCTCTAAAATAACTCAACAAAATTCAATTGAAGTTTTTGGAAACTAATCTGTTTAAATTAGAGAGGTGGCCGAGTGGTTTAAGGCGCACGCTTGGAAAGCGTGTATTCTAGAAATGGAATCGAGGGTTCGAATCCCTTCCTCTCTGCAATTTTTTTTTATCTTTAGATGCTAAAATTTCAATATGGAAATAATCAAATCATTTAAAGTCAATTTCAAATTATTTATAACTTTTGTTTCACTTGTTTTATTTGCAACATTTATTTTAGGTTGTAATTCTTCTCAAGTTAATAATGTATGGTCTACTCTAGATCCATTGCCACTAGATCCAGATATTGAGGC
>JAURDB010000196.1 GCA_030828175.1 Flavobacteriales bacterium
GAGCTCGTTCTTTAGCAGCGAGATGTGAGCGTGCACCGCACGCGAGGCGAACCGCTTCGCATCAAGACCGAGATCGCGAACCACGTAGCCGGTGAGTCGGACCGCATCGGCTTGGTCGTAGATCGAGAAGTTGCGCGGATAGCCGATGCGATCGCCGTGGGCGCGCAGGATTCGAACACAGGCGGAGTGGAAGGTACTCACCCACATCGCCTTGATCACTGGTCCGACGAGCCCGGCGACGCGCTCGCGCATCTCGCTCGCCGCTTTATTGGTGAAGGTGATGGCGAGGATCGACGTGGGATGCACACCGGATCGCACCAGGTGAGCAATGCGATGGGTGAGCACCCGCGTCTTGCCCGAGCCGGCGCCGGCGACCACGAGCAGCGGACCGCCGGGGTGGATGACAGCGTCGTACTGATCGGGGTTGAGGCCCTCGAGCAAGGTGTCGACAGTCGGGTCCGGGGCCGACAGGGGGAGTTGCCCGGAATCCGACATGGACCGTCGATCCTAGAACCGGGGTGTGCGAGGCGAGGCCACCGCGACCGGGGCTCACCGAAACGCCGGAGACCCCGGCGCTTGCCGGGGTCTCCGATTCCGGGGGGTGAGACAGTGGATCAGTGACCCTGACGGTGGCCACCACGGCCGCCGTCGCGATGACCGCCCATCCGCTCGGCCGAACCGACG
>JAURDB010000197.1 GCA_030828175.1 Flavobacteriales bacterium
CGCGACTGCCTGATGCGGGTCGACGAGCTCATTTTTCAAGAGCGAGATGTGAGCGTGCACCGCGCGCGAGGCGAAACGTTTCGCGTCGAGACCGAGATCGCGGACCACGTAACCGGTCAGGCGGACGGCGTCGGCCTGGTCGTAAATGGAGAAGTTGCGCGGGTAGCCGATCCGGTCACCGTGAGCGCGCAGAATTCGCACACATGCGGAGTGGAAGGTACTCACCCACATCGCTTTGATCACGGGCCCAACCAGCCCAGCGACGCGTTCGCGCATCTCGCTCGCTGCCTTGTTAGTGAAGGTGATGGCGAGGATCGACGTGGGATGCACGCCGGATCGCACGAGGTGAGCGATGCGATGGGTGAGCACCCGCGTCTTGCCCGAACCGGCGCCAGCCACCACCAGCAGCGGACCGCCGGGGTGGACGACGGCGTCGTACTGATCGGGGTTGAGGCCCTCGAGCAATGCGTCGACGGTCGGGTCCGGGACCGACAGAGGGAGTTGCCCGGAATCCGACATGGACCGTCGATCCTACGACGGGGGTGTCATCCGCGGGGGCCAGTCCCCGCGGATGATCAACGGATCACGGCGACCGGGCAATGGGCGTAGGAAGCCGCGAGAGCGCTCGTCGACCCGAGCACGAGCTCGCGCCATGCGCCACGTCCGCGCGAACCAAGGACGAG
>JAURDB010000198.1 GCA_030828175.1 Flavobacteriales bacterium
GAAAAACTATATCGTAGTTCAAATGGTGATTACCTTTACCTGTTCAATTGGATAGGTGGTGGGTTCAACGATGTGTGGGCACCCAATAAGCGTGAAGCTTATAAGCGTGTGATGAAGGAGCGTAAGGAGTGGGAAGAAAAAAATCCTACCCATGTTAAACTCCGTCCTGATTATGATTCGATGCGTCGTTGTACTTATAGTCAATATCAGGAACAAAATAAAATGGGTTGGATGTTGTCCATTTAAAAGGTTTTTCCTATCTTTGTCTTGTTCTTTGAAATCAGAGTTTTATTGACCTCTTAGCTCAGTTGGTTAGAGCATCTCACTTTTAATGAGAGGGTCCTGGGTTCGAGTCCCAGAGGGGTCACTTCATCTATCTAAATTATATCCAACATGAAATATTAGCAATAAAAACAAATCAGCTTAATTTAAAATTTATAACTAATGTAAACAAAGACATTCTCTGAGTAGGGTAAGAATAAAGGGGAGTGTTATAACAAAACTTCTTGTGTGAGTTGGTAAGGTAGCAGCACAAGGCTTGTCGGACGCTTACCAGGTCATGGACGAGTGGTGTAAGACGGTCCTGTTCAGATTTACTGAGTGGATAAACCCAAACAATGGTGGAGTACCAATCAAAATCTCCACTAAAAATACCGATGTGGC
>JAURDB010000019.1 GCA_030828175.1 Flavobacteriales bacterium
TCCATCGAGGAAGACTGCCGCCACGCGCCATACATAAACGTCTTGCTTGCACATTTTCCCTTGGAAATGGCCATTCCATCCAATATTGGGTTCAGATGTGCTGAAGATTTGCTCGCCCCAACGGTTGTACACCGTAAAGCTGTACGCTACCGGGATGCCCTGAATCTGGGGGAAGAAGACATCGTTGTCCCGGAAGTCGTCGTCTGCGTAAGCCTGGGCTCCCGTCCCGTCCCCGCCGAAAGTGGGTGTGAAAGCCGAAGGGACACCCACTGTACCTCCTTGGAATTCAATGACGCAGGTGCTCCGTTCCGTGCTGTCCGTGCAGAGCGCGTTTTCGATGACCAGGGTGATGGAGGGGTCGCCCGAGGAGAGGTAGGTGTGGGTGACAATGCTCCCTTCCGGAGAGGATACGGTGGCACCATCGCCGAATTGCCATGTGTAAGTGGCATTGTCATAGGCGAAATTGGGGGTCAATTCCAGGATGTCTCCTACCTCGATGCATTCGTCGGGGAACATGGTGAAGCCGGCATTGACTTGCTCCAGGACTTCCACCGTATGGGACTCCGAAATGGCGGACCCACCGGGGCCATAGGCGGTGATCCACACCTCGTACGTGCCGGGTTCGTAGTAGTTGAACCCTACGGTTTCGGTCAGGTTTTCCGTTATCGTGCGCGTTGTGCCTTCGCCAAATGACCAGACGAGGCTGTCGACGGCACTTTCGGGAATGGCCGTAAATACAGCTTGAAGGGGGGCACAGCTTGTGGTGTCGCCCTCGAAGCTTATGGCCGGGGGTGGGGGTACGAGGGTAATGGCCGTGGCATAGGAATCGCTGCAGCCGTAATTGTCCAACGTCACTTCGACCACATGGGTGCCATATGCGTCGTCATCCCAGGCAATGGTGCCTTCGGTCAGGTCAATTTCACCGTCGCCTTCCGCCTGCCATGTGGTGGTCATGCCCGCAGGCCCTTGATTCAGGTCGATGATGTTGGCGATATACGGGGCATCAAAAACCACATCGGGTGTCAGTATGAAACTGGCCTGGGGCTGTCCGAGGACGACCACCTGTGTGGAGGTCACGTCGCTGCACCCATTCTCGGGGTGGACCACATTCAGCGTGATGTCGAGCAAGGCATTGCTGAGCGGGTCGGACGAAAGGAGGGCGGTGTCGATGGCGGGAGCGGTTGGTTCGAACCCGACCAAAGTGTCGTTTCCCAAGGTCCAGGTCCATGCGTTCCCGGCCGTTCCCAAACCGAGGGGGATGCCCGTGGAGAGGTTGACCAGCTCGAGTCCTTCGCCGAGGCAAAGGGTATCCGGCAGGGAAAAGCCAGCCACTGGCAGGGCGGGAATGTTGAGGGTCACTTCGTCTTGGTCCGCACACCCTGAAGAAAATGCGGTTACCGTGGCCACTGTGGAATAACCCGTTCCCAATGGGTTTGGGTAGGCGTGCGAGATTTGGGCCTGGGTGCTTGTTTCCTGCTCTGGGGTAAAAGGGTCACCGAAATCCCAGATCAAGGTGTCCGCCGTTCCGGAGTAAGTGAACGTGGCGATGACATCACAACCGCTCAGGCCATCTATGGTCAGTTGGCCCACCGGTTGGGGTTGCACGGAGATGGAATCCGATGCGGTTGCTGAGCAGCCGGTCAGCGGATCCAATGCATGGAGAACCATGCCGTAGGTAGCAGGAATGCCCGCCATGCCGGGAGACCCAGGTGCTGCGATCCAATCTGGAGCGGTCGGCGTTCCTCCTGTTACGGTGTCCGTACCGAATGGCGTGTCGATGATCCAGGTGGGAATGGCACCGGGAGAGAGGTTGACGTTGTTGACGCTGAAGGGGATGGGCTCGCATCCGCCAGCAGGGAGGTTGAATTCTGCTGTGACTTCTTCCTGGACGAGAACGGTGGTGCTCGCTTCTGCGGTACACCCCTCGTCATTGCTTGCCATCAGGGTCAACAGGTGGTTGCCTGGCGCCAGTTGCAACACGGTATCCACCGCACCGTTCCACGGGTAGATGGTACCCAGGTCCACTTGCAAACTCCACGAGGAGGCTCCGTCGGTGGCGGCATCTGAACGCAGGGGCATTACAGGTTCCGGAGCGCACAAGGCATCTTGTGCCGAGAGGGTGGGCGTGGGACTCTCGTAGACTTCGATGGTCGCCTGATTGGATCCATTGCACCCAAAAACGCTCGTTCCTTGTCCGGTTACGGTGTACGTACCGGGCGTATTGTAGAGGTGGGCTGTAGCGCCATCGGGACCGGGATTCGCAAGGTCTCCAAAGTCCCAGTCCATGGAGAGTGCTCCTTGGAATGGAGTCGAAAAAGCCAGGGGTGCGCAACCTGAGGCGTCTTCCACCTGCGGGGTGAATGCAGGTCGGACCAGCAAGGCGACCGCATCGGTGGCGGCACAGCCATTGGCCCGCGTCACGGACAAGTCAACGGTGACCGTGTCGGTGAAGCCGTCGGGATTGACGAAGGTGTAGGAGAAACCTTCGAAGTTGCTGGTGATGGTTCCATAATCCTGTGCGGCCTCGGACCAAACATTGTCCACCTCCCAATACCATTGTCCTTCTCCTCCCAGGTTGAAGGCATTCCCTTCGAAATCAAATGGTGTGCCGCTGCAGACATCGCCACCGTTGGTCTGAACAAACGGAGCGGGGGCAACAGAAACCGTGAGGGATGCCGTATCGCTGCATGTGCCGATTCCCGCTTCTACCAGCACGGTGTAATGCAGGGTGTCGTCTCCGTTGTTTGGTGGCCAGGTGTGTGTGCCGTCTGCATCGAGCTGGTTGGATGAACCGTGACCGAAATACCAGCTCAGTGCCGAGGAGGCAACACTGCCCGTGGTGTCACTGGCCTCAAGCGCCAAGTTGAAGGGGCTGCATCCGATGGTGTCCGGTGTGGCCAATTCCACTTCTGGTTTGGGAAGGACTTGAACGAATTCCGTTGTCTCATCCGAACAGCCTGAAGCCGTGGTAACGGTGAGGGTGACGGGAATGGAGCCCGCATTTTCCGAAACAAAAGAGGTGGTCTCACCGGCCAGGTCGGTTCCTTCGACGTTCCAGGCATATTGGGTGATGGGCCCACCTTGGGTCACGTCCGTGATGGAAAGACTGCCGTCCAGCGCCACGGGATTGCCCAGACAGGCGGGCTCGGAGTTGAAGGCCGCTTCGGGCACTCCGGCAAGGGTGAACGTGCGGCTGCGGCTGTCTGTGCAGCCATTGGCAGAGGCCACTTCCAAGGTGAAGGTATAGTCGCCCGCTCCATTCAGCGGGACTGCAGGTGCCGTTGGGTCCGTGCCAATGACGCCGGATCCATCGAGGCTCCAGGTGTAGTCCAGTGCGCCCACTGAGGCATCATCAGGTTGGACTGTGGCCGAAAGCGCGCAGGTGTCTTCGGGCAGCGTGAAATCGGCGGTGGGAGGCACCAGAACCGATACTGGAATGGCATCTGTTCCGAAGCAGAGAGGAGCGAGGGTGGGAAAGACCTGGACGGAAGCATTGTATGAACCCGCTGCGTCGTAGACGTGCCCGGGCTGGGACGGAATGCCCTCGAAGGGAATGAGTCCGCCCACAATGGGGATGGTCATGGAGAACGCCCCGTCTCCGTAAGTGAAGTTGAAACTCAGGTCTTCCGCTGTCAGGGGAGGGTCTGATGCCCAAGCCACGGTTTCGAACTGGAAGGGTTCGCCCGGACAAAGGGTTGTGATGTCAGAAGTCACTTCCACTGTTGGAGGGGGAGTGACCATGATTTCTTGCGTTACGCTGTCCACGCCGCAGTGGTTCTGTGTGTACAGCGTCACGGTATAGATGCCCGGACCGGGGAAGGACAGGAGGTGGTCCTGTTCGCTCGCGCAGTCGGCGCCCCAATCGATCCAGTTGGTGGGATCCGGGCCGGTGCCGATGTAGGTTGCCGCTCCGAAATTCCAGCGTTCCGTTCGGATGGTTCCGTTGCCAGCCAGGTTGTTTCCTTCTGAAGCGGCACAGCAATTCGGGCAAGCCCCATTGCTCACAGTGGTCTGGTTCTCTGGCCAGCAGAGCACGGGGTCTGCCACTTCCACTTCGGCTTCGTCTACATCCCAGGTGAGGAAGGCATTGGGAAGGGTGGTTTGCTTGTAGCCTGTTCCCACGATGGTTTCTCCCGGAACGTAAGGCGTATTGGATCCGCGAACGGAGCAGAAATTCGAATAGGTGAGTGTCAAGGTGTGGTCGCACGCACCGGAGCCGCAAGCTTGGGCGTCGTAGACGTGCGTTGCACCGAGGATGCGGTAAATCTCGTCGCCTACACTTGAGCTGAAACGCAGGGTATCAAAGGTTGGGTCCGTCAGGACGTCTTCCATGGTGAATTCATCTGCAGGGGAACCGTCTCCCCAATCCAGGCTGAAGCTCCAAGTCGGGCTGAAGGCGAGGTTGATGTCAATTTTCGGGTAGGCGTCAAAAGGGGCACAACCGGAGTTGTTGTTGCCATATACCAATGCTGCTCCCGGGTTCTCCGGCTCGTAGACGAGGATGCCCTCTGTGCCTCCCGGGCAGGCATTGGTGACGACCCGGATGGTGTAGGTCTGCCACTTGTCGGGATTGTACTCGTGTGAGATGGAAGAAGCACCGTCCCAGTTGCCCACGTTTTGCAGGGCGCTTCCGTCCCCCCAATCGATCAAAACCCCCGAATGGTTGGCAGGTTGGGCTGCGAGGTTAAAGGTGAAGGGGGCGGGATCTGCGGTTACGCTGCTGATGCATTGAAACCAGTGCGGCGTAGTCAAGGTGTTTTCCAGCTCCTGATAGGCCTCCGTATTCAAAAAAACGGGACACTGGCCGTAGGACTCTGTTGCTGGAAGGGCTGACAGAGCGGTCCAAAGTGGAAGAAAGTACCAACGACGGAGGGCCATGAAGTCCCCTACGCGGGATGGGCCGTTTGGGTTACGGCGTGCCGATTGCATGCTAGGAAATTACCGAGGGCACGACCTGTATGGCTTTGGCTGCCATGGAATTGTTCACTTCTCATTGGTCAATTCCTTGCCCCGGGGTTCAATGGAGCAGGTGCCTGAGGAATAGAAAGGTGAGGCCCAGAAGAAAGACCAATCCCAACCAAGCCGTGATGCGCAGACCCAGTTTGGGTCGGGCCGATTCTGGAAAGGCCTGTCGGGTAACCAGGATGAGAATGGCCAGTGCAAAAGGAGGGGCGATGCAGAAACTCAGGATGTTGCCGAGGTCCAGCAGGGTGCGAATGTCTGAGGGGAACGCGGTAATGAGTACCAGTGCCCCGATGGAAATGAGGACCAGGCTGGTGCGCTCATGGCGCGTTTTTACAGGGGCATCGCGCAGTGCGGCAATGCCATGCCCGAAACTGCGGCTGAAGCCATCCAGGCAGGCGATGCAGGTGCCGAAAAGGGCAGCGAAAGCAGCCGATCCCACAAAAGGAGTGCTCCAATTTCCAAGTACTTCCGTGTAGAGCCCGATGACGCCGGCTGCAAACGCGGCCGTTCCGTTGGGAAGGGCCATTTCCTGTGTGCGCAGCAACAGCGCGCCAAGGAGGAGGAAACACACGGCCAATCCAATGCAGAAAGCGTACCCGAGATTGAATTCTCGCAGGGCCTCCTTCAGCTTGGGCGTGAAACCGGTTTGCCGGTAACGCTCCAGCGTCCAAATGCTGACCCACGGTGTCAAATCCACGGCCGTCGGCATCCAACCGAGCAGCGCGATCAGAAAGACGAAATCGCGGCCGGTCCACGGGCTGAAATCCTCCGGTGGAGGCGGCACAGCGGACAGGGGCGTATGCAAGAGGGCCCCCACCGTGGCACCGACGGTCCCGACGAGCAGGATCAGGCTGATGGCCTTGATCACCTTGTCGAGCGTGGCGTAGCGTCCCATGAGCAGGACGCCGGCACAGGCGCTGAATGTCAGGGCCGCGACATGCGGGGTGGCATTGATTCCGAGCGCTTGTGACACGCCGAACAGGTGGTCCAGAAAGGAGGCGGTCACGATGCCCACTCCCCCCATGACGAAGGTGCACGTGAGGGCCGTCAGGATGAGGTAGGACCACGAGGCCCACTTTCCGAACGTGCGGAAGCCGGCGATGAGCGTGGTGCCCGTGGCGTTGGCGTAGCGCGTACCGAATTCAAAGAAGGGGTACTTGGCGATGTTGGCGGCGAGGATCGCCCAAAGCAGGGCATAGCCGTATTCGGCGCCTGCACGGGTGGACTGCACGAGGTGGCTCGTCCCGATGGCGGTCGACGCAAAGAGGATGCCGGGTCCGAGCGTGAGCAGGAAGCGGCGGAGTTTCATGGGTCAGTGCGGATCCGCGAAGGCCGGATTGTGAGCGAACGCGGTGTCGGTCAAGGTATGCAGGAATGCGATGAGCGCCTCCTTTTGCTGGGGCTGCAGCATCAGACCGCCCGAACTGTATTTCATGAAGGGGTCAATGGTGGCCGAGGGCTGGCCGCCGGAGTCGTAGTGCTCCACCACTTCTTCGAGGGTGTTGAACCTGCCGTCGTGCATGTAGGGGGGCGACAGGGCCACATTGCGCAGGGTGGGGGTGCGGAAACGGCCGCTGTCCAGGGCCTGTCCCGTAATGCCTGCCAGCCCGGGATCCGCTGCGAAAGTCGCGTCGAGTCCGTTGTTGTGGAACAGGTAATCGGAGAATTGGAGGCCGGCCTCGCCGTGGCAATGGAAGCAATCGCCGCCGAATTGTCCGCCGGTGACGACTTCGGGGTCTCCGCCCTCGCGGTTGAAGATCTCGTAGCCCATGAATTCCTGTTCGGTGAGCTGGACTTCGCCCCGGCGCCAGCGGTCGAATTTGCTGTCCGCGGAAACCATCGTCCGCAAGAACTGGGCGATGGCCTTGGTGGTCGTGGCGGCGCTGACCCCTTCTTCCCCGAAGGCCACGAAGAAGCGGTCCGCATAGTCCGGATCAGCCGCCAAACGGGCCACCGCCTCGTCCCAGGGCAGGTTCATCTCGTCGGGATGGGGAACGGGATCCAGAATCTGCTCTTCCAACGTTGCGGCGCGTCCGTCCCAGAAGAAGTGCTGGGCCCACCCCATGTTGATGAGGGCCATGGCATTTCGGGTGCCTTGGGCGCCAGAAACCCCGGTGGAAACCGGGCTTGGGTCGGAAAAGGAGAAGCTCGGCAGGTGGCAGGAGCCACAGCTTATGGTGCTGTCGATGCTCAAGCCTTTTTCCCAGAAAAGCAGGCGCCCCAATTCCACTCCTTCCACCGTCATCGGGTTGTCCGGTGGGATGTCCATTGGCGGAAAAAACGGCGGGATGTCGATTTCGTATGGTGTGGCTCCCGGCGGGGTCTTGCACTCCGTCGTCGGATCGGGCTTGCACCCGGCCAGGAAAGCCAGCATGGCCACGGCGCAACCCAAGAGGGTGCCGGTGGTCTGGGGGTAGATCCGATGCCGAGCGCGTTCCATCAGCACCAAGTTAGCTTGGCCGACCTCATTCCTGCTTTCGCAGGGTCACGGCCTGCTGCTGGGCGGCGACGTAGCGCTGTGCCAGAGCGGGATTGTCACCCGTGTGGGTAATGTTGTCGTCTCGGACATCGATGGTGTCGTTGCCATTGACCAGGAAATCCAGGATGTCAGCCTCGAGGTCAAAGGTGTGGAAGGAGCATTCGGCCACCGTCCAGGGTTCGTTGTACCGGACCTCGATGAGCTGGTCGTCCCCACCGATATGGAAGGCATAGGGATGCGTGAAGGAATCGGCACCTGTGGTGTCGGCCTTGCCGTCGAATTTGCTGAAGATGTAGCCGGTGTTCCAGCTCCAGAACATGCCGGCGCTGCCGGTGACCCCCAGGGGGTGGCTGTTGGGCCAGATGGTGGGGTCGGTGTCGGTATTGAACTCGGCGGGTACGCCGAGGTGCACGCGAAAACCACTGTATGTGCCGGGTTCAACCACGTACTCCCAACTGTTGGGCGCGCCTGCGTCCCATCGTTCGGCATCCGACAATCTGACGGCACCGGTGTCATTGAGCAGTTCGATGGCGCCGAGGTAGATGGAGAAAGTCTCGAGCCGCAGGTTGTTGTCCGCAGCGTCTACCGCCGTCCGGCCCACGGTCACCGAGTCCCCCCCCATGCGGAACTCCGCGTTCAATGTGAGCGTGCCCGGGCCTCCATGCATGGGTTCGGGTTTGCACCCCGTTGCCAGGAAAAAAACAGAGAAAGCCACCATGATGACGGGGCCGGAAGTCCGAATTGGGTTCATGTCGTGAATTTCCTGCTTCCTCAACGGCTATGGACCTCCCGAGGTTGCAATTCTTCCACGAAAAGGGTGGTATGGGGCTTGGGAAGGGCTGTCCAAGGGGCGAACTTGGCTGCCATGTCAAGAGCGGATCACACGGTTGAGGAAAGTGTGCAGGGCAGGGGAGGTTTCCGTGTCATGCGCGCTTCTGCGGGCAGTGGGAAAACTTTCCGGCTCGTGGAAGCCTATCTCGGGTGCTGTTTGGGTTCGGAGGATCCTTTGCGGTTCCGTCGCATCCTGGCACTGACTTTCACGAACAAGGCGGCACAGGAAATGAAGGACCGGGTGGTATCCGAGTTGGATGTGCTCGCTTTGGACTTCGCTTCAAGTCCGCATGCGCCAGGCTTGCGCCGGGTGACGGGTTTGGATGATGCCAAATTGTCGGAGCGGGCCCGTCAATTGAGGCGCACCCTGTATCGACACTACGGAGAACTGTCCATCATGACCCTCGACAAATTCGTCGGAGGCCTGGTCCGCGGCTTCGCTGCAGACCTGCAATTGGAGCACGACTTTTCCATTGAGTTGGATACGGCCCGCCTGTTGGAATCGGCTGTGGACCGGGTCCTCGACCAGATGGGGCGAGACGTCGAATTGACGGAATTGCTTGGCCGATTTGTGGAGCAGGCGGTAGAGGATGACCGGGACGCGAAGGTGCGAAAGCAGCTCATTGACATTGGCAAAGCCATTGAACAGGAGCAGATGCAGCCTCTGCTCCGGGCGTTGGATGGTTGGACACCCGGTCGGTTCTTGGAGGTACAGGACCGAATGCGAAAAGAGGTGTGGCAGCGCAGGACGGCATTGCGTCAGATGGCCCGGAAGTTGGCCTTGGACCTGGATGCGGCTGGTCTACACGACACTTTCAGCGGCAAATGGGTGACGAAAAGCTGGTTGCCCAGCATCGTTGCGGGCAAGGCAGAGGAGAGGGGATCCACCTTGACGGCGGGATTGGAAGAGGGTCAATGGGCGAAAAAGAGCGATGCTGACGGTGCCGCTGCCATTGCGCCTTTTCACGACCGGTTGGCCGAGGTGGCGGCAATGGAGGTCCAGCAGGCCAAGTGTGAGGCAGGCCGAGATTTCCGCACCCGTCAGATGTTGTCGGATCGTTTGCCGCTGATTGGAACCTTGTCGGCCCTGCGCGAGGCGAGCATGGAGGTGCAGCGAGAAGAGAATGTCAGAACCTTGGGGGGATTGAACGCCATGATTTCCGAGGTGGTCGCCCAAAACCCTGCACCTTTCATCTTTGAGCGCACCGGAGAACGGTACGATCACATTTTCATTGATGAATTCCAGGATACTTCGGTGACCCAATGGCACAACCTCGCCGTTGCGGTGGGTGAGTCCCTCGCCCAAGGCCATTTGTCCCTGGTCGTGGGCGATGCAAAGCAAGCCATCTATCGATGGCGCAATGGTGACCACCGACAGCTCTTGTCTTTGCCTGACCTGGTTTCGGACGACCCGGATGGGCTTCCGCCTGCGTTGCAGGATGCGGCTGTGCAGATGGGCCAGGCGTTTGACGATGAGCCCATCCTGGACAATTGGCGCAGTGCACCTGAGATAGTGGGCTTCAACAATGCACTTTACGGTGCTTTGGCTTCAGGTTTGGGGGCTGGATTGGATGGGGTTTACCAGGGACAGGAACAACACCCTCGAAAAGAGTTTCCCGGAGCCGTGGAGGTGGAGGTCCTGGATGCACCGACGGCGGACGATCGATTCGCTGAAGTGTGCGATTGGATGGAGGCCCGGATCCGCCGGGCGCTGGAAGACGGATTCGGACCGGGGGACATTGCCCTGCTCGTCCGGACCAACAAGGAGGCCAAACGATTGGCTGAGCACTTGTTGGGCTCCACTCCGCGCATCATTCCTTTTACGGATGAGAGTTTGGCGTTGGGGCGCCACCCTGCAGCGCTCGCCGTGGTCCATTTGATGGAATTGTTGGTGGACCCCGAGCCACCCGGTCCCCTTTTGAAGTTCGTGCAAGCGTGGGGTGCGCTGGAGGCGGAGGCGGGCCGCGATTGGGATGAGGCGGAGATGTTGGCCAAACATCATAAGTGGGAAACCTACAAGCGCAAGGATGGTTCGGAGGGCAGATATGGCGTGCTCGATTCGGAGGCCTTGGTGGGAGCGTTGGTTCCTGATTTCGATCGGGCTGCCTGGTCGGCCCTGCCGCTATCGGAATGCATGGGCCGCATCCTCCGCGCGCTCGATTTGGACATGCGGTATCCCGCTCATGCTGAGGCGCTCATGGAACAGACGTCGGAGCGGGCGGCAATGGACCATGGAATGGCGGGATTCCTTGCCCATTGGCACCGGAAGGGAGCAGATCAATCGATTCGGGTGCTGCCCGGACCGGATGCCGTTCGCATCCTGACGGTGCACAAGAGCAAGGGATTGCAGTATCCTGTGGTCATCACGCGCTTTGACGATTCCGACATCCACAAATCAGAGGTGTTGATGCCGGCCTTGTTGGACGCGGAAACGTTTGGCGTTCCCGGAGTTGTGGTGCCCAAATCAGTCTTGAACGAGACGGCTGCGCATTCGGTTTGGGAAGGGGAGCACGCACGTCAAAGGTTCGATGCCACCAATGTGGCCTATGTCTGCACAACACGCGCTGAGGTGCGGCTTCACATCGTCATTGATGTGGAGAAGAAGGAGTGGCGCAAACAGGACCTGCCGGGGAAAGTCGGCAGAATGGTGGCACGGGGCGTGGAAGACGCATTCGGCTGTGATTTGACTTCAGGTCCTTGGATGACGGGTGACATGGGAGCTGCGGGGCCATTGCAAGGGGAGGCTGACATCGATGCAGCAGAAGCCCATGCCATCGATGGATTTGTCTTTCACGGCATTTCCGACGATGTACTGGCCGGTCGCCGGGACGACCGCTTCCTGCCGGTCCTCGGGCGGATGACGCCCCAGGAATTTGGCAAGACCGTGCACGCGGTGCTGGCGACCCTTCGGACCGCAGCGGATGCGGAGCGCGTTTTGAAGCGCAGTTGGCCTTGGATGCGATGTGCACAGGAGGATTGGGACGAGGTCGTGAAGGCGGTGCAGGGGGTCTTGGACGCTTCTGCTGTGGCACCTTGGTTCGACGGTACGGGCCGCGTGTACATCGAGCGTGATGTCCTGGCACCGGGTGGAGAGGTGGTGCGTCCGGACCGGGTCGTGGACTTCGGCGATCGCATCGATGTGCTCGATTTCAAGACCGGCGAGGAAGCGGACCCCGGCCAGCACGGCCAGTACGTCAAACAGGTGCGGGGCTACATGCAGGCCCTGCAACGCCCTGATGGGCCGCTTGTCAAGGGCTATCTTTACTACCTCCAGGAGGACAACCTCGTGGAGGTGACCGCACAATAAGGCGGTTTCCTTCCGGCTGTCGGTTCAGACTTCGCGCGGAGCGCGTTACGCCTCGTGCTGGTTGAGGATGTCGTGACCGCCGTCGAGCAGGTACTTGTCGCGCTTGAAGAGGGCGACATCGGAGGCCACCATCTCGGCACAGAGTTCGGCCAGGCTGTGCGTGGGCGTCCAACCCAATTTCTCCTTGGCCTTGGTGGCGTCACCAACGAGCAGGTCCACCTCCGTGGGGCGGAAATAGCGCGGATCCACAGAGACGAGCGTCTTGCCCGTTGCCTTGTCGATTCCCTTTTCTTCCACACCTTCGCCTTGCCACTCGAGTTCCATGCCCACCTCTCGGAAGGCCATGTCCACAAAGGATCGGATGGTCACCGTATGTCCGGTGGCGAGGACGTAATCGTCTGAGTGGTCCTGCTGCAGCATGCGCCACATCCCCTCGACGTAGTCCTTGGCGTGCCCCCAGTCGCGCTTGGCGTCCAGGTTGCCGAGGTGGAGGTCGTCCTGCAGCCCCAGCGAAATCTTGGCCGCCGCCCGCGTGATCTTGCGCGTCACAAAGGTCTCACCGCGCACCGGGCTCTCGTGGTTGAAGAGGATGCCGTTGGAGGCGTGCATGCCGTATGCTTCGCGGTAATTCTTGACGATCCAGAAGCTGTACAGCTTGGCCACACCGTAGGGACTGCGCGGGTAGAACGGCGTCGTTTCGCTCTGCGGCACGTCCTGCACGAGTCCATACAACTCCGAGGTTGAAGCCTGGTAGAAGCGTACGTCCTGTTCCATGCCGAGGATGCGGATGGCCTCGAGCAAGCGCAGGGTTCCGACGCCGTCGGCGTTGGCGGTGTACTCCGGTGTGTCGAAGCTCACCTTCACGTGGCTCATGGCCGCGAGGTTGTAGATCTCGTGCGGCTTGACTTCCTGTACGATGCGGATGAGGTTGGTCGAGTCCGTCAGGTCGCCGTAGTGCAGCTTGAGCCGGATGTTGGGATCGTGCGGATCCTGGTACAGGTGGTCAATGCGGTCGGTGTTGAACAGCGACGCCCGGCGCTTGATGCCGTGCACCTCGTAGCCTTTGGAAAGCAGCAGTTCTGTGAGGTAGGCGCCGTCTTGACCGGTGATGCCGGTAATGAGCGCGCGTCGTGGGGAGGCCATGCCCAAATTTACAACCCGCTCGCCGGAATGGCCGGCCCCAATTGGCTGCCGTTGTCCAGTTGGTGTTCCACGAGTTCCCGGTAGCGGCCGTTGCGCGCCATGAGGTCGTCGTGGGTGCCGATCTCGGCGATGCGGCCGGCTTCGAGCACGGCGATGCGGTCGGCGGCCCGAACGGTGGACAGGCGGTGGGCGATGACCAGCGAAGTGCGCCCTTGCATGAGCCGGTCCAGCGCCTCTTGGATGGCTTTTTCGCTCGTGGCGTCGAGGGCGCTGGTGGCCTCGTCCAGGATCAGGAGGTCGGGATCCCGGAGGAAGGCCCGGGCCAGGGCGATGCGTTGGCGCTGTCCGCCCGACAATTGCACGCCGCGCTCTCCAACGAGCGTGTCAAACCCATCGGGAAACCCTTCGATGAACCCGAGGGCCAGGGCGTCGGTAGCCGCTTGCCGGACATCGGTTTCCGAGGCCGTGGGTCGGCCGTAACGGATGTTCTCCTCGATGGTGCCGCCAAAGAGGATGACTTCTTGGGGCACGAGCGCCATGCGCCGGCGCAGAGGGGTCAATTCGTGGTCGGCAATGGGTTTGCCGTCGACGTAAAGTGCACCGGAGGTGGGGTGGCGGAATGCGGTGAGAAGGGATGCGATCGTGGACTTTCCCGCGCCCGATCCGCCGACGAGGGCGAGGGTCTCTCCCGCCTTGAGTTCGAGGTCGATGCCCTTGAGGACTTGGACATCGGCGCGGTTGGGATAGTGGAATCCAACCCCCTGGAATTGGACGGAAAGCCGCGCACCGCCTGGTTTCTCTTCCCCTTCCTCCAAGGAAACCCCCTCGCGTTGCTCCTCGACCAGGTCCATGACTTCCTCGATGGCTCCAAACCCGCGTTGGAGGTCGCCGAAGATGTTGGCGATGCCCCCGATGCTGCCCGCCACGAGCCCCGTCATCAGCAGAAAGCTGAAAAACTGCTCGGAGCTGAGTTCGCCTGACTGCAGCATGCTGGCCCCTTGGAACAGCACCAACGTGATGGCGCCGAAGATCATCACGATGATGAAGCTGGCAAATGCGCCCCGCCAGAGGGCGGTCTTCAGGGCGATGCCGCGTACCGCCTCCACCTTGGCGCGGTAGCGGGTGAGTTCATAGGCTTCTCGGGCAAAAGCCTTCACGCTCACGATTCCGGTCAGGGTCTCCGAGACAATGGTATTGGATTCCGCCACCGCCTGCTGGGTCTGCTTGGACATGGAACGGATGAACCGCCCGAAAAACATGGCCGAGAGGATGGCCACGGGGAGTGACCCGAGCATCCAAAGGGTCAGCTGCCAACTGAAGGTCATCAGGGCGAGCAAGCCGCCCCCGATGATGATGGTCTGCCGCACGAGCTCGGCCAACACGGTGGTGAAGGTGTCGCGTATGGCCTCGATGTCGGCGGCGATGCGGCTGCCGAGGTCGCCCACCCGGCGGGTGTCGAAGAAGGCCATGGGTTGCGTGATCATGCCGGCAAAGGCGTCCTCGCGGAGGGCCTTGAGCATGCGGGTCGTGATTTCGCCGAACAGCCAGATGCGAATGAAGCTCAACGCCGATTGCAGGATGAGGACGGCAAGGATGGCCGCGCCGATGCTTTTCAGGTCGCCGGGGTCGATGGGCAGGGGCAATTCAAATCCGGCAGATCCGACCCCGGGGTCGACACCAACGCCGCCGAGCTGGCCCCACAGACGGGTGACAACGAGCGTGAGGAGACCTGAAAGCGTAATGAGCACAATGCCCAGTGCGAACTTGAGACGGTGTGGACGCAGGTAGGGTGCAATGCGTCCAAACTGCCGGAATCCGTCGCGGTTGAGCTTGCCTTTGGCGGGAGGGGGAGCGAGGGGATCCTCAGGAGTATTGCGGGCGTGTCGGGCCAAGGTGACGGGGAGCTTCCGATGAGGCGGTAAAGCTATGTTGCACGAACTTGCGGAGGCGCAATCAGGGGCATCGGATGTTGTGCGAGAACCCCTGCGGAATTACCGAATGGTTGTCTATCTTTGCGCTCCCTATTTCGAAACCCTGTGTCATGAAAAGGACATTTCAACCCTCCGTTCGCAAGCGCCGCAACAAGCACGGTTTCCGTGAGCGCATGGCTTCCGCCGCTGGACGCGCCGTACTCGCAGCACGTCGCCGCAAGGGCCGCAAGAAGTTGAGTGTCTCCGATGAGCGCCGCCACAAAGGCATTGAGCGCTGATCGCTGACCGTCTGTCATATGTTCAGAAGGGCGCCCACGGGGCGCCCTTTTTGTTTGCTCATAACGATGGGTCGGGAGCGGTGGTTGCCACAGCCAGCCAAGCGTCCGGTTCAAGGAGCCGGCACCAGGTGATGCGGAGGCATTGGGACTGGACCGGTGCCCATACGTTGGCACTTTCGTTGTGGATGTCGCGCCATTCCAATCCGGTCAGAAAATCGAGCCCCGTTCCGAAGACCTTGAAGGCCGCTTCCTTCGCGGTCCACAGGCGGCACAGCGTGTCCAGGTTGTCGCCGAACAGGTCGAGGACGGGCGCGTCGGCGGGGCCGGCAAACCGTCGCCGCGCCCGGGCCAGCCGTTCGCCGGGTGCCTCCACGTCGATTCCGATGGGGTGTGGCGCCATGGCTGCCGCAACCCACCCACCGCCGTGGGAGAGGCTGCAGTGTTGGTCATCGGCCGTCAAAACCGGCTTTCCATTGGGCAAAAGCTGCCATTCAGGCCACCCCTGACGCCCCCAAAGGGCCTTCAAGGCGGCCCTTTGCAGCTCGAGTTTGCCAACGCAAGGTTCTGCGATGAGCACAGCCCCTTCAGGCAGGGTCATGGGGAAGGAACTTTCCGGCATGGGAGCGCAAGGAAACAAAACGACGGCAAACCTGTGTTAATCCTGTTTTCCAGCCCGTTATGCGGCGGCTATCTTTGCACCCAATTCCAACACGAACGCATGAGCGTCTCCAATACCACTACTGCATTGCCTTACAAGGTGAAGGACATCAACCTCGCCGAATGGGGAAGAAAGGAAATCCAGCTTGCGGAAGCTGAAATGCCCGGACTGATGGCGCTTCGCGAGCGCTACGGCAAGGAAAAGCCCTTGGCCGGTGCCCGCATTGCCGGATGCCTGCACATGACCATCCAAACCGCTGTCCTCATCGAGACCTTGAAGGAGCTCGGTGCTGACGTCACCTGGTCCAGCTGCAACATCTTCTCCACGCAGGATCACGCTGCCGCGGCCATTGCTGCTGCGGGCATTCCCGTGTATGCTTGGAAAGGCATGACGGAGGAGGAGTACGAGTGGTGCATCGAGCAGACCCTGTTCTTCGGGGAGGACCGCCAGCCGCTCAACATGATCCTCGACGATGGGGGTGACCTCACCAATGTGATTTTGGACAACCACCCTGAGCTCGCAGGGGGCATCAAGGGCATTTCCGAAGAGACCACGACGGGCGTTCTTCGTCTCTACGAGCGCGAAAAGAAGGGTACGCTTCCCATGCCGGCGATCAACGTCAACGACAGCGTGACCAAGAGCAAGTTCGACAACAAGTACGGCTGCCGCGAGTCCTGTGTGGACGCCATCCGCCGCGCCACCGACATCATGATGGCGGGCAAGGTGGCCTGCGTAGCCGGTTTCGGTGACGTCGGAAAGGGCTCTGCCGACAGCTTGCGCAATGCCGGTTGCCGCGTGATTGTGAGCGAGATCGATCCGATTTGCGCGCTTCAGGCCGCCATGGAGGGCTACGAGGTCAAGAAGTTTGTGGACGCGTGTGCCGAGAGCGACATCGTCGTGACCGCCACCGGAAACAAGGACATTGTGACCGCCGAGCACTTCCAGGCGATGAAGGACAAGGCCATTGTCTGCAACATCGGACACTTCGACAATGAAATCGACGTGGCTTGGCTCAAGGAGAACCACGGATCGACCCACGACAACATCAAGCCGCAGGTCGACAAGTACACCATCGATGGCAAGGACATCATCCTCCTCGCCGAAGGACGCTTGGTCAACCTCGGTTGTGCCACCGGTCACCCTTCCTTCGTGATGAGCGCCAGCTTCACCAACCAGACCATTGCCCAAATCGAGCTGTGGAAGAATGCCGGCAGCTACGAGAATAAGGTGTACACGCTGCCCAAGCACCTCGACGAGGAGGTGGCCCGTCTCCACCTCGCCAAGATCGGTGTGGACCTGGAAGTGATGTCGCAGGAGCAGGCCGACTACATCGGTGTGCCCGTGAACGGACCGTTCAAGAGCGACGCTTACCGTTACTGAGATTTGCCCACTGTGAGGTTGGCCTTTCAGTGGGCTGGCCAATCGAAAAGCCCCGGTTCTGCCGGGGCTTTTTCGTTGGGGTTGGATTCCGTTTTTCGCGTCAGTTCCGAATGGTGAGGACCGGCGGAATCCAAGTGGTCGTGTACCGCTCCAGTGGCGCGGTGGTGGGCCCTTGGATGATGGAGCCATCGAAGATGTACCACTGAGATTCACTGCAGGGGTCCTCAATGGTATAGCCGTCCGCGGCCACCGAACATTGGCAACCTGCACCCACGTCGTATGTGGCGTGGCGGTCGAGAACCACGAATTCATCGAGCGTATAGCGGTATACGATGAGCCCGCGGCTGCCACCGGAGATGTAGAGCCAGTTGCCTGGGAAATTCAGGCTGTTGTATGCAGGAAGGGACAGATTGATGTCGACATCCACGGCTACGTATGGGATGACACCGGGAGTATCGCGACAGCCGGACAAGGAGAGGCAGGCGAGAGACAAAAGGAGCAGCAGTCGAGGCATGATCAAAAGGATGCAGCGCGCAAGCCCAGGGGATCTTTGGGGCGGCCAGGCTTGAAGTCCTTCAAATAGAAGGGTTCAAAATCACCGACATGCTCAAAACGCCCTTCGGCCATCCGCTGGCAGGCTTCAGGAACCAAAGCCGCTGCGGAGGGAAAGCACTGGAGAAAACGCCAGTCGGCGGGGTGGCCCTGAAGGGCTTCTGTGCATTTGTCGGCGCCATCACCCACAAGGAGAGCCGGACCGGAACCAAGGTCCTCGCGGAATGCGGTGTTTACTTCGATGGCTGCGGGTCTGTTTTCGGAGTCCAAGGTGTAGAGCTCCATGCGCCGTGCGTCGATGGCCGGTACGACGCGTTTGGGTTCCGAAGCGAGGTCCGGGTGGGCTTGCATGCCTTGATGCTGCAGTGCCTTCAAAGGGCAGGGTGCGAGCAGAGGGATGCCCAGACCGGTGCACATTCCCTTGGCAGCTGAGACGCCGATTCGAAGTCCAGTGAAGGAACCGGGACCGCGGCCAACGGCAATCGCAGTGAGGTTGTCGCGCTTCGCTCCTGCAGACTTCAATAGGTCATCGATCAGAACGTGGAGCCGTTCAGCGTGGAGGTACTGGTCGCTGTTTTCCTCGCATACTCTGACCAACTCGCCTGCCGGGGTAGCGAGTGCCACCGAACAATTGAGTGTCGATGTTTCGAGCAGAAGGATCATCGATCAATGGTTCGAGATGGAAACCGAGAACCCGGATTCGTCTGAATGGGATGAAGGCCCATCTGCTGAATGGACGGGATCACCATCGTCGAGTTTTCGACTGATGAGATCATAGGGCCCGGTAATGACGGTGGCCCCTTCCGGCAGGTCGGTCAACAGGGCGATTACTTGGTTGTCTTGAATGCCTGTGGTGATGTCGCGGCGGACGGCCTTGCCTTCTTCCAACAGGAAAACGCAGAGAACGGAGGGGGCCCCGGTCTCTCCTGAAGTGTCGGGTCGCGTGGTGACGGCCTTGATGGGGACGGCGAGGGCATCTGATTGCACTTCCGTTTCGATCTCGACGGTGGCGGACATCCCAGGGCGGAAGGGGGTCCAGCTGCTGTCCCGGCCCGAGCGCAGGTCGGCATAGCTTTCTGGAAGGATGCGGATCTTGACACTGAAGTTGGTGACGCTTTCGAGACTCAGTCGTGCGGCTCCTGTGGCATTCAGGGCTGTATTGCCAATCTCGGTTACGATGCCGCGAAAGTCTCGATCGGTGTACGCATCTACTTCGATGCCTGCCGTGTCTCCCAGGGCCACTTTCACGATGTCGGATTCATTGACCTCCACATCGACTTCCATGGCCCCGAGTTCGGAGATTTTCATGATGACTTCGCCTTGGAAGGAGCCGATGCCTTGGACGCCCTCTCCTTCCTCCTTGACAAGGGCGGTAACCGTCCCAGCCTGTGGAGCCCGCAAAACCGTGCGACGCAGGTTTTCTTCGGCCTCTGTGACCGTTGCTTCTGCACTGCGTATCGTGAAACCGGCGGAGCGAAGGCTTTGCTGGGATGCTTCAAGATCAGCTTGGGCGCTTTTGAAGGAGACCTCGGCCTGTTCGAAATCCGATGCACTCAAAACACCCTGATTGTACAGGTCTCGGTTCCGGTTGAACGCGAGTTCGGCTGCCCCGAAGGCTGCCCGTGATTGGGCGAGGCGGGCTTCCGCGGTGGCCTGGCTCGCACGGGCATTGTCCAATGCCGCTTTGGCTTGACTCAGGCGGCTCTCGAAGATGTCGGGGTTGATGCGGGCCAGCAGATCTCCGGTGGCGACCCGGTCGCCTTCACGCACGGGCAGCTCGATGAGCTGACCGCTTACCTCTGCCGAAACCTTGACCTCCACCTCGGGCTGGATGCGACCTGAGGCAATGACGGTCTCTACAATGCGGTGGCGTTGAATGGTGTCGGTTTCAGCCCTTGGAATTTCTGGCCCGCCTCCCAAGACGGAGGCGAGGACAATGAGCAGCAAGACGCCGCCACCGAGGATGTAGTACAGGCGCTTTCCTTTCATCGTTTAGAAGATGTCAAAACGAAGTCCGCGGCCGGAATAGAAATCGAGGATGGCGATGCGGAAGACGAGGTCATAACGGGAGCGCAATGCCTGAAGGCGCGCGGTATCGTATCGGTTGCGGGCTTGCGTGTAGTCGACCTGTGTGGACGCTCCCTGCTCGAAGCGGAATTCGGCGTTGTCAAAGGCCAGTTTCGCGGAAGCCTCAGCGCGTTCTGCTGCAGTCAATGTTTCCACGGCGTTGAGGGCGTCACGGTGGGCCCTTTCCACCGATTGTTGCAGGCCTTGCTGCACTTGCTCGAGCTGGAGCTCTGCTTGGGCGATGCCGATTTCGCTGCGGCGCACGCCGTTGCGCACGGACCAGCCGTTGAAGATGGGTACCGAAAGGCTGAAGAACAGGCTTTGATTGATGTTCTCAGCAATTTGATCACTGAAAGGCCGCGTCTGGAATTCATTGTAGCTCAAAGCGCTGGAGTACACGGTTTCGAGGCTGGTTTCGGTGATTCCGATGGGGAAGACCTCCAGTTCGGGGTCTCCCACAGGTTCCTGGGATGCCCCCGAGTATCCGGAACCATAGCTCCAGCTGGCACTGAGTCTGGGCAGTCCTACGGTTTTGGCCAAATCCATGCTGATTTCCTGCTGACGTATGCGGGAAGCACCGGCTTTGACTTCGGGAAAGGAGGTCAAGGCAGACTCCAGTACCCGCTCGAGGTTGGGTATGGAGGGCAGGCTGCCAATGTTGGATATATCGGGCCTGTCTATTTTCAAGTTCTCGGTATCCTCAGGACTCAACCGCATCGTTTGGGCGAGTTGCAATTTGCCCAATGCGACATCTCCTTCGGCAGAAATCCGGGTGGATTGGTCGGAGGCGAGTTGGGCCTGCAGATCCAGCAGGTCCGCTTCGGGCGCGGCGCCTGCGTCCACAAAGGCGCGGATTCGCTCGACTTGGGTCTCGGTGGTCCGGACATTCAACCGGGCTATCTCCAAGGCGTCTTCAGCGAACATCAAAGACAGAAAGGCACTCGCCACCTGAAGTGCCACATCGTTTTGGGTGCTCGCGAGGTCGTATTCAGCGGCTACCCGGCGTTCCTCTGCTTGATCGAGGCGCAAGTGATTGGCCATTCCGCCATAGAGGGTGATGCCCGTACCGAGGCCCAGACTGTTGGAGCGAATGCGGGAGGTGGCGAATTGGTTGGTAAAAGGGTCAATGCGTTGTCCCCAGTTGTAACCATGGGATGCACTTCCATTGAGGTTGGGCAAGAAGGCTGCCTTGGCCTCATCGATGTCGATGTCATTCCCGGAGAGCCCCAATTTTCCTTGCCGGACTTGGAGATTGTTGGCCTGAGCATGGGCAACGGCGCGGTCCAAGGTCCAGCTGGGTGTCTGGCCATCCACAGTCAGGACATGAGGTCCGATTAGGAGCAGGAAGAGGTAGGTGGTGAAACGAAGGGGCTTCAAAGGAACCCGGGATATCGCAGGAATGCAGGGGACAAAGGACATCGCCCTGCGAAAGTAAGGTGTGCGCGCATGGTGTGCGCGAAGTAGAGGGGATCAGTGTTGGATGACTTCAATTTCGACCCGGCGGTTGGCTTCGTGTTGCCAGGCATAGATGGGGTTAGGAAAAAGCAGGGCGTCGGCACCGCGGCCTTGGGATGTCAATCTCTCAGGGGCGATGCCCTGGTTTACCAGCCATTCAATCATGACCTCGGACCTTCGCTGGCTTGCCTTTCTGTAGAAAGCCCTCGATTTGCGTCCGTCGGCGCCATTGACATGGCCGATAACGTTCAAATGGACGGTTGGATTTTCAATGAGCCAATCGCGGAGCTCTTCGGCGACACCAAGACACTTGGGATGAAGTTTGTCTTGATTGCCGATGAAGTGAATCCCCAAGATGTCCGTTCGCTGTCCGTTCTCCAGCGCCCTCAGTTCGATGCGGATATTGGGATGCGAAAGAAGGTCTGGATAGAAGGATTCGGTGTGGAACATGAATCCAGGCCTGCTTCCAATGAGCGTGTGTCTGCGGTGGGGAACGATCCGAAGGATGGTGTCCGTAAGCTGTGACCAACGACCCGGACGTCTGCTGTGGTAACCGAAGAGAACGACATCGCAAGCTTCAGGTTGGCCATCGGCTTCCACTGAAAGTCGATAGCTGCCGTATTCCAGAATGGTCTCGTTGGGGTCGATGGAGCGTTCAGCGTGGAACTGGGCTTCTGCTTGCAAGCCCGATATCATCAGAGCTGATGTGGCAGAAAAGGCCAAAGCGATGGAGAACCACCGCCCACGGGCGACAAGCTGGTTAAGCATGTCCCTAAGTTACGAATTAATCGACTAAATCCCACTTTTTGTAGACTAAATAACCGAATATGCCTAGTAACAAGTAAGGTACGGCCATGATGTAAAGGATGCCCTGATTGATGCCACGCCCCACGGCTCCTTCAGCAGCGCTGTCTTCGGCAACCGCTTTGCACATCACGCATTGTCCCCACATGGCCTGATCTGCCATGACCAACAGCAGAAAAACAAGGACCCAGGAGAATGTGCGCATTGAAACTCAATAGGGATAGTAGGGTGAAATCATCCAAAAGACGATGACGCCTGTGGCCGTGACGTAGAGCCACATGGGCATGGTCACTTTGGCTATGCGGCGGTGCTTCTCAATGTCTCCTGCCAAACCACGCGCATAACTGAACAATGCGAGTGGCACAATGACGGCGGACATGAGGATGTGGCTTATCAGGATCGAGAAGTAGAGGTAACGGATGGCACCTTCTCCGCCGAACCGGGTGGATTCGGTCAGCATGTGAAATGTGACGTAGCTCAGAAGAAACAGGGCGGACAAAGCAAGGGCTGCTGTGTTGAGGTTTCGGTGCCGCGTCACTTGACCATTGCGGATGGATTTCAAGGAAAAGGCGAGGCAGAGAAAGGCGCAACCGTTGAGAAGGGCGTTGAGTCGGGGCAACATGTATACACGGCGGAGCGTATCCTCGGAAAGGCCTTCAGCGGGGGGGATCAGAAACAGTGCCGTGACCAGCAGGGGAACGGCAATGGATAGGATCCAGACAAACCTGCGTACGGCTGCGTTGTTGGCGCCGGGAGTATTCATCATTGGGCAGTTGTGGGCACAGCAAATTCCTGGCTTCTTGCCAGAAGTTCCATGAGGTTCTCCAACATCTTGTCGACCTCTGAGGTTCTCGTTCCGTCATAGGTGCCGCGGATGCGGCCTTCAGGGTCAACCAGTAGAATCTGGTCACTGTGGAAGAAGCCGCCCGCGGCAGTATCGCTGGGAAGCGCCGTGAGCAAATAGCCTTCTTGTAGCAAAGGGTAGAGATCCTCTTCCGGCCCTGTAAGGAATTTCCAGACCTCCGGATCGGCGCCCAGTCGCTGGCCATAACGGTGCATCCTTTGGGGCGAATCGTTTTTCGGATCCACCGTATGGCTGAGGATGCGCACTTCGTTTTCCAGTCCTTCGGCCCACAGCCGATCGTGCACCCGGGCGAGCTGGGAACTGATGACCGGACAAATGGTGGGGCAAGAGGTAAAGAATGCGTCCACCACCCGCACTTTTCCTTCCACATCCCGGTGGCTGTATTCCGCTCCGAGTTGATCGGTCAAGGAGAACCTTGGGACAGTGTGGGCTTCGTCCCCCATCATCGGGCCGAGTAGGGGCAGTTCGGGTGCTTCCGCATACGTCCTCCACTGGACCTCCTTTTCCTTTTTCCGCTTTTTGAGCAAGGCAATGTCTTCCACGGCGTCACCGATTTCGTGCTCGCTGGACGCGAGGTATTTCTGTCTCACGAATCCGCGGTCATCGATCAGGAGCAAGGTCCCGACGTTGAAGCGGTCCTCGGGGTCCCGGGGTATGCCCAGGCCTTCGCTGATGATGCTGTCAAGAACGGTCTGATCTCCAGTGAGGAATCGCCACTTGTCCGGATAGCGATTGTATCGCTCGTTCTGGCTCACGTAGGCTTCGAGTCGCGCGGGGGTGTCGTGGGATGCATCGAGGGTCAGACAAAGCAATCCGACATCGGGCTCGTCCCGGTAGCGCCAATTGGCCCATAGCAATTGCTGGGTGAGCTCGGGCAGGAATGGGGTCGTGGCCGTGTCCGTGGTCATGCAGGCCACCAGCCAGAAAGTGCCGGCCAAGCCATCACGCGTGACCTTGCGACCTTGCTGGTCGAGCAGGTTGAAGTCCGGGATGCGGCGGGCTCCGATGGGAGAGGTCACCCTTTCACCGGAGGGTGCAAAGAAGTCGAGGTCACTGAATTCGTGGCGCATCCCCTTGCCGAGGACGAGCAACAACAGAATCGGAAGCCCTGGAAGGGAGGCTACGAGCAAAAAGCGGCGCAGCGGGCGGCGGGACGTGGCGTGGCGCTCACCCATGAAATCGGAAAGGGATCAATGGAACATGAGGTCCATCCCGTAGTGGGCCAGCCCCTCCGTGATTGCAATGAAGATCAGGTAGAGGATGAACACGAAGTACGGAATGATCACCGCGTTCCGCAGGTTTTTGCGCTCGTCGCCGAGGTGCATGAAGGTCATCACGATGTAGCCCGCCTTGAAGAGGGTCAGCACAATGAAGGTCCACTTGATGGCTGTCCATGTGAAAGCCTCCGAGCGCTTGAACATCACACCCATGCCCACCTCGATGGCGGTGATCACCGAAAGGATCACGGTTACCAGGTAGATTTTCTTGCGGATGGTCACGCCTTGCTCCTCGCTGTGGTGGGCGTTGAGGGCGTAACTGTCGTTTACGATGAGGTCGTCGCGCTCCATGTCAGATGAGGTAGAAGAAGGTGAAAACGAATACCCACACGAGGTCCACGAAGTGCCAGTACAGGCCCACTTTTTCGACCATTTCGTAGTGCTTGCGTCGTTCCATCACCCGGTTCAGCACCATGAAGAAGATCACGATGTTGATGATGACCCCGGAGAATACGTGGAATCCGTGGAATCCGGTGATGAAGAAGAAGAAGTTGGTGTAGCCCTGTTGGGTGGCGTATTCACTGTGGTTGATGCCGCCCCAGTCCGCTCCGAGCCCAGGGATGGGGGCTCCAAAACCGAAGTTCTCGGACCGCGCATTCCACAGTTTCATCACATCGTCGCCCTCCACAAGGGTTTCGTTCTCGATGTACTTGTTGACCTTCAGGCTGTGCAGGTGGGCTTCGTGGGGATGCTCACCCAGCTCGGTCAGCACCACGTGGCCACCGTCGTCTGTCAGGGGCACACCCACGGGATCCTGGAGGTGCATCTCCATCAGGTGCCCAAAGTGGTGGTCCATGTACACGCGGTCTCCCGCCTCCATGGTCATGGTGCCACCATCAGGGGTAGAGATGGTCACCTCCTTGGCCAGGTTGAAGAATCCACCACCACCGTGGATGAAGTGGCTCCATTCCCAAGCCTGTGAGCCGAGGAAGAAAAAGCCGCCGATGATGGTCAATCCCATCCACTTCAAAACGCCAGATCTGTCGTTGCGGTGGCCCGCTTCCACGGCGAGTACCATGGTCACTGAGCTGACGATGAGGATGAAGGTCATGAGGGCCACATAAGCAAGGGGATACTCGCCTTCGAGACCGGGAAGGGCACGGAATACCTGTTCCCCGATGGGCCAGGCATCCACGGAACTGGCCCGCCAAAAGGCGTATGCAATGAGCAATCCTCCGAACGTCAAAGCGTCCGAAACGAGGAAATACCACATCATCATTTTGCCATACGTGACGCCGAAAGGCGACTGTCCTCCTCCCCAGAGGACTTCTTTCGAAACTTCTGCTTGTGCGTGTCCGGCCATGACGCTGATTTGCGCCGCAATATTACGCCATCCTCAGTGGATGAGGAACAAGAAGGCGAACAGGTATACCCACAAGAGGCCCAGGAAATGCCAATACACCCCACCGGTGTGCAATCGGACGGTATCACCGGGGTGAATTGTGCCGGTGAGAATGCGGATTCCATTGACCACGAGATAGGCGAGACCGAGCGCCAAATGGAAGAGGTGAATCAGGATGAGGATGAAGAGATATCCGGACGCTGAATTGGAGGTTCGGATCACGTCGAGGGTGATGTCGCGGGCCATCAGAACGTCATCCGAAGCGAACAGTTGGTTGGTCTCCGGCTTGTAGTTGAGCGGGGTGCCATCTTGCACAATGGTGTAGTCAACGCCCCACTGCGCGGGGCCATCCAGCAAATTGTCGATGCTGTTCCAGCGGTAAGCCTTGGCGCCGGATGCGAGCTCGTCGATGGTCCAACCCATTCCCTTTTCCTGCAGTTGATTCCAGCTGTGCAGCTGCATGAAGGTGAAGGCGATTCCCAGGGCGAAAGTGAGGGCGAGGTGGATGAAACTGGTCTGGGGTTTTCCCTGCTTCATCGCCCGCAGGCTCAACCACATGGGCAGTGAGCTGCCCACGATGAGGGCATTGCTGATCCAGAGGTCTCGGATGGGGTTGATGTGCACCCAGTATTGGCCCACATTGGATACGATGTAGGCCGAGGTGAAGCCGGCAAAGAGCATGACGACGGCGAAGAGGATGAAATACATCAGCATCTTCTTCGTGCGCTCGCGCACGGCCGGATCGAGTCCTTCAAAGACGTCGACTTTGCCCGTGGGGGCTTCCGTGGTGGTTTCGGTGGTGTTCATGTCGATGTAATCCAAAGAAGGAACCGTTGAAGTCCTTGTGGGTTCAGGGGATCTTGTCGAGTACGTACGTGAGTTGCACGATCGGGAGGTACAAGAAGCTCGCGAACATCAATTTCCGCGCGTCTGCGACCTCGAGGTTGCGCCAGAGCTTGAAGGCGGGGAGGGTGAATGCAAGGCCCGCGAGGATGGCCACCACAAAGGCAATGTTCCCGACCATGGGAGACGCTCCTGGCAAAGCCCAGGGAAGGAGGCTCGCGGGAATGCAGAGCATGGTGTAGAGCAGGATTTGCCGGGCACTGGCCCGGGTGCGACCTTCCTTGAAAGGGAGCATGCGGTATCCGGCCTTGAGGTAGTCCTCGTGCGCCACCCATGCAATGGCCCAGAAATGGGGAAATTGCCACATGAACTGGACCGCGAAGAGGGTGCCGGGTTCAATGCCGAATTCGCCTGTGGCAGCGACGTATCCCAGCATGGGAGGAATGGCACCGGGTATGGCCCCGACCAGTACGCTGAACCCGGTGCGGGCCTTCAATGGCGTATAGGCCAGGACATAGCTCAGGATGGCGAGCAGCCCGAGAAGTCCCGCGCGGATGCCCAGATCGAACAGGGCGGCAAGGCCGATGAGGCCGGCTGCAGTGGACAGAAGCGCGGCGGTGCGGACCGTCATGCGGCCGGTGGGCAGCGGCCTGTCCGAAGTGCGGCCCATCTTGGCGTCGTTGTTCCGCTCGATGATCTGGTTGAAGCCGTTGGAGGCGCCGGTCAGCAGATACCCGCCTATGGTGAGTTTCAGGAAAGGAACGAGGGCAATGGTCTCGGCGCCCATGAACCAGCCGAGCACAGCGCTCAGGACGACGAAGGTGCCGAGGCGCAACTTGAAGAGCACGGCAATGTCCTTCAACAGGGTAGGGGATGGCGCGGTGGTGGCCGACATGAAGCGGCGGCGAAATTAGGGTGACGTTACCAATCGGCACCGAACCAAGGCCCTGTGCTGCGGAGACCGAGCAGGATCAGCCCGCTGATGTCTCCTTGTTCCTCCATTTTTAATGAGCGGAACTCGGCGCGCACAAAGGCATCCAATGCGCTGAGGCCCTCAAAAGAAAGATTTCGGGAAATGTCGATCTGGGCGATAAAGAAATCTCTCTCGCTGCCATTGAGCCAGTCGTAAGTCTCTGCTGTCCTCTGGATGTCTCCGATTTGTGGGAGGGACCCTGTCGGAACCCCACCCGATGGGTCGTCCCCGCGGCGGGAAGCAGTAAGGCGCCCATGCACCTGCCATGCCCCTCTTTCCCATCGGCCTTCGGCAGATGCCTCGAAGAAATTGGCACCCAGTGGATGGGCCAAAGGGGTGAGCCCGTGGATGTAAGCAGAAGTGGGGGTAAAATGGCTGTACGTCCAAGGCCTGGCACCGGACAATTCCACCCGCCACCCGCCGGTGGGGTAATTCCAGCAGATGCCGCCGAGCAAGGCGTATTTGTTTCCCCACCAACCCGTGGAGCCGAGGATTTCCGCCACGATGAGCTCATCCAGAAGCAACTGGCCGTAGAGGAATTTTTCCGAGCCGTCCAACGACCCCACCTTCAGCCGCCCCTCCAGTCCTACGAGCGCGTTGTCTGAACTCCCCTGTGCGTATTCCGTGGGGCGGAGGCTGGTCAGCGGCATCAGGTAATGGGGTTCGAATGAGCGATCGCCATCGGTCGTGTTCCACACGACGGCGCCCCAGAGTGCCCCTGTCAACCTGCGTCCGAAATCCACTTCCAACCGATGGGCGACCACCATGCGTTCGATGCCGTTGCGCACCGCTCCCTGGGGAGGGGTCCAGAACCGAGGGTCACCCTGTTCTCCGGTCCAACAGAACATGCTGGGATTTCCCTGAAGCCCTTCCACGCGGTGGCGGTACCGAAGCCTGCCGCCGCCATCCATTGCGGTTTCGAGGAAGGGAGCGGGTGCGGTATGCCTTCCGCGGAACAGGGACCTGCGTCCCCACCCGTCGTGCAAGGTGTCCCGGCCCACAGACAGGCTGACCGAAGGCAGTATTTGGACGTCCCATCTTCCCCGCCAACGGCTCGCCGTCAGGCCTTGGCCATGTCGTCGATCGAATCCGGCCTCCATGGCACGCAGCCAGGTGGGACCACTGCCCCGCATGGTTTCCAAAGTGATGTGGCCCTGGGTTCGTTTTCCGCTGAAACCCGCAGAAAATGCGCCCCGGAAATGCACAGCTGCTGTCGGATTGTCTCCTTGCTGGTCCGAATGGGTGCCCAACCCCAATGCGGCAGGGTGAAAGTTGAACGTCAACGCGGCCACAGTATCAGCGCCGGACCCAGAGGGGTCCAACTGACCTAGAATGGGCCCGGAGAGAACCCACCAGAAAACCGCGACAGGAACGAGGCATGCCCTCAGCATATTGCAAACCTAGGGTTTGCGCCGACGCATTGACGAACGGGGAATGGGAACCCTATGAAGGGATGTGTTTCAGGAATGTGAAGCACGCGCTTGACGCCGCACGGCCCGTGAAATGGCCCGCCACTTTTCCAGTCCGATGATGACCACGGGCAGCATGAAAGCCGCACCGAGCAAGAGGAAAAAGGCCAGGGTGGGCTCCATTTCGGGGATACTGAATCCCAACATGACCATGGATGCGGTGTACGCGTGGATGAAGAGGGCGGCCTGCAAGTGGGTCATGCCGAGGTGGAGCAGCCTGTGGTGCAAGTGGTTCCGATCTGCGTGGAACGGGGACTGTCGCTTCAGGGCCCTCAGTGTGAATACGCGGAGGGTATCTACCAACGGGTAGCTCAACGTGGTCATAGCGAGCACAGGCAGTGACCGGTGGGACCACATGGCAGGCACTTGTTCGCCAGGAGTTTGCATGATGCTGGTTGCCATCACGTAAATGAACATGCCCAAGATCAAGGATCCACTGTCGCCCAAAAAGATGCGTGCAGGGGTAATGTTGAAGACGATGAATCCACAGAGGCTACCCGCCAATGCCAGGCAGAGCGTAGCATAATCCTGCTGGCCCGTCACTTGGAACCACAAAGTGCAAGCGATGGCGATGAGAAGTCCGTATCCACCCGCGAGTGTGTCAATACCATCAATGAGATTGACCGCGTTGACCACCACGATGTATACAAATAGTGAAAATGGAATGGCAACAATGGGAGCAAGGGTCGTGAGCCCGAACAATCCACCAAAATCGTCGATGACGAACCCTCCTCCCAAGATCAAAATGCCTCCAACGAGCAATTGGAAAGTCAATTTTTTGATGGGGTCCAGCTCTGTCAGATCGTCCTTCAATCCTAAGAAAAACAACACAATGGAGGCGGCTGCCAGGCGAAGAAATGAAATGGCTTCGGCTCCTTCGGGATGAACCAAAAGGGTGGTTGTAAAAATGGTGCCTATGAAAACCAAAACACCACCCAGTCGGGGAACGCTTCGTTTGTGGACCTTGCGGTCTTCCAGTGGTTCGTCCAGCAGATTTTTCTGCATGGCCAGCTGAATCAACGATGGCATCCCGAGCATCACGACAACGAATGCGAGGAGAAAGGGCAG
>JAURDB010000001.1 GCA_030828175.1 Flavobacteriales bacterium
GTAAGCCTCCTGTATGGACAGGCCATAAACGTCTTGGATTCCGGGGCGGTTGACGAGGTCGATGTCCAATGCATCAATGACCTTGAGCCATTCGTAATAGCCTCCTTCGAGCACGGTATCAATGGCCTCGCGGAATTCGACCTCCGCCTCTGGTAGGGAAGGCTGAACGGCAGTCGCCGTGAGCGCATCGAACCCCGGTGCCTCCACAACCAAATCGTACTTCCCTGGACTGAGGTCCAACGGCAAAGCCAACGGAAGCACGTGCATCATCTGATTGTTCCAGGATTCGCCGACCGGTGCGATATCTTCAGGCGCCCACTCCAACACCACCGTGCCGTTGAACAGCATTTGGGCCGTCACCCCCTCCGGAATGGTGGACCCTACCGAATCCAAAGTGCTTGCGGTTTGATACAGGCATGCCACGGCAGAAGCGTCGCCTGAAGCCAGGACCACAGTGGCCGACAATTCCGGCGCGCGCTCGGGAAATGCGATTTCACGGATGACGCCATCTGCCCATTGCTCACATCCCGTCATGAGAATGAAGCCTGCCAGCCATAAGGGGTGCTTTAGAACTTGAATTGCCATGCCACAGAAGGAATAAAGGGAAACAGACCGTATTCGCGAATGACCGGGGTACCATCGTCGGCAGTGCCCGTCAGCGCGAAGAAGGGGTTCACATGGTTGGTCGCGTTGTACACGCTCAGAACGAGTGAGCGCTCGCCGTTCTCCTTGACCTTGGTGCGGGTAGCACTGATGTCCATCCTTCGGTAGGGACTGAGGCGAAAGGAGTTGCGGTTGGTGGGAACATCGAAATCGATGGGCGTCAACCCACCTTCCCAACCGGGAACCACACTGGTATAGGTGACTTCATTGAGGGTCAACGCACGACCGGTTCCGTAGACATAAGTACCCCCCAGCGTCCATTTGTCGCTCAATTCGTGCAAGACCACGATGGACAAATCATGTCTGCGATCGTAGGTAAAAGGAAAACGGTTGCCATTGTTGACATCGTCAAAGCGCCGGTCCGTCCAGCTCAAGGTGTAGCCCACCCATCCGGAGGTCTTCCCCCGCTTCTTCTGTACCAGCAGCTCCACCCCGTAACTGCGTCCTTCGCCTTGGGTGACCTCGTCTTCCCAAGTCGAATTCTGGAAAGCAAAGGCTGCGGTACCAAAGCTTGATCCTTCCTTGTATCCCAGCAGGTTGTCCATCTCCTTGTAGTAGCCTTCAATGCTGACTTCATACCCGTCGAATGTGCGAGCGCCCCCCAATGCCACCTGCCAACTTTCCTGCGGCCGAATCCGCGCGGTGGAAGGAAGCCAAAGGTCTGTGGGCAACGTCAGGCCTTCGTTGGTCAGCAGGTTGACGAATTGGGTCATCTCGGCATAGGATGCCTTGAGCGCAACACCATTGGACAAGCGCTGATTCAGGGCGAGTCTGGGTTGGAGGGATTGATAGGAGACACCCTCCACAAAAAGGCTGGAGATGTGGCAGCCCACGTTGGCCTTCAACCTGTCATTCAGGTCAACTTCATCCTCGACGTAAACAAAAGCCTCCGTGGAGAAAAGGTCAGGCGAACCCAGCGTGGTGTCGAGATTGAACTCATCTCCCGCATTGAGGATGACCTGGGTCGCTCCCGGGTAAAATTGGTGCCGCGTCAGGTTTCCGCCGAATCTCACATAGTGGCGGTTGTTCGGGGTGTAGTCGAAATCAATCCGGCCTCCAAAATCGCGAATGCCTGAATTGTAGAGCGACGCGATGCGCTGCACCTCGTCATCCCCCGGGCCGGTGCGTGTTTCGGAGAAGTCGAAACCGGTATTGAAGTCGTACCGGCTTTTCATGAGGGTGACATTGCTGAAGAGATTGTGGGTCCATTCGTGGTTCCAGCGCAGGGCCAACACGGAATTGCGCCAATCGAGCCCCACGTCGATTTCATCCACACCGCCGGGAAAAGTCTCACGTGTGTCCAGACCGAAATCATCCAGGCCCTGAAATGTGCTCAGATACAGCCTGTCACGGTTGCCCAGACGCCAATTCACCTTGGCGTTCAGGTCGTGGAAGAAATAAGCAGGGTTGACGGAAGACCCCTCGGGCGTGGAGGCCCGAATGATGGGGTTGATCAACAGGTCCAGATAAGTCCGCCGACCACTGACCATGAAAGAGGCCTTGTCTTTCACCAAGGGACCTTCAAGGGTCAGTTTGGAGGCTATCATGGAAACCGAACCTGCGCCGTGGATTTCCTTTTTGTGCCCTTCTTTCATCGTGACCTCCAGAATCGAGCTGAGTCGTCCACCATATCGGGCCGGATATCCTCCCTTGGTGATGGAGAGGTTGCGAACGGCATCGGCATTGAACACGGAAAAGAAGCCGAAAAGGTGACTCACGCTGTACAGCGGCACCCCGTCCAAAAGAATCAAGTTCTGGTCCGGACTGCCCCCCCGGACATAGATGCCGCTGGAGCCTTCGTTGCCCGATTGTACGCCGGGTAGCAACTGCAGTGTCTTCAAAAGGTCCACCTCACCCGCAATGGCCGGCATGCGTTTGATCTGTTCAACCGGAATGTCAATCTTGGACATCTGCACCCGCTCCTCGATGCGTTCCGATGCACCGGCTTCCACCACCGCCTCTCCCAGTTGCAAACCCGCCGAGAGTTCGACGTCCAGTTTGGCGTCTCCATTCAGCGTGATTTCGACTTTCTGGGGGGCATATCCGAGATAGGAGAACAAGACCTCCTGGGTTCCACATGGCAAAGTGATGCTGTAGTGGCCATACAAGTTGGCAGCCGTTCCGGATGCGGATGCCGCGTGCCATACCGTGGCGCCCAACAGCTGTTCTCCACTTTCTACATCGACCACGTAACCACTCAGCGTGCACTCAGCATCCTGCGCCATTGCCGAGACGGCGACGAAAAGAAAAATGGGAAAAAAGAAGATCGGCTTCAGATTCTGCTTCATGGAAAGGAGTAGAAGGGGGCAAGTTCGGTTGAAATCGGCGGGCATGACTCCGCGCTTCGTGGACGGGGCATTCAGGTTCATCAACGCGGTTCAGGGGGCTTCAGCATGTCCAACCTTTCTCCCCCTTCGTTATCTTTGGAGTCCCTTCTGAGCGGAAGGAAAAACGGGATGTGGCGCAGTTGGTAGCGCGCGTCGTTCGGGACGACGAGGTCGCTGGTTCGAGTCCAGTCATCCCGACTCAAAAAGAAGGCGGTTCCCCGGGAGTCGCCTTTTTCATGTCCCTTTCGGGGTTGCCTCTTCGTTTTCCGCACCCTCTTGCATGATTCTCTTCTGAATGGCAATGGAAGCCTGGTGAATCGATTTGAAGACATCAGAAGTGAACCCGGGATCTATGCCCTGTTCCAAGCCGAGGTCTTGGTTGCGTTTGAGCAACTCATTCCAGCGGGTGTTCTGCAGGATCGTCAAGCCATGTGCCTTTTTGTAATGGCCGATTTTCTCTGAGAGTCCCATCCTGCGGGCAAACAATTCAATCAGGGCTTCGTCGACCATGTTGATTTCGGCCCGCATGGAAAACAGGTCATCGGCCTCGATTTCCGCTCCCGAAGAACGCATCACCATTCCCGAAATCAATTCAGCAAAGGCCTGGGGTGTCAATTGTTGCGCTGCGTCGGTCCAGGCCTCATCCGGTGCAGGATGCGTCTCAACCATCAACCCATCGAATGCCAGGTCCATGGCCATTTGACTCACCTCGGACAAGAGCTCCCTTTTGCCACAGATATGACTGGGGTCATTCAGCAGGGGAATCTGGGGCAAGCGATTGCGGAAATCGATGGGGATTTGCCACAACGGGGCATTGCGGTACTTCTTCTGGCCGTGGACGGCGAATCCCCGGTGGATGGCCATGAGGTTGCTGATGCCAGCCAGATCCATGCGTTCGAAAGCACCCAACCAAAGCGCGAGATCGGGATGGGTCGGGTTTTTAATCGCTACGGGTACTTCCACACCTTTTAGGCTGTCCGCAATCTCTTGCACCTGAAAAGGATTGGTTGTTGTCCTTGCCCCCACCCAGAGCAAATCGATCTCGGCTTTCAGCGCTTCCTCCACATGCCGGGCATTGGCCACCTCGGTGCACACCTTGAGCCCAAAGCTCGATTTCACCTCTGTCAACCATGGCAGACCGGTGCTTCCGACGCCTTCAAAAGCGCCGGGTTGGGTTCGGGGCTTCCAGATTCCGGCCCGGAAATAGTCAATGCTTGAGGAAACCAATCCTTCAGCGGTGGTCAAGACTTGATCTCTTGACTCCGCGCTGCAAGGTCCGGCAATGAGTATGGGTGTATGGGAATCCATCATGACAAAAGTGGGGATGCAATTCGGATGCGATCATGTGCTTCTGCCAAGCGCCCAGGGGTGCTGCACAGGGAAAGTCGGACAAAGGGGAGCCCTTGGCTGCCAAACACGCTCCCCGGCGTGAGAAATACATGGCATTGCTCCAAGAGTGCATCAGAAAGACGGTCGCCGTCCCATGCCTCCGGCGTCCTGGCCCAGAGGAACAGCCCGGCTTGTCCTTCGCGCACATGGCAGCCCAGTTCGCAGAGGAGCCGGAGCCCCGTTTCCCTTCTTCTTCTCAGGGATTCGTTCATTTGGGCGATGTCTGCTTCTCCTGCTTCCATGGCCATCATCGCCGCCTTTTGCAAGGGGCGCCAACTTCCAGAAGCAAACTGCGTGGAGACCTTGTACATCGGCCCGATGAGGCCGGGGGCCCCAACGGCGAATCCGATGCGCGCACCCGAAAGTCGGTGCGATTTGCTCAAGGAGTGGAGCTCAATGCAGTGGTCCAGACTCCCGTTGAGCTGGTGGATGCTGAAAGGGGGCTGCGCGTTCAAAACCCGCGCATAAGGGTTGTCATGCACGACCAGCAACCCATTTTCTCGGGCCCAGTCCACCACCTCTTGGAGACGCACCGCATCGGGGGAGGCGCCGGTTGGCATGTGCGGGTAATTCAGCCACATCAACCTGACGGGATGACCCTCGTCCGCGGAACGCCGGGTGAGGACATCCAATGCAGCAACATCCGGATGGAAATTTTCCTCCTCATCGAGGTTGTAGGGGCACACGACTCCTCCGGCCAGCCGGGTAGCAGAAGAATAGGTGGGGTAGCCCGGGTTGGGAACGAGCGCAGCGTCTCCCGGATCCAAATGAGCCAATGACAAAAAGCCACAACCTTCCTTGCTCCCCATCAAGGGCACAATGCCCCGGACATCCATGGCAATGCCGAATGCACTCCGGAGATACTGCCCCATGCCATCCACCAGGCCGGCGGAGCCTTGGTAGGGTTGGTACCGAAATGCATCGGCTTCTTGCATGTCACGGTTGATTTCCCCCAAGATTTCATTCATGGGAGGGAGGTCCGGGCTTCCGACTCCCAGGTTGATGACATCCTTGCCCTCCGCCATCATCCGCCTGATTTCCGCAAGCTTGTCGGCGAAATAGTAGTTGGATGAGCGCGCCGCCCGTGCTGCTACGTGGGGCTTTTTCATGATTCAGCCGTGATGTCCCGCCTGTAAATGCCAAGGAGGGAGAGCGCCTCCGCATAGCGCCCCAATTCTTCGAGGCCCGAAAGCAAACGATCGGCATCTGTCCCCTCCAGGTCCATGACGAATTCATAGGCATAAGGGCGTCCCAACAGCGGCATTGACTCCACCTTCGACAGTGAAATCTCATGGCGGAACAAAATGGAAAGCGCAGCGTTCAGGCTGCCGGTTTGGTGCGGAAGAACCAGGGTGGCCGTAGCCAGATTGGCTCCTGTTGGAATCGAACCTGTCCTCCCTCGTTCAATGACCAGGAACCGCGTCAAGTTCGCAGAATCGTCCGCGATGTCAGACCCGAGACATTGCAAACCATAAATCTCCAAAGCACGGGCACTGGCGATGCATCCCACGTGCTGCCATTGGTTGTCCTTGATCAACTTGGCGGCCACGGCTGTGTCCTCATCATGGACCAGGCGGATCCCGGGGTAAGGCTGAAAGAAGTGGCGACATTGGTTCAGCGCCATATGATGTGACCGCACCTCCTTCAACGACTCCGTGGTGACCCCGGGCAGGGCCCCGAGATTCTGGATGATGGGCATTCGGACCTCACCTACAATGCGCAATTCTCGGCTTCCCAGCAGCCTGAGATTCCGCTGCATCGTGCCCGAAATGGTGTTCTCCAGTGCCATCACGGCACGGTCACACTTTCCTTCCAGCAAATCGTCGAGCAAGTCCGGGAAATCCCGACACGGATGAAGGACCAGTCCATCTCCAAACCACTTCAACGCCGCCTCTTCATGAAAGGCCCCCCGTATGCCTTGTATTCCTACCTTCATCTGCACTGCGACGGCAAAATCAACCGCTCCGTTTCTGAGCGGCTTAAGTTCGCATGATTCTGCTGATGGTGCCGATTGAAAGGCATAAGCTTCCCACGCCTCATTGTGACCAAAGCCCACGTGATGCATTTCGCATCAGCGCTTCATCCCCGTATCGAGATGTCAGACGGGAATCGGCGGTACATTTCCGGCATGATTCCATTTCCTCGTGCCCTTTTGATTGCTTTGTGTTTCCTTTTGACAGGGAGCGTCAATTCCCAAATGGCCAATCCTTATGTGCATTCCGACCCCATGGAAGTGCGTTTGGCGCCACTATGGGAAACCCCCAACGAAGGACAGCAATCCCAGTGGAGAAAGACCGGATTCTGGAGTCAATTCAAGGCGGAACACCCCCTTTGGCAGGCCCAATTTCACCCTGCAACCGCCACAGTTCATAGGGCTTATGGCCCGGCCATTCCCGCATCCAACCCAACGGATTGGCTGGAGGAGCAATTGGAATTTGCAGGTTGGTCTTCCGAGCTGGGGCCTTGGAATACCGTGGCCATGGGAAAACACAACATGAGCCGCTCTGTGCAAATGGTGGAGGGTCGCGTGGTTCTGGGAACGGAGTTCGTCGTCAAGACGGCCGAATCCGGAGTGGTCATGTGGGGAGCCCAATGCTTTGAGAATGCTGCATGGCCTGAGGACAATGCTTTTTTGGCGGAGCAGGAACTGATGGACGCGGCCACAGCCGGATTGGATTTGTCATCCATGATGGCGGCCATGGGAGAGGAGTCTCTTCTGCCCGTTTTGGAAGAGGAGGGAGAACTGCGTGTTTATGCTTTCCGTCCCGTCAAAAAAGTTCAAGTATCCGGCACGCGGGAGGACGGTACTCCCGTGCAGTATGCCACCTGGGTGGACATGGTGACGGGTCAGGTTTGGGAACGACAGAACCAAGTCCGGCACATAGGCAAGCCGCATGGCAAGCCTGCCAAGAAGCAAGTACTTTCCATGGGGTCCCCGGCCATGCTGCAGACACTGAATTGCCAGATCACCGGTACCGTGCATTTGACCCAGCCTTTCGAAGAAGCCGTAGAGGTCGGTCTGGAAAACCTTTGGGTTCAAACGCAACAAGGAGCAGCCAATACGGCGCAAGGAGGGATGCTCACCCTCGATGGAGATGCCCCACAGCAAATTGGCCTCGACCTGATGGGGTTATGGAGCACGGTCACTTCAAATGGGGTGACACCCAACTTTGAGGTGACGCTGGAAGGAGACGAGGTCGTGACATGGGATGGCACTGCGAACATTCGGGAATTGAGTGCTTATCACAGTGTGAACCGCATTCACGACCACATGCAGTCGTGGTTGCCCGGGTTTGATGGGCTTGACTTTGCATTGCCCACACTGATTGATGTTTCCGGGACTTGCAATGCATTCTATACCCCGGGCGACCCCAGCATCAACTTCTATTCCGAAGGCGATGGGTGCAATGCTTTTTCGCTTGTGGCCGACGTGGTTTTCCACGAGTATGGTCATGGCATCAATGACCTTTTCTACGAAAGCCTGGGGAGCTCATTCATCAATGGTGCCATGGGGGAGGGCTACGCTGACCTTTGGGCCATCAGCCTCAGTGAAAATCCCATCTTGGGAGAGGGGTGCTACAGTGACGATGCGGAGTCGTACATCAGGCGGTACGACATGGACCCCAAGGTGTACCCCCAGGACTTGGTCGGACAAGTGCACGCGGATGGCGAAATCATCTGTGGCGCCTGGTATGACACCCACCTCCTCATGGGTGGCGATTGGGACCTGACGCGGGAACTGTTTGTGGAGGCCTACGCCGGGCTGCAAGCGACGAATTTCGATGGCAATGAAGGCGAGGCCTATGTGGAGGTTTTGCTGGACGTCCTCCAGGCAGACGATGACAATGCCGACCTGTCCGATGGAACACCCAATGGTGCAGCGATCCTGGAAGGATTCGGCATCCACGGCATCACCCTGTTCAGCAATGTCGACATCGGTCACGTGGCCGAGGAGTACAGCCCTGCAGGCGACCCCATCGTCCTCGATGCCAATGCCTTGGTGCTGTTTCCCTTCAGTCAGTATTTCGGCAGTTGCAATGTCTATTACCGGAGTCACGTCTACGAGGACTGGACGGAAATGCCCATGGTTCAAACGGCCGGGAGCACCTATTCTGCCGATATCCCCGCCCAGGAGACCGGTACCGTTCTCGAATATCATTTCGGCATCACCGACATCTATGGCTCCGTCAGCGCCATCACGCCGTACAGCGCAGACAACGCTGCAAACCCCAATTTGCCATTTAACACCATTGTGGGGCTCAGTCCTGTGCTGATTGACGATCAAGACGATTACTCCGAATTCGGCTTCTGGCAATTGGGGTTGCCTGAAGACAATGCGACCACAGGACAATGGGAATCCGCCATTCCGGTTGGTTCATTCAGCAACCCGGGCGACCCCAGTTCCATTTGCGCACCCGACGAGGACCATACGCCCGGAGACGGGATTTACGCTTTCATCACCGGAGTCAGCCCCGGAGCGGATGCCGGCATTGGTTCGAACGACGTGGATGAAGGCAGCACCACGCTTCAGTCCGAATCCATCGACCTGACCGGATTGACCACTCCGGTTCTCAGCTATTGGAGATGGTACGTCAACGCTCCAGCCAGCGGTGCCAACCCCGGCGCCGACTGGTGGCAAGTTTCCGTGAGTTCAGACGGAGGTGAGAATTGGATCAAGGTCGAAGAAACACTGACACAAGACATCTCTTGGCGAAGGAATGCTTTTGCCATAGAAGACTACGTTCCCCTGACCGACGCATTCCAAATTCGATTTACCGCATCTGACAGCCTGCGTCCTGATCAAGGTTTGCAGTTCGATGGAGGCTCCCTGATTGAAGCAGCCGTGGATGACCTGATCATTCATGACTTTGTCACTTCCGGGCTTGCAAACCAGGACCTCGACCATGGAATTGTTGCATGGCCCGTGCCCTTCTCTGACCGACTCCATGCCGCAGGATGGAATCCAGGCACCAATGTGCGGCTGCTGGATGCCCTTGGAAAAGAGGTGGCCAAAATCCAAGCCGGCCCCCTGGGTGAAGTTCACTTTGACACGGCGTTGATGCCTTCGGGCGTGCATGTTCTCGAAGGCGAGAATAGACAAGGAATCCTCCGACGAAAGGAAGTGGTGAGAGCAGGCAATTGATTCCCTGCGCCGCACCATCTTTGCACCGCGATTTGTAAGCGATGTCAAAGCCAATCAAACCCAGGCGCATGGCCATCAAGGCCGAGTGGCAGAGGGACAGCAATTCTTCCCCAGGGTTCAACAAATACTTCATTACCATCCGGGAAGTGGATGGTACGGAACTGAAAATGCCGGCCTACGGTCGGGACATGCAGGATGCCTTGAGCCGCTTGGTCAAGACGGAAAGGGCCGAGAAATTGGCAGAAGTCACGGAAAAGGTGCCTGATTTTGTGTACGTCTTGCTGTTCCTGGGCACGCTCGGCGTAGGGGCAACACTGAGCCGAGCCAGTGGCGACCCGCTGTATTTCGCGGTAGGCGCAGGTGCGTTGGTTCTCCTCGTTGGATTGTACCTGCTCCGCTCCAAGAAATAGCGTCAGTTTCCAATTCCAGTCTGGCCCTGCGTGGGCGTCACCCAAGTGACATGGACGAGCTCGGCGGAAGCGGGCATGGAGGTCTTGACGCGCATGAATCCTTCGACCGTAAGCTGCTCGGTAGCAAAGAACTGTCGCACATCCAGTGTCTTGATGACGCCGGGTGCGACACGCAATTCAAACAAGGCCAGAAAGCCGTAGCGCCCATCCTCAAAAGAACGAGCGGGACCCAAAGTCGGCAGTGATCCCGCAAAACTGTTGTCAAATGCACTCGGACGGTGCATTTCAGATGTGCCCGGCGTTTGTGCCTGGGAATTTGCCACTGAGAACGACAAAACCAACAGAAGGAAGAAACTGCGCATCAGATATGGATTTCCCACATGTACGTCTGAATGGGCCGCAGGGTTACCCGACAAGAGGAGAATTCACCGACCTATATTTGGAACCATGGGAAGAGCCTTTGAATTCAGGAAAGAGCGCAAAATGAAAAGGTGGGCTGCCATGTCCAAAACCTTTGCCCGGCTCAATAAGGACATCATCCTCTCCATCAAGGAGGGAGGAGGCATTGCAGACCCTGATGTGAATGCCCGCCTTCGCGCGGTTTTGCAGAATTGTCGGGCTGCGAACATGCCCAAAGACAACATTGAGCGCGCCATCAAGAAGGCAACAGATAAAGATACCGTGGACCTGAAGCAGGTGACCTTTGAAGGTTACGGTCCGCATGGAATTGCCATTTTCGTGGAGACCGCCACTGACAACAACAACCGCACTGTGGCCAACGTCCGCAGTTACTTCAACAAATGCAATGGGAACTTGGGGACCACGGGCAGTGTGGAGTTCATGTTCTCACATGTTTGCCATTTCAAGGTCTCCGCTGAAGGACGCGATGCAGAGGAGCTCGAACTTGAGCTCATTGATTTCGGTGCCGAAGAGGTGGGTGATGACGGCGAGGCCATTATGATCTATGGCGCTTTCGAGAGCTATGGCGGGCTACAGAAAAAATTAGAGGAAGACGGAATGGAAATTCTGGAGTCCGGATTTGACCGCATTCCCGCTACAACCAAAGAACTGGGCCCCGAAGAAACCCTCGAGGTCGAGAAGCTGTTGGAAAAGCTTGAAGAGGACGAAGACGTTCAGAACGTCTTCCACACCATGGGGTCCAGCTCAGAGGACTGAAACGGGCCCATCTTATTCGCAAATGACCCCAAACTCCACCAGCAGTTGGAGGAGGTCATTGGTGCCAACGATGCCATCCGGCACGATGTCAGCCAAGCAACTTTGGTCCGTAGAGAAGACACAGGAACCATTGTCAACCTCTGCATTTGATTCATAATTGAATGCCGTGGGGTAAGTACATCCACAAGTTGCTGGATGATCCAGAATTGTGAATGAAGTGGAAGCAGTGGCACCTGAAGCGTCTTGAGCTGAGATGGTGTAATCTCCGGCAGGAAGGGCTGTTAGATCCAAATTGGTCAGGTAGGTTACTTCACCTACCGCACCTGTCGGGGTCAATTCTACCAGACCGGTCGAACTACCAGAGCAGCGGGTGGAGTACGAAACTGCTTCAAGTGTGAATTGGGCTGAGGCTGTTGTTACGGACAACAAGAAGACCATGAGGCCGATAATCTTGGACATGTGAAAAATTTGGTATAGTGAATTTACGGCTTTGCACAATAAGTACAGTTTTCCGCATCATCATAAAACGTGTAACAAATATAATATCCATCTAAACATCATATTTTGCAATGAAACGGGTTAATTGACCACCTAATAGTTTGTTCTCGTATTGGTACTCCGATTAACTTTAAACTATGGACCAAATTCGCCTGAGCCTTTTGCTCATATACTGCTTCATAGCTGCAATCCCTCTTTCAGTTTGTGGACAGGCTTCCCCCATTTTCAATGCTTCCACCGGTACTGGATACCTGAGTATATCAGAAGCCATTCAATCCGCTTCTGAAGGGGATTTGATTACCCTGGGAGCCGTCACGTTCAACGAAAGACTCCTGATTCAAAAACCCATCACGCTCATCGGTGATGCTGCCGGGGGTACTGTTCTGGATGTGCGAGGAACCACGGGTTGGGGAATCTGGTTGGGTTCCAGTGGCATCACTATTGAGAATCTTACGGTTCTTTCGAACGTCAGCCATGAGGGATATGGTTTGCATTGCGACCCCGGTACGACAGACCTGACGCTTCGAAATGTCCGCGTCCTCAACAACGGAACTTCTGGAATTGACCTGAATGGTCTGGTAGGTCCTGGAACGAATTTGATTGAGGATTGTGAAGCGGTCAATTGTGCAGCTGGATTCGGTCTGGCTTTGAGCAGTTGTCAAAATGTCGTGGTCCGGAATTTCATCTCTTCCAAGAACGGTTTTGGCGACATCGGAATCCTGGAAAGTGCATACACAACAAATGATTCCGAGTCCATCACTTTTGAAGGTTCTCTTGAGCTTGATGGGCCACAGGCTGATGGCCTTGGAGGCATCATCATTCAATCCGACACCACGGTGATTGAACCGGGAATTGGCTTGGGTTTTGACATCGACATGAAGTCGGGACTGATTCACCAATTGACAGGAACCACCACATATGACGGTGACCCATTGGGATATGTCCTCTGCAGTTCGTCCGTAGTTGCTGAACTTTCCGACAACCTTACCTCAGGACTGGGCGTGGCTGACTTGCTCGGTCGGAATCTGGTCACCGGAGAAGTGGAGGTTTGGCCAGGGATGTCGCTTCAAGAAGCCTTGAATGCTGCCGCGAGTGATGACATCATTCGGGTGGCAAATCCGGGTCTGTACGACAGCACTGTGGTCAACGTCAACAAATCCATCACCATTCTGGGACCCAATGCTGGTTTGGCGGCCAATGATCCTGCTCGGACAACGGAAGCGGTTTTCTCAGGAGGATTGTCCATCAATGCATCGAATGTCACGGTGGATGGCATTCGACTGTTGGGGAAAAACAATGCTCCATTTGGTCTTGAAGTCACTGCCGGAGTCACCGATGTCAATGTAAGTAACACCGTCATTCGGGGTTGGCTTGAAGAAAGTGGAGACTTCAATGCCGTTGGCTTGCGCGCCAATGGGGGCGTCAATTTGACGGAGTGTTCGCTAAGGAACTGGCCCCTGGCTGCTGTTCTGAACAGCGGGGAAGTATCACTCTCAAATTGTCAGATTACAGACAACCGTGCAGGAGTCGAAATGAACAGTTCAAACGGGTTTTACGATGAAATGCGGGTCAACAATTGCACCCTCAGAAATGCCGGTGCTGACGCGTTCTTGATTTCGTCCACCGACCCAGCCGACAGCCTCGTGGTCATCGGGGGTACTGCCAATCTGCACTCCTACGCCTTCCGATTCGACGACGATTGTGCCTTCAGGGTGGAAAATGGGGTCTATTCAGAATCAGAAGTGCAAATTTTGGGATTGGATACCGAGTCAAGAATCGCGCTTTGCGAGTCCAATGACTTCAACAATCCTGCCATTGTCGTTGATGCTTGTACGGACGCATCTGCAACGAATTATGAGCCATGTGCCACCATTGATTCAGGGAACTGTTTGTTTGGTGGATGTACGGATCTCGGAGCGTGCAACTTTGACCCGGATGCAGCATCAGATGATGGAAGCTGTGAATTCCAGTCCTGTGCTGGATGTTTGAATCCCATTGCATGTAATTACGATGCATCCGCCACCATCAGCAATGGTGGTTGTGAATTCCTTTCTTGTAGAGGATGCACGGATCCGTCAGCATTGAACTATGCCTCTTCGGCCACATATGATGACGGCTCTTGTTTGTTCCCCGGTTGCACCAACCCTGAGGCGGACAACTATGACGCAGATGCCAACTTCGACAACGGAGTGTGCTTCTTCTTTGGATGCACGGATCCCGGGGCTTGCAACTTTGATCCTCAAGCCAACTTGAACCTGGGAACCTGTGAATTCACCAGTTGTGCAGGCTGTTTGAACCCAAGGGCTTGCAATTATGATGCGACTGCGGTTATCGACGCCGGCAATTGTGACTTCACAAGCTGCAGGGGCTGCACCAATCCCGACGCATTGAATTATGATGTGAATGCAACGGTAGATGACGGATCGTGTCGGATTCCCGGTTGTACGGATGCAACGGCCACCAATTATGATGCCGACGCCAACATCAACGACGGCTCCTGCATTTTCAGCGGCTGCCTGGATGCGTCTGCATGCAACTTCGATCCCAACGCAAGCATCAATGACGGAAGCTGCGAATTCACTTCTTGCGCAGGTTGCGCGATTGAGGGATTCTGCAACTACGACCCCAATGTCACGATACACGATGGCAGCCTTTGTGATTACTTGAGCTGTTGTGGTGACCCTGCGGCTACGAACTACGATCCCGCCATCCTGCCTCAACTCACTTTTGGTTGTACCTACGGCATGTCAGCTGGGATGGCCTTCCTCGAGACATGCACGTTGCCCATTGCTTGCAATTACCTCGCGGATGCTCCTTGTGAATTCGACTCTTGCGCAGGTTGCACGGATGCCACTGCCTGCAATTACGACGCGGCAGCTACCCTCAGCACCAATACTTGCACATTCCCCATGGATCTCTACGGAGACGCCAATGTGGACTGTGACGGCAACTGCCTCAATGACACCGATGGTGACGGCATCTGCAATGAGGACGAAGTCAATGGCTGCACAGATGAGGGCGCCTGTAACTACGATGTCAATGCTACAGAAGACGACGGCTCATGTGAGACCACTTCGTGTGGTGGATGCACGGATTCAGGCGCCTGTAACTTCGACAATACCGCCTTGTTGAACAATGGATCCTGCGAGTATGAGACGTGCTCGGGATGTACAGATGAAACCGCTTGCAATTACGACGCTCTGGCTACCATCTCTGGAGAATGCACTTTCCCAATCGATACATACGGAACGGATGCTGTGGATTGTGATGGAAATTGTCTCGGCGATTCAGACGAAGACGGAGTGTGCGACGGGGATGAAATCCAAGGCTGCACGAACGCAAGTGCTTGCAATTTCAATGCAGCAGCCACGGATGATGATGGGTCATGTGACCTCCTTTCGTGCAAGGGATGCACGGACCCCACCTCCTGTAATTTCGATGCTTCAGCCACTGTTCCAGACAACAGCTGTGAGTATGAAAGTTGCGCAGGGTGTCAAGATCCGGCAGCATGCAACTATGATCCCAGCGCGACGATTGACGCGGCTTGTACTTTCCCTCTCGAGACGTACCTCGATTGTGACGGCAACTGTTTGGTTGATACAGACGGTGATGGTGTTTGTGAGCCCAATGAAGTGGGAGGATGTACCGATGCGGAGGCATGCAATTTCTCTGACACGGCAACCGACGATGATGGATCGTGCGAATACATCAGCTGCGCGGGTTGCACCAATCCTGGCGCATGCAATTATCAGCCCTCGGCTACGATCAACGACGGAAGTTGCAATTACACTGACTGTCAAGGATGCACCGATTCACAAGCTTGTAATTACGTTCCCGATGCCACAGTGGAAGATGGAAGCTGCATTTATGTGCTGGACCTCTACAATGTCACCTATCTGACATGCGGGGGAGGCTGCATCAATGACACGGACGGCGACGGAGAATGCGATGAAGAGGAGCAAGTCGGTTGTTTGGATGCCTCAGCATGTAACTACAATGCCAACGCTGAATTCGACGACGGCAGCTGCGAATTCACTTCGTGCGAGGGCTGTACCGACAATACGGCCTGTAATTACAATGAAGGCGCCCTGTATGATGATGGAAGTTGTACCAACCCCGTCAACTTGTATGGTAAGGATTACGTCGACTGTTTCAATGTTTGTCTGAACGATGCTGACGGAGATGGCATCTGTGATGAGGAGGAGTTGGGTTGCACCGATCCAACGGCCTGTAACTATGATCCCATTGCATCAAGCGATGACGGCTCGTGTTTCTATCCCAGTGAGGATTACCTGGATTGTGATGGAAATTGTTTGAACGATGCCGATGGGGACCTCGTTTGTGACGAGTTGGAAATCCTCGGATGTACGGACCCGGCAGCCTGTAGCTATGACAACACAGCAACGGAAGATGACGGCTCATGTCAATATATCGTCAACGACTGTGATACATGTGTGGATGGCGTGATCGTGGATGGTGACGCCGATGATGATGGCATCTGTGATGCCGATGATGTTTGTCCTGGGGATTTCAACTCGGATGGAATCCGCAGTGCTTCTGATGTACTCGTGGTTTTGGCGGCCTATGGTTGTGATACCGACTGTGGAGCTGCCGACCTGGACGGAAATGGTTTCGTGACGGCATCAGACGTTTTGGCCATGCTCAGTTACTTCGGTACTGTCTGCCCGAACTGATTCAACCCTCCTTTATGAAACGAAAAGGGCCGCATTGCGGCCCTTTTTGCTTGTGGACATTCGATGAATTTCGAATTTTATTCGACCGAACCGCTCGAATGATATACAAATGACCTATATTTGTAGTCGAAAGTCATATATTATGCCTCGAACTCTATTCTCATCGCTGCTCTGTCTCTTGATGGCACCGATCATGGCCCAATCGGAATCCACGCAGCCCGTGACAAACGTGACGACCGGCGCAACTTTTGAAACCATTGCAGAGGCCTTGAACGTGGCGTCATCTGGTGACGTTTTGAATTTGGCTGGTTACAGGTTTACAGAACACATTGCAATCGATGTACCTCTCACCTTAACGGGAGCAGAAGGTGGGACCACGGTCATTGACGTGTCGCAGCAGGATGGCTGGGGAATTACCCTTTCAAGCGACAACATCACCTTGAAAAACCTGTCCATCCTCGCCGGTGATGTGAATACGGCATATGCCATCCACAGTGAACCCGGAATCACGGGGCTCACATTGGAAGACATAGCGGTTTACGATTCCCACAGAACATGCATTGACCTGAATGGATTGACGGGGCCGAGCGTAAATACCCTGAGAAACCTGACTGTTTCAGGCAGTTCCATTGGATTTGGCCTCGCCATGAGTTCCTGTTCCAACATGTTCATCGAGAACATCACGAGTTCAGACAATGGTTACGGTGACATTGCCATTATGGAATCCAATTACTATGACCAAGAAATATCCGACGTGGTATTCACTGGATTCCTTGATTTGGAGGGGCCTCAGAATTTGGGGGGAGGTGGCATTATTGTTCAGGTGAGTCCTGAAGAAGTGCCGGTTGGCGCCGGAGCAGGTTTTCCCATCAGCGTCAATTCAACGGGTTTTGATTACCTCTTGGAAGCACCCGGAGATTTGACCGGATGCATTTTGGTGCACAGTGAGGACGTCAGGGCCATTGCCCAGACACTCGGTGCAAATGTGACCCCCTTGGTATCCTATGACTTGGTTACGCAAAACCTCGTCGTTTTCCCCGGGATGTCCATTCAAAGTGCCCTGGATGCAGCCTCCGATGGGGACGTCATCGAGGTGGACCCCGGATCCTTTGATTCTACTCCGTTGCAGATTGCGGGCAATGTCACCTTGAAAGGAGCCAACGCTGGTATTTCAGGGACTTCCACAGCCCGATCATCGGAAACGCTGGTGCAAGGCATTGTCGTAACGGATGGAACACCGCTCATCGACGGCATCCACATTTCCGGTGGAGCTGGAACCGCTGGACTCGTCGTTATGGAAGCAGCCGCCGGAGTGGAATTGCGCAACAGCATCATTTCTGGAAATGGGACGGAAACCGGTGTGATCTGCAGGAATTCATCCTTGCTGCACGATGTCGTAGTCGAAAGCTTTGACAAAGGCATCCAACATCTCTCTGGGGCATTGGTCATGGAATCCAGTGTCATCAAGGGAAATGGCACGGGGGTATCCATCGAGCACACGTCTTCTTTTGCCGAAACCACCACGCTGCAAAACTGCCAACTGTTGAACACCGGTGGAACCGGCATCCTCGTTCAGTCGGGCGGGTCAAATGACCTGTTGACGATTGAAAATTCCACGATTGAATTGCACGCCACAGGCTTGAACGTGACCGGCGACATCTCCCTGGCCATAAGCGGCAATGTCTTTGTGAATTCAGAGGACCACACGATGGGCCTTGACAGGGAAGCCAGAATCGCACTTTGCGGCAGCAATGGATTCGAACCCGCTTTGCGCATCAACGGATGCACAGACAACAACGCAGACAATTTTGAGCCATGTGCCACTGTGGACCAAGGATGTGAATTTCATGGATGCACGGCACCCAAGGCTTGCAATTATGATGCCTCGGCGACGACCGACGACGGAAGCTGTGACTTCATCACCTGTTCGGCTTGTCCACTGGGATTTGCCTGCAATTATGATCCCGATGCCGACCTCTACCGAGTAGAAGCATGTGAATTTCTGGACTGCGGGGAAGGCATGGCAGGCAGTGGGGAAGACAGGGGCAATCTCGCTGTGGTAGAGGGGTGTACCATTCCACAAGCCTGCAACTTCAACCCGAACGCCGATTCTGACGATGGGAGCTGCAATTTTGGATGCTATGGCTGCCAAGATGAAGCCGCGTGCAATTTCGATGCAGTGTTTACCCAAGCTTCCAATGAAACGTGCCTGTACCAGCAGGACCTGCACAATTCACCCTACGTGGGCTGTGACGGGGCATGTGTGAACGACACCAATGAAAATGGAGTGTGCGATGAAGAAGAAGTCACAGGCTGTACGGATGAGGGGGCTTGCAATTTCAGCGCTTCCGCCACTTTGGATGTCGGAGATTGTGAGTATGCATCCTGTGCGGGTTGCACCAATCCGGGCGCTTGCAACCACGATCCCTCGGCCACCCTTACGGATGCTTCTTGTGACTACACTTCTTGCGCTGGATGCACGGATTCAGGGGCGTGCAACTACAACGCGATGGCCAGCATCGATGATGGCACTTGTTCCTATCCCATCGACTTGTACAACAAGCCATGGGTGGACTGTACGGCGACTTGCCTGAATGATGCCGATGGCGATGGCGTTTGTGATGAGGAGGAGACCAGCGGTTGCATGGAGAGTGGTGCGTGCAATTACGATGAGGAGGCGACCGACGACGATGGAACGTGCGAATATGAGTCTTGCTCAGGATGCACGGATGACGCCTACTGCAATTTCAATCCAGGCGCCACCATCAACGACGGAAGTTGTGCGGCTCCGGAAGACCTGTTCCCCAATGCCATTGTGGACGGAGTTTCCACGGTGGACTGTCTCGGACGCTGTCTCAATGATGAAGATGGCGATGGGATCTGTGATGAGGCAGAAATCGTCTGTCCTGGAGACCTCAATGGAGACGGTCTCCGGGGAGCTTCAGACATTCTTGTGATGTTGAGCGCCTTTGGGTGCACGGAGGGATGCGGATCACCAGATTTGAATGGAGACGGCATCGTCGCTGCCAGTGATGTCCTGATGGCCCTTTCCACCTTCGGGGTGGCATGTCCTCAGTAATGGCATGAAATTTCCCTCCCGAGGCTGGCCGTCTGCGACCTCGGGAGGGCAATGCATTCATAATGGATGCATCTTCAGGCGGAACTACCAAAACCTCGATGCGCCGCCCCATCCCCAATCCGTGGCGGGAGAATTGCCCTTGGCTTGCCATTCTTCTGGCAGGGTGGTGGATGTGTGGCCCAATGGCAATGCAAGCCCAGCATTGGAGCGATGGACTGCTTCCAGGCGCGGATTGGACCGCGGCATTCGATCAATTCGATAGCACCTGGCAGGACAGCATCCCTGAAAAAGGAAAAGGGTTCAAACCCTTCATGCGATGGCGAGAATTCGCAGAAAAGCGTTTTGCCTTTGAGGGGAGCGAGGAATGGTCGCCCAACGCCCCTTGGCAAGCCACACAGTGGGAAAGAGAAGGCAGGGCGGCCCGAACCCAGCCCCCGGATACGCTGTGGAGAAGCGCTGTACCCGCTGGGGTTCCCCTGGTGGGCGGAGCCGGACGCGTCAATCGGGTGGTGGTCCACCCCCTTGATACCAGCCGATGGCTCGCCTGTGCACCGAGTGGTGGACTCTGGCAATCGCAAACATCCGGCAACAGCTGGTCTCTCATGGGAACGCAGGATTGGGCGGGAATGGGGGTTTCTGACGCCGCTTTCCATCCAAACGACCCCGATTGCATACTGGCGGCCACGGGGGATTCCGACTTCGGAAGTGCATACGCCATTGGGCTGATGCAAACCTGTGATGGCGGAAACACCTGGAGTCCCACAGGACTTCAGTTCGAAATGGAGCAAACCTTGACCTGCAGCCGCGTTCATCGAAAGGCGGGGGACCCCCAACAGATCCTTGTGGCCACAGGCGATGGCATCTGGTTGAGCGAAGACGACGGCGTTACGTTCAGCAAGACCTTGGAAGGGGTTTGTTCCGACCTGATTCCCCACCCGGGCGATTCAGCAGTATGGCATGCAGCGCGCAGGCCAGGAGAGTTGTTTCGATCGACCGATGGCGGACGCCATTGGGAGTCCATTCCCGGAATGCCCTCGGCGTATCTCGCCAGTCGATATGTGCTTGCCACGACACCTGCCGACCCCTCTCTTGTAGCCGCCATCGCATCCAAGAGCGGAAGCCAAGGATTGCTTGGGTTGTACCTCAGCGCAGACAGCGGAGCGACTTTCTCTGCACTGCCGGATTTGCCCAACCTGTTGGGGTGGACCGCAGACGGCTCCGATTTGGGCGGGCAAGGCTTTTACGACCTCGCCCTGGCCGTGGACCCGACCGACCCCCATCATATGGTGGCAGGGGGTGTCAACCTCTGGGAGACATGGGACGGGGGAGTGTCCTGGAACTGCACCGGCCATTGGTTTGGGGGAGGAGAGGCGCCATACGTGCATGCAGATCACCATGCTGTGACCTTCATTCCAGGGACCTCCGACTGGGTCAGTGCACATGATGGAGGCGTCAATCGATTGGGCGCAGCACAAAATGTAGACCTGAGCGAAGGCCTCGAGGTAGGACAGGTATATCGACTGGCTTGGTCCGAGGCACAGCCGAACCAACTCCTCTCAGGAGCGCAAGACAATGGGATCAACCTCCTCAAGGACGGAGTGCATGCACAGGTCATCGGCGCCGATGGTTTTCACTGTTTGATCGATCCGGATGCACCAGACAACCTGATTGCATCAGAGTACTATGGCAAGGCACACCGCTCTACGGATGGTGGATGGAGCTGGGCTCCGTGGATATTGAGCAACGGGGACGGGGTGAACGAGCAGGGAGATTGGAACACCCCCTTGGCCCAGTCTCCCGTGGTTCCCAATCGAATCCATGTTGCAAAACACAGGGTTTATTGGACCGACGATGCAGGCATTACTTGGGGACAAACCCAGGCTTTGCCTGGTAATGAAATCGAAGTCTTGGCATTGTCGTTCACCGAAGACAGCATCCTTGCGGTGGCCAAGGGAAGCTTCGCTTTCATCACCCATGACCTGGATCAATGGACCCCTTTGACTGGGTTGCCCGGCATGCCCGTCCAAGACCTTTTGTTCGATGCGGGTTCTAGTGATGTGCTGTGGATGGCCTTCGGCGGATATTCGGCAGATGATCGCATCTGGCAATCTTTGGATGGGGGGGATTCCTGGGATTCATTCAGCGAGGGATTGCCCGCTTTGCCTGTCAATGCGCTCACCCAGGACCCAGGATCTGGAGACCTGTACGCAGGAACAGACGCTGGAGTCTATGTGAGGCCAGCGGGAAGCAGCAGCTGGACACCCTACAAATCAGGCCTGCCTGAAGTGCTGTGCAGCGACATCGGCATTCGACAGTCCACCGGGGAATTGCTGCTGGCGACCTACGGCAGAGGTCTTTGGAAAGCACCACTGCATACCCCCCCTGCAAGGGATGCAGGGATTGTTGCCATCCATGGGACGAAAGCTGTGAGATGTTCTGGCCCGCTTTCAGTTGCGACGGAAGTGCGCAATTGCGGCAGTGACACGTTGGTGGCAGTGAGTTTGCTCTGGAATGGAACAGACACCGTTACCTATGGAATGCTGCTTCCACCCAATGCCGAAACGAGCCTGAATTGGCCCAACAGCTCCAGGGCTGCGGTTCCGGCAGGAGATCAGCTCGTGGTCCGCATTGTCAATGTGGTCGGCGCCGATGGAAATTGGAGCCAGGGAACCATTGAGTCTGGATTTGATGACGTGCCGGAAAACGATGTCTTGGGTGCAACCTGGGAACACAGGGAGGGAACGGGGTGGGTGACCATGTCCACACTCGCAGACTGCAACCCCAGGGAATCTGCATGGGCCATCGCGGATACCACTGGCGAAATCCAATACCGAAGACAACATTTCCCCATCGAGTTGGCCATCATGGATTCACTCTGTTTGGGCCACGGATGCTATGAAGTCGTGCTGCATGACCAATCCCAAAATGGGTTCGCCGGGCCTCAATGCGGTTCACTCGGGTCCATGGAGCTTCTGTCTGCAACAGGCGACACGATTTGGTCCTTGTTGGACCCATCCTCTGCAGGGGTTGCATTTTCATCAGGCCTGGGCGGATCATTTTGCTTGCCGATGGCCGGGTGGGTAGGATGCACTGAGCCTGGCGCATGCAATTTCAACCCGGCTGCCTCTGTCGATGACGGCACCTGCATCATGGAATGCCACGACGCGCAGCCATGTCCAGAGGACCTCGATGGAGATGGCCTGTACGGAGCAACAGACATACTGGCTGTGCTCTCCGAATTCGGCTGTATGTCAGGTTGCAGCATGGACATCACCGGCGACGGAACCGTATCTGCCAATGACGTCCTTGCCTTGTTGGCATTGTACGGCGAATCATGTGTCCCATGAGGATTCCGGATGCATCTTGCGTCTTCTTATGGCTGCACGACCTCCCCGCCCGAAAGTGAACATCCGACGATGGACCTCAGAAATTGAGGCCCCACTTCACGCTTTGGTTCGGTCAGAATTGGGCTTGGCCAGCATAACCGCCTCCCGGAATCTGATCAAAGGCGGTGCTGTTCGGGTAGAAGGAGAAGTGGTCAAAACCCCTTCACTTGTCATTCCGGTAGGCCAGGAGATATCGGTGCCCGAAGAGCGTGAAGCACGGAAGACCGAACACGCCGACGCCCCGAAATCCATTCGGCCTTCGGACGACCTTCCATTTGAAATTCTCTACGAAGACGAGGATGTCTTTTGCTATTTGAAACCGGCTGGATGGGTACTCGCGTCGCCAAACCCACGGGTCGACACCAGTTTTACTCGGGTCAAGGAATATTTGATCGCCCGTGATGTCGAAGGAGGAAATCCTGAGAGATCCGTGCATTTCGTCAACATGATCGACCGGGACAGCAGTGGCATCGCCGTGGTCGTTCGCGATATGGGATTGCGCAAGCGGCTTCAGGAGAATTGGGCTTCCCAGCGTTTTGAGTCCTATCTGCTGTTGCAGGGAGAAATTCCGGAAGATGGCGAGTTCAGTGCCCGCAGAAAACCGGATGAGAAATATTCAGCCAAGAAATTCCCCTTCAGGCGCATGCGCTCAGGTGGCAGGTATTGCATCCTGAAAGTGCAGGCGGGCTTACAGGACATTCCCGACATCCTGCCCGGTTTGCGCCATCACAATTGCATGGTGTGCGGCCTCGGACAGGATGCACCCGACCCATTGGGCAGACAAGGGGTTCACCTTTTCAGGGTCGTCATGACGGACACCGAGCTGGACGCCATGTGGGAGGTCAAGACCCGGGTTCCAAAAGAGTTTCTCCGGGTGGTGAAATGAGAAGCGCCCCGACGTTTCGGAGCGCTTCAACCTTAACCAAATCTGTACCGGATCTCTCGCCGGTACCTTGAACCAAAAAATCGCTGCTTTCAGCTGTGAAGTGTATTCCAACTTCTGTGCCAAAACGCATCGAGGAGGAGGGGGGGCGCATGATCGAACTCCCAAAGAATGCCAATGAGCGTGATTCCGCCCATGGTATCTTTGCGCAACGCAACCATCTGAAATGAGCAGAAAAGTCGTTATCGTCTCCGCCCGCCGGACCCCGATGGGGTCATTTCTGGGCAGTCTTTCTTCCGTTCCGGCCACCGCCTTGGGCAGTGCTGCCATCTCCGCAGCCCTTGAGTCGGCCGGAGTCCAAGGAGCAGACATCCAGGAAGTCTTCATGGGGAATGTCCTCCAGGCCGGATTGGGCCAAGCGCCCGCCAGGCAAGCAGCCATGGGGGCCGGGATCCCCGACACCGTCCCATGCACCACGGTGAACAAGGTCTGTGCATCGGGCATGAAGGCCATTCACATGGCGGTCCACGCCATTGCATCCGGGGAGTCAGACATCGTGGTGGCAGGCGGCATGGAGAACATGTCCAAGGCGCCGCATTATTTGGATGGCAGACAGGCTGTCAAGCTCGGCAACATCCAAGCTGTGGACGGCATGGTTCACGATGGTCTGACGGACGCTTACAACCAGCAACACATGGGCGTTTGCGCCGAACTGTGTGCAAAGGACCACGGTTTCACCAGAGAGGACCAGGATGCGTTTGCCATTGAGAGCTACCGCCGATCCGCAGAGGCGTGGGCAGGGGGCGCCTTCTCATCCGAGATCGCGGCCGTGGCCGTGCCCCAGCGAAAGGGCGATCCCGTCATGGTGACGGAAGACGAGGAATACCGCAATGTCAAAATCGAAAAGATCCCGCAGCTGCGGCCGGTTTTTGATCGTGAAGGGTCGGTTACGGCAGCCAATGCCAGCACGCTCAACGACGGCGCCTCGGCTTTGGTCCTGATGGCCGAAGAAACCGCCCAGGCCCGAGGCATACAGCCCCTGGCGCGCATCCTGTCCAATGCCGATGCTGCGCACGACCCGGATCGTTTCACAACGGCACCCGCCAAAGCCTTGCCCATCGCGTTGGACCGTGCGGGAAAGACCATGGAAGAAATGGACCTGGTCGAGCTGAATGAGGCTTTTGCGGTCGTGGGGTTGGCCAACATCAAGTTGATGGGCCTCGATGCCGACAAAGTCAATGTGCACGGCGGAGCCGTTTCGCTCGGTCACCCCTTGGGGAATTCCGGAAGCCGCATCGTCGTCACGCTCGTCCATGCATTGGCCCGCCATGACAAACGTTATGGAGCGGCTGGCATCTGCAATGGCGGCGGAGGTGCGAGCGCCATGGTGATTGAGCGCATCTGATCCATGCAGCCCGGAATCATACGCGTCCCCTTGGCCCCCATCCGCAAGGAAGCGGATGACCGTTCGGAAATGGTAACCCAGGCTTTGTTCGGGGAAGCTGTTGAATGGGAAGTGACAGAGGCGACAGGATGGGTCCGGGTCCGTTTGACCCGTGATGGATACACCGGATTCACAGATGAGAAACTGATCTCATCAGCGCCGGACGCCCTGGATGCGTTTGGTGAGGACACCACGACGTTGCAGGCCCCTCTGACCATGCTGGAATGGATGGGAAGGCCTTACCACCTTCCGGCGGGGTCGCGGGTTCCGAAAGCCATATGGCCACACACCTCGCCCCCTGTGCAGCTGCCAGTGGAAGTCGCCGCCCAATTCCTCGGCGCGCCCTACCTGTGGGGCGGAAAAAGCGTTTTGGGCATCGATTGCAGTGGCTTGACCCAATTGGGCTGTTTCCTCTGTGGATGGGAGCTGCCTCGCGACGCCTCTGACCAGTGGCGCGCGCTGGCGCCGTCACAGGTTCTTTTCGATGACCTTGCACACGGGGACTTGGTCTTCTTTCACAAGGTCAGCCCCGAGAAGATCACCCATGTGGGATTCGCATGGAAGCCCGAGGGACAACCCATGGGCGTTCTTCACGCATCTGGAGAAGTCCGCATTGACGCCTTGGACGATGGAGGAATCACGCGCGGGGGCGAGAGGACCCATCATTGGACCGGCGCTGCCCGCCTACCGGTCACTCTTGGATGACCAAACGCTGGGTTTCCTTGACGTTGCGGAAGAGATAGACGCCTTCTGACAGGCCGTCGAGTCTGATTCTTTCGTTGGCGGAACGGAAGGTGCCCGCCAACACCTCGCGGCCGCCCAGGTCGAACAAGGACCACGCGGTGCCCACGAATTCGGGGTGCACCAACACTTGAACCTGACCGGACGCGGGATTGGGCTGCAGCCGGATCTCGGGGTCAGGTGCCTTCATCGGCTCCACGCTGGAAAGAAGGGGCGTCTCCAACGAAATGTCCTCGTCCCCGTCCTGGTAGAACACATAGTCGAAAAAGACGAAGAACATCTCATCTTCCGTGTTGTCACCGTATTGGACCAAAGCCGGGGGATCGCTCGGGTTGAATGGGTTGTTTGCCGTGTTGTCATATGTGGCGATGCCATGCAAGGTGTACCCGGCCGGAATGCGCGTCAAATGGGGAAAGGTGAAGAAGCCCTGCCAGTTGAAGTCCCAGGCTGGGATGGAGATCAGGGGAATGGTGTCCTGGCCGTTGGAGCCGGTGGCAAAAACCTCCCATGAGACGCCCACAAGGTGGCAATGGGGTACGATGCTGATCAGACTGAGTGCAGTGGGAATGTAATACGTCCCGTGAAAGGTCTTGACCTGATTGGCCGGAATGAAAAAAGGCTCCCCCAATGTCCAAGGCCCCATGATGCCTGTGGTGACCTCCCGCTCAATGGGGCCGTCCGTCAGGAACACATTGATTTCCGTTTGGTCCGTTTCCTCCACGGCACTGGGACCGTAATGCATTTGTACCAACAGGTCACTCTGCGCTGGGATAACCCGACCGATGCCCTCCGGGTACACCACCGTTTGCGTACCGGGAACCCATCCTCCAAAGAAGTTCTCGTAGGCTTCAAACCCGAAATCGCCGAAGCTCTCGTAGCCAGGACTTGGATCCTGACTGTCCAATGACGCCGCGGTGCCTTCAATGTCCACTCCCAGAATGGCGTGGTGGGCAATGGCACCGTTGCCCGGTCTCACCTCCAAGGCCCGGACGTGAACGTCTTCTTCGAATCCAGTGGGCATGACGAAGACCTGGTATTGGTCGGTCATGTCGCCTCCGTGGGTGTATGGCTCCGGCATGGAGAACACCAGGTCCGGTTCTCCCACCTGGCTTCCTTCCGGAAAAACCGGCAAGCCAGGGTTGTCCGCAGGATCGCCCTCCGGCATTTCCGCATCCACCCAAGCGCTGATGGTTTCGATTTCATCCGCGGTCAAGACGCGTTCCCCCACAAAGTGGCTGTATTCGGCATTGGGCGTCCAAGGCGGCATGTAGCCAATGGAAGTCACGTATTCGATGAAGGGCCCATACGCCGCGACTTCGTCGTAGGTGGTGAAGGGCATGGGACCGATTTCTCCGGCTCGGTGACACTCCGTGCACGCATTGTGGATAATGGGGGCCACGTCGGCATGGTAGGTGACCTGGGCGGTGCAAGCCCCGGCTGCCATAACTAGAAAGAGGGTGAGAAACGGAAGTCGAATCATGGGGATGAATGTAAAAGCCGAGTGGGGGACATTGTGCAAGGCCTGGATCAATCTTTCGTCAGCGGAATCTTGATTCCCTCAATGGGGCATCCCACGGCGTCGGTGCGCGGCACACTCACGGGCACGCCTGCCATCAACTCGGAAAGGGCCTCGTGCAGGTCCCTGCGGCGGGTGCGGTTCTTTCGTCTGCCGGGAGCGAAGTACCGGTCATTGATCCGCCCTCGGTAGACAACCGAGTCCCGGGCATCCAGAACGAAAACTTCGGGTGTCCAGAGGGCTCCCAGCCGTTCCGCCCATCCGGAAGTATCGGGCTGCAGAGACATGGAGAGTCCATATACGGCGTCGAATTCCGCAATCTGCTCTGCACGTGTGGAGGGGTTGGGAAACAAGCCCACGAACGCCACGGGGGCATCCGCGAATTCCAATTCCATTGTGCGCAGGTCGTAGGTCATGTCCTGGCATATCGGACACAGCGGTGCCAGGAAAATCAGGACGCGATAAAGGGCCGAAGAAGGGGACACAGCAGACACCAATTCAACAGCTGTCACCAAAGTTGCCCAAAAGGGTCAGGACGTCCGAGACGGTGATGGCACCATCGCCGTCGACGTCCACATCACAGTTCTGGAGACACCCGAAATCCGCAAGCAACATCAAGACGTCCGACACCCCGATGATGCCGTCACCCGAGATGTCACCTGGGCACCCTGTGGCAACGGGACCCAGTGCCGTGTTTTCATCTCCCTCTTGGTAGGGAACCAGGTCCAGAAAGACGAAGAACATCTCGTCCTCCGTTCCTTCACCAAATGTGACCCATTGGGGCGGGTCGTTGGGGTTGAAAGGGTTGGAGGCGGTATTGTCATATGTGGCCTCTCCATGCAACGTATATCCCTCGGGCACCTTGGTCAGGTGGGTGAAAGTGAAGAATCCCTGCCAATTGAAATCCCATGCGGGTATGGAAATCAAAGGGATGGTGTCTTGGTTGTCGGGGGATGTGGCATAGACCAGCCAGGAAGAACCGATCAGGTGGCAATGCGGGGCAATGCTGATCAGGCTGACGTCTGCGGTGACCGGAAGCGTCCCGTGGAAATGGGAAACCTGCCCCGGTGGAAGGATGAAGGGGGCATCCAAATGCTGGGGTCCCATGATGGCGGTGATGACCTCCCGCTCGATTGGCACATCGGACAAGAACACGTTCACCTCGGTCAAATCGGTTTCCGCAACGGGAGTCGGGCCGTAGTGCATTTGCATGAGCAGGTCGGAGCCCGCAGGCAGGGTCCGGCCAATTCCCGGCGGATAGCTCACGCTCAAGGCGCCGGGGACCCAGGCACCGAAAAACGAGCTTTCGGCGTCGAAGCCGAATCCGCCAAAACTCTCGTAACCGGGACCCGGTTCAGCCGCATCGAGTTGGGCCGCCGTTCCCGATACATCGAGGCCGAGGATGGCGTGGTGAGCGACGTTGCCGTTTCCTGGTTCCACCTCCAGGGCCCGAATGGCCACGTCCTCTCCGAATCCAGATGGCATCACGAAGACCTGGTATTGATCCGTCATATCGCCCTCGTGGGTGTAAGGCTCAGGCATGGCGAGCACCGCGTCTGGCGCACCCAGCAGGCTTCCATCGGGGAAGTCGGGAAGTCCCGGGTTGTCAGCCGGATCACCTTCCGGTTTGCCCGCATCCACCCATGCCTGAAGGGTCGCCTTCTGCTCGGGCGTGAGTACATTTTCCCCCACGAAGTGGCGGTAGTCCGCATCGGGCGACCATGGCGGCATGTAGCCGATGGACGTCACATAGGCGATGAACTCGCCATACGCTTGCACCTCTGAAAATGAAGTGAACGGCATGGGCGCGATTTCGCCCGGCCGATGACATCCTGTGCAATGGTTGTGGATGATGGGCGCCACATCCGCGTGATAGGTCACGGTCTGTGCACACACTTCCAAGCGCAGAGAAAAAAGAAGGGCCAGTAATGGCAACAGGCGCGGCATGCCTGAAGATAACGAATGGTGAGCGGATGGGTTTAAAGTGGCGTCCCTCCACCGCCAATGGCTACATTGACGCCCATGCAATTGGCACTTTTGGATTTTGTCGTCATCGGTGGTGTTTTGTTCGCCGTGCTTGTCATTGGACTGTGGGCAGGCCGGTCGGGGAACGACAATGCCGACGACTTCTTTTTGGGAGGTCGGAACATGCCCTGGTGGCTCTTGGGCACCAGCATGGTGGCCACCACCTTCAGTGCAGACACCCCCAACTTGGTCACGGATCTGGTTCGACAACAAGGTGTCTCGGGAAATTGGGCGTGGTGGGCCTTTCTGCTCACTGGCATGGTGACCGTGTTTGTCTACGCCCGGTTGTGGCGACGTTCCGGCGTGCTGACCGACATCGCCTTTTACGAATTGCGATATGGGGGCAAGGCCGGGGCTTTTCTGCGCGGTTTCCGAGCGGTCTACCTGGGACTGGTCTTCAATGTGCTGGTCATGGCGACCGTGAGCCTCGCCGCCATCAAACTGGGCAGCATCCTACTCGGGTGGCCAGGCTGGCTGACCTTGCTCGTGACTTGTTCCGTGACGCTGCTTTTCAGCGTTTACGGGGGCTTGAAGGCCATTCTCTGGACGGATCTTTTCCAGTTTTTCCTGGCCATGGGAGGCGCCATCGCTGCCAGCGTGTATGTGCTCAGGCTGCCCGAAGTAGGCGGTCTGCAGGGTTTGATGACCCACCCCGCTGTGGTGGACAAACTCTCCGTCTGGCCCGATTTCAATGATCCCGCCGTTTGGGTTCCGGTCCTGCTGGTTCCGTTGGCGGTGCAGTGGTGGGCGAGCTATTACCCGGGAGCAGAGCCCGGTGGGGGAGGTTACATCGCACAAAGGATGTTCAGCGCCCGCAGCGAAGGGGATGCCGTGGGTGCAACCCTTCTTTTTAATGTGGCCCATTACGCCTTGCGCCCTTGGCCTTGGATCCTGGTGGCCTTGGCATCCCTCATCGTGTACCCGGACCTCACGGACATCGCTTCGGCCTTTCCCCAATTGGCAGCGGACAAAGTGGGCCACGATGTGGCCTATCCGGCCATGCTCAGCTTGCTCCCTGCCGGCATGCTGGGTTGGGTCGCCGCTTCACTGCTGGCCGCCTTCATATCGACCATGAGCACGCAGGTCAACCTCGGTGCGAGCTATCTCGTGCACGACGGCTGGGCGCGTTTCATCAGGCCCGATGCCAATGAGGCCGCCAAAGTGCGGGCCGGTCGTTGGGCCAGCCTGCTGTCTCTTCTCGCAGGTGCGCTGCTCAGCCTTTCTCTCACTTCGGCGGCACAGGCCTTCAACTTGCTCCTTTTGTTGGGAGCGGGAACGGGAGGGCTGTTCATTTTGCGCTGGTTCTGGTGGCGCATCTCTGCCAGCACGGAAATCGTGGCCATGGTCGTCTCCCTGGCCGTCGCCGCGTATTTCACTTGGGTGCATGACGCCCTGGCGGCAGAACCTGTGGCCATGGTGCCGGCCATGGCTCCTTGGGCCAAACTCGTTGTGGGCAGCTTGCTGACCACAGCGGGCTGGGTGGCTGCAGCCCTGGTTCTCCCGCCAGAATCTCCGGAGGTGCTGCAACGCTTTGTCGACAAAGTGCAACCCGGCGGCCCGGGATGGAATCGGTTCCCCACCACGCAAGCCACCTCAGGGGAATGGAACGTCCCGCGTTCCTTGCTCATGGCGTTCCTGGGGTGCGTCGCCGTTTATTCACTGCTCCTGGGCATGGGCGCGGTCTTGTTCGACGGAGGTTGGACCGCCCTGCTTTACGGGGCGATGGCAGGATTGGCCATCCAAGGGCTTCTCAGACTTCAAAAATCGGCGTGAACCAGCCGTTCTCCACTTCCGCTCCCGGGCGACTTTGCCTCTTTGGAGAGCACCAGGATTACCTGGGCTTGCCGGTGATCGCCATGGCGATGAACCGCAGGTGCCACCTGCATTTCAAGCCCCGCAGCGATCACAAGGTGCGTATGGTAAGTCAAGCCTTGGGCGAAATGGCTTCTTGGAACCTCGATGTCCGGGATGAGGAAAGAACGGATGATCCGCTGCGGCATGCCATGCGGGTCTTGATCGATGAATTTCGCCCGACTTCCGCAACCGGTTGGGATGTGGAAGTGGTCAGCACCATTCCCATTCAAGCCGGATGCAGTTCCTCTACTGCCTTGATGACCGCTTGGATTGCAGCCTGGCTTCGCATCCTTCAAGGCGGTTTTGATGCGTCCGACATCGTCAGGCGATGCCATCAATATGAGGTGTTGGATTTCGCAGGGGCAGGAGGGGACATGGACCAATTCGCCTGTGGTCACGGAGGGCTGCATCGCTTCGGAGCGGGGGCGCCCCAACCCCTTCATCTGCCAGATGGGGTTTTCATTCTCGCAGATTCGGGTCAACCCAAGGACACGCAGGGACATCTGCGCCGATGCCGGGATGCGCGCCTGCCATTGATGGCTGACCTCGATCGCAACGACATGGAGCGCACGGCGGATGAAATGGTGCTGGTCAAAGGAACCCGCATCAACCGTGACCTGGAGGAGAAATGGGGCCGCAGGATGCAGGAGGAGCCGGCCGGCGCAGCGGCTTTCGGTCGCGACTTGACCCGACACCATGAAGTGCTCCGTGACGCACTCGGACTGTCAACGCCCAGCATCGAAAACATCCTTCATGCCGCATTGAAGGCAGGTGCATGGGGAGGGAAGATCAATGGCTCCGGGGGAGGAGGCTGCGCTTTTGTACTTGCACCGAAAGACCGGACAGATGGCATTGTAGAGGCGATGCTGGGCGCAGGGGCAGCGGGCGCCTGGCCCGTACAAATGGACCAAGGCGTGACATGTCAAATGTGAATCCCACCATCATCATGGCCGCCGGAAAGGGCAGCCGCATGAAGGCCGACGCCGATGTGACACCCGAGACATTGGCGGAAGTGCGCTCCCGTCCCAAGCCGATGATCAGGATCGGAAAAGCACGCCGTCCCTTGCTCGGGCATTTGCTTGCCCTCTTGAAGGAAGAAGGGTGCGGAGATGCCTGCATCGTCATCGCCGAGGATGATGGTCTGACCCAGGAACATTTCGCGCGGCACCCCATTCCGGGGATGAAGCTGTCCTTCGTTCGACAAGGCATACCTGCCGGGAGGAGCAAGCCATTGGGTACGGCACATGCCGTGCAACTCGCCCTGGAGGCCCACCCGGAGTGGGGGCGGTATTCCGTCACCATCGCCAACGGGGACAATTTGCCGCCCCGAGGGATGTTTGCCGAACTTTTCCGGCACAAGGCAGCCCTTCCTGCGTTCCATCCCGATTTCCTCGGGTTGCCCAAGGATCGGATCCGCGCCTTTGCCGTCATCGAGGTGGACCCGGAAGGCCGAATGAAGGGAATCGTGGAGAAGCCCGGAACTGAGGACATGGAAAATGCCCGGTGGGCAGATGGCAACGTTCGGGTCAGCATGAACTATTTCAGGGTGCCATACGCTGCATTGCTCCATGCTGCGCGCCATGTTCCGGAGCATCCCGAACGGCGGGAAAAGGAGATCCCAACGGCCATTTCAATGTTGCATTCTTCCGGAAATGGCACATTGGAAGCATTGCCCATGAAGGGGGAATTCTTGGACCTTACGCATCCAGATGATGTCGAAAACGCGGGGCGCATCGCAGACAGCGGAGGGTTTGAGCTAAAATGCTGAACTTGAGAATCCACGATATGTTATTCCAATATGAGCCGTGTTTCTACCTGCCTCCTTGCATTCTCTTTTGCATCCATCGTTCCTCAATTTGGCGTCAACTCCGCAGCACTTGCGCAATGTGACTCTCTGGACTTCAATCTTCTGTGTGAAGATGGCGCGCTGGTCAACGATGCCATTTTCGCTTGTGGTTTCGATTGCATTTTCGCCGGAGACCTGAGCGCATGCTTCTCCAATTGCATCTCTGCCGCCATCCCTACGATGAGCACGGGTTGCGTGGGATGCTTTGCAGAGCAGAGCACCTGTGCCCAGGACAATTGCTTTTTCGTTTGTGGTTTCGGGAGTGCTGCGGATTGTGAAGCGTGCATCCTGGCGAATTGTCAATCCCAATTCGAAGATTGTGCGGGCATCGTGGACATGGATGGAGATGGAGAGAGCGTCATTTGTGATTGCGACGACAGCGAATCGAGCGTTTTCCCGGGCGCCCCTGCGACAGCCTCCGGTTTGGACAACAATTGCGACGGCATCATCAGCCTCGAGGAAATCCTCTGCGCGATCAACCTGAACCTGGACCTGAATGAGGACCTGTTCATCACGGTGGCAGATGTCTTGTTGGTCCTGGCCGACTTCGGATGTTTGGTCGGCTGCGGGTCCGATGTCAATGGGGATGGGGCAGTCACAGTAAGCGATGTACTGGAGCTGCTCGGCGGCTTCGGTGAAGGCTGTTGAGCCGGGTCACGAAAAGAATCCCCGGCCTTCTGCCGCCCGAGATCTGAGCAGCGGACTGCATCTGTAGCGGTCTTCTCCGTAGTGCGATCGCATGCGGTCGAGGGTCTCCACGCATCTGTCCAAGCCCACTTCCTCCGCCCATGCCAGCAGACCTTTCGGGTAATTGACTCCGCCTTGCATGGCGCGGTCCACATCTTCGGCAGAGGCCACTCCCCAGAAAACGGCATCCGCAGCCTCGTTGATCAACATGACGAGGATCCGCCAGAGGATATCCTGTCCCAGGTCCTTGTCCATCCGGGGTTTCGGAGCGGGCACACCTTCTCCGTATGAATACCAGCCACGACCGGATTTCTTTCCGAGCCACCCAGCGTCCACATTTCTCTTTTGGGCAAAGGAGGGTTGATATCGGGAATCGAAATGGAACGCGGTCCAAACGCTTTCGGTCACGGCGTAATTGATGTCATTTCCAATGAGGTCCATCAAGGTGAAAGGACCCATCCGAAAACCACCCAGGTCCGTCATGGCCCAATCGATGGTGGCTTCATCGGCCAGGCCTTCTTCGAGCATCCGAATGGCTTCACCATAGAAGGGCCGGGCAACGCGGTTCACAATGAATCCAGGCGTGTCCTTTGCCAATGCCGGGCGCTTGCCCCATTGCCGCATGAGGACCATCATTTCGTCTCCCAGGCCATTCCGCGCCTGCAAGCCGGGGATGACTTCGACCAAAGGAAGGAGCGGGGCGGGGTTGAAGAAGTGGAGACCGATGAAACGCTCGGGGTGCTTCAAGCCAGCAGCCAAAGCCGTGATGGACAGAGAAGATGTATTGGAAGCGATGACCGCATCCGAAGCGAGCACACTTTCCAAAGAGGCAAAGAGTGTCCTTTTGATGTTCACGTCCTCGACGATGGCTTCCACCACCAGGTCGCAAGGGGACAAATCGCCCACTTCAGTAGTGACGCTGATCCTGCGAAGAAGTGTATCGGCGTCTTCCCTTGAAATGCGCCCTTTGGCTACGGCACGATCCTGGATGTGTCCCAGGAATGACAGGGCATTGTCGAGTTCATCGCGACCGCGGTCCAAGACAAACACCCTGTGGCCCGCAGTTGCAGCTACCTGGGCGATGCCACGACCCATGGTGCCAGCGCCAATCACCCCAACAGTCAAATGATCTTCCATAACGCTGACAAAGGAAAGGTCAACACCGGCGAATGCCACATCCTGCCCCGCTGGAATTACCTACATCCCTGCACCACATTGCGTTAGATCTGCTGTTTGAATGACCAAATGTTTGACTTGCCGCGGACGTTTGCCGCTCCAAGCGTCCGCCACATATTCCGGGGATTTCTGCTCCGAATTCTGCTTCTCTACCTATCCGGACAACATCCGAAAACTGATGTCGGATGGAAGGGCATCTTACCAACGGGAAGCGCCTCCCCGCGCCACTGTGGACCGCATCTTGGAGAGGAACCAGCACATTTTGAGGGCATTTGGACGCTGGAGGAGCCAAGCGCCGGTCATGGGGGACATCGGCGCACTGGAGTGGATGCGGGAAAAGGGATTTGATTTTGAATACCACACCCGGGTGTCCCGAAGGGGAGATGGCACCACCGAGGTATGGTGCTACGAAGTGGGGTACCGGCTGGAAACGGACGGCAGGGTAGAGCCGCTTCCTGCGCCATCAGGAAGGCCGTCTTCTGGACCTTCGCTTGCGGCCCGAAGAACTTGAACCCGGCTTGCGCTTCTTTTCGTGAAAAGCACCCTTGAAAGTAGGGTCGGCCTTTCTCTTTTCGCGATCAATGACCCGCGCCATGGCCTGCATTTCCCACTTGGGCGTAGGAACTTCGCCAACACCCTCCGGGAAATCCAAGAAGTTCAACGGGCGCCCCAACAGCCCTTCGACCCTTTGCAGCGCAGCCTTCTCACTTGGGTCAACCAAGGTGATGGCGCTTCCCGGACGTTGGGCCCTTCCCGTCCTTCCAATCCGGTGTATGTAGTCGTGGGGGTCCCGTGGCACCGTGACATTGACCACGAGGTCCAACTGCGGCACATCGATTCCTCTGCTGGCCACATCGGTTGCGACGAGAAAACGCAATTCACCGGACTTGAATGCCTCCATGGCATTGATTCGGCTGTTCTGTCCCTTGTTCGCATGCAGCGTCCGGACGGATGTGCTCAGTTCTTCAGCGAGCTGCTTCCCGATTCTTTCGGCCTGGTCCTTCTCTCGCACAAACAACAGCGCTTGTTTTGGAGCATCGGGCCGGGAGAGGAGATGCACCAACAAATTGAGCTTGGTGCCAAAATTGGGTGAGCGATAACCGGACTGTTCGATCGTGGAAACGGGCGTGGATTCGGGCGCTGCCTCCACACGGGTGGGCCAAAGCAGGAATTCACCTGCCATTTCTTCTGTTTTCGGGGGGTAAGTCGCTGAGAACAAAAGGTTTTGTCGGTTGCTGGGCAGGATCTCCAGCAAACGGCGCAGTTGCGGCATGAAGCCCAAGTCCATCATCCGGTCAGCCTCATCCAAAACAAGATGACTCAGCTCCTTGGTGTTGAAGGCATGCCGCAAGTACAACTCCATGAAGCGCCCGGGCGTGGCCACTACTAGATCGCATCCTGCCTGCATCCTCTCCTGTTGCGCCCTGTGTCCTACACCTCCGTATACAACCTGTACCCTCAAGTCGGTTCGGCTGGCCAAACGTCCCGCCACATCCGCAATCTGCAGTGCGAGTTCCTTGGAAGGGGTCAGAACCACGCACCGAGGACCTTGGCCCTGGGCATGTGAGAGCATGGCCATGACAGGCAACAGAAAGGCCAATGTCTTGCCGGTGCCGGTTTGTGCAATCCCGATCACGTCTTGTCCGGCTCGAATTCTGGGTATGGCCTTGCACTGGATGTCAGTGGGCTCCGTAATGCCCATCTCCTCCAATATTTCAAGGTATTGCCTGGTGACCTTCAGATCGGCAAACGTCATGGTGCAAGATTAACCCATGCAAATGTTGCAGCAACGTTTCGTCATCATGCTTTCCTTTGCGGCAAGGAATGAGAACAACACCTGACTTCTCGATAGACCACGAACAACTTTCTCCCGTTCGGAAATTTCTGGACAAGAGGGGCCTCGATTTGCCACCCATTCCAGTGGACATGCAAGAGGACTGGAGCCTTCCCTTCATGCGCTGGGTGGTGGATCACACCACGGATGGAATGGAATGCCGCCTCCAACAGGATGACCATCCCGGCATCGTGATCGGAACCCACAGGGACATTGTCTGCGACCCCGCCCTGTACAATTTGGCCCGGGTAGAGGCGGGCAGACCCACCACCCACATCGTTCTCGGTAGCAATCTGGCCCGTCAGGATTGGGTTCGGCGCATCATGGAAGCCAACAAGGCTTTGTTCATCGACCGATCATTGACTGGAAAAGCTGCGCTGAAACAGCAAATCAGGTTGAGCAAAGAGGTGGCATCGATTGTCCGCAATGGAGGGCACGTCTGGATTGCACAGGCGCCAGGAAGGGCCAAAAACGGTTGGGATGAAACCCATTCGGGTTTGCTGAGAATGCTTGCGCTGGACTGGGGCGGTGAAGAAATAGGGCCGGCGGCACTGGATGGCCTCTTGCGCCCATTGGCCATTCGCTATGCCTACAACCCTTGTGACGGACTCCTGATTGAGGAGAAAATCAGGGGGAGCAAAAAGGAGCAAGATGATGAGAGGAGCATGCTGATGGGTCTCGAGGGATGGAAGGGGAAAATCAGAATGTCAGAAGGACAGGCGATTTCCACGGAACACATGGACAAGGAGGCAGGTTGGAATGGGCTGGCCAAGGAAATCGACCGTCAGATGGATCGGTTGGTGGAATTCAGTTCTTGGGCAGTTGCAGCGCGGTCCGCCCTCCATGAGGCAGGAACAGCGTCCCTGCCCATGGGCATGCAAGAGCGGGCGCGCAGCCTCCAGGAGGCGCATCAGGACACATTGGGTACATTATCGGAAGACAGCCTGTTCCGCCACATGTGCGAGGTTTACCGCGAAGGGAGCAGGCAAGGGTTGGTCACTTCGGATTGAACCTTCCCAAACCGTCGTGGGCGGCCATGACAATCCCGGCTGCCATTGCTGCGTTCAAAGACTCGGATTGACCCTTTCCCGGGATGGTGATGAATTCAGAGCACAATGGACGCACCGCGGAAGAAATTCCATGGCTCTCACTGCCTATGACAGCCACTGTCGGCACATCATCATCAGACTCTTCCTCCCACACGGATTTTCCCGACAGGTCCAGTCCAAGGATGCGACACCCTGAAGATGCCGCATTTTCGAGAACATCGGGAAGATCCACCACCCAAGCCCCTACCCGAAAAATGGCACCCATGGTGGCTTGTACCACTTTGGGATTGAATGGGTCTACCGAATCACCAGAGATCCAAACGCCAGAAAGTCCGAACCAATCGGCCGTGCGAAGAATGGTTCCCAGGTTTCCTGGGTCGGCAATGCCATCCAGTGCCAGGCTGAAAGGTGGCCATTCCTCTCGTTCCGCAGGAGGTGAAGCAGAAGCGTCGGGCATCTCCATGACGGCCATGATGCCGGGCGGCGTTCTCAAAGAGCTCATCCTGGCCATGTCCTTGGCAGAGACGCATTCCGGATTCCAATCCGCTTCTACCGACACCCGGGATTCTGCGTATACGGCACAGACTTTCCAACCACTGGACATCGCCTCAGCGACTCCTTTGTGTCCCTCTACGACGAATTTCCGCTCTTCCCAGCGTGTTTTTCTGTCACGCAGGGTCCGCACGACCATAATCTCGTTCTTCGTAGGCATGTTTCCCGGTGTCTGGACAAGTGCAAGATGGGCCTTGATGGCCGCTCTGACCATGGGGGCGTCCATTCCTCTTTTCGCAGCAAATCTTGCCAAAGGGGATTCAACCGATTTCACTCCTTTGGTGTGGGAAGTTGATTGGGCATGGGAGAATGGCACCGACGGGGATGGTCTCTCCTTGCAGGAATTGAAGGACAGGCTTTCTGGAGGCCTCGTCTTGAGGCCCCCGGAACGATGGCTTGGCATCCCTTTCAGACATGATTGGTCGCGCCTCAACGGCCGCTGGATACGGGCGTTGAAGGATGGTCAACCCGTGCCTACCGGGACGGCCAACGTTTTCGACGGTCTGGCCATGGAACGAAGTGCTGCCCTCATGAGGTCCAGAATGATCCGCGCCGGATATCTGGAGAGCCGGCTTCGGTTGGATACCGCTAGCATACGCCCCGGCAAATTGAGGTTGGATGTCATTCTTTCACCGGGCCCACGGTATTTCTGTGCCTCCACCCGGGTGCAATGCGAAAAAAGCGGATTGGACCCGGGAGAGGTCGAGCGCCTTGCCCAGGCGTGGAGCCAATGGGAAGGAAAGCCCCTCGACCTGAATGACCTGGAAGAGGAGCGGGAACGAATTGCGAGGGACTTTGCGCAACGCGGGTGGTTCGGGTTGATCTCCGATTTCATCAGCATTGCGGTTGACACAAGTGACAGCCAAACAACGCACGGCGTTCATCTGGTCCTCGAAGTGGCCCCCATCATCCAGTCCGGCGACACCCTGCCGCACCGAAAAGCATACCTGGACAGCATCAGTTTCCATTGGCACCCCAAAGACGGCGATTTCATGAAGAAATGGCAGGAGAAAGGAGTGTGGTGGCGGATGCCGGAAAACCGAACCGTGATAGGCTTGGCACACCGGCTGCATCTGGAGACGGGCAAGCTGTACAACCCCCTTGACATCTCTTCGGCAAGGCAATCCATCAGGATGTTCCCCCTCATCGAGGACGTAAGGGTTGACATCGCACCCCGCTTCGATAAGAAGTCCAGCGATTTGCCGTTGCATGTCCACTTCGACGCCTACCCATCCGAAAGAAGGGTAATGAAGGTAAATGGCGCCTTGACCTCAAGACAAGGACTGGGAGGTGAAATGGCGGTTTCCTTGTCCGACCAGGATTTCAGGCAGCGCATGGAGCGTTTGGCGCTCGATGTATCCCTTGGCCGGGAGACCGTTGTTCCGTTCTATGCTACCGGAGACAGGGGGGGACAAAACCTGCTCAACTCCAGGGTGGTCAGCGCTGGAGTCACCTATTCGGCGCATCGACTCATACCCTTCGCTTCCGATCGCTTTCCTGAATCCAACCGTCCCGAAAGCAGCCTCACCTTTTCGCTGCGCGATGAAAAGCGGGACGATTTCACAAGAACCTACGTGCAGCTCGGCCTGGTGGAAAGGTTCATCGAAAACCAGGAAACGGGCTCACACGTCGAAATGCGGTTGTTTGAAGTGGCGGTGACCTCGAGCCAATTGTTCGATGAATTCCAGGAGGCTTTGGACAGCCTGGGCTCGGACATATTCGCATCTTCCTTTGAGCCTCGTGCCCTGTTGAGTTCTGGCATCCATTGGAAGCTGAGGCCTTCCAAGAACAGAACGAAAACGTGGATGTGGGCCATGGATGTGGGGTTCGAAGGCGCCGGAAACCTGTTCCATTTGCTGGATGCCAGGTCACCAGAAAGCACAACCGTGCCGCTCCCGAGTATTTTGGATGCCACACGCGAAGTGCAGGTAGCCCGATATACCCGATGGGTATTTGAGGGCAGGGGAGGCTGGACCCCAAATGGTCGAGATGGCATTTTTGCGCGCTTGACTGCAGGCGTGGCAGCATCTTCCATCGATGGGGTTTCCGTCCCCTTGGAAAAGCAGTTCTATGTTGGAGGGCCCAATAGCATGAGGGGTTGGCAGGCCATGGGACTCGGGCCCGGGGGGACCGGGCAGGATGGCCTCCGGGGACGGGGGGACATTCGCTTGGAATTCAACCTGGAAGCCAGGAAATACGTCAACGAGTGGATACAGTTGGCGGCATTCTCAGATGCTGGGAATGTCTGGATGACCCGCCCAGAGACTGAGAGGCCCCATGTGGAATTCAACCGAGACCGTTTTCTCGAACAGGTGGGATGGGCAGCAGGGGCGGGTCTCCGGCTGGACTTTGGTTATTTCCTGGTGCGTTTTGATGCGGGCTACCCCCTGATTTCTCCCAGCGGAGAATTTCCCACCGGGAGACGTTGGCGGATTCATCCAGCCGTTTCATTGCCCTTTTGAACCTTCCTAAATTTGCCCGTTCATGACTGCAGAAAATCAACAGCGGGATTCCCAGGCTGCCGACGCCGAGAATGGAGGAGGCAACGGGCTGGGCTGGTTCCGCCGGATGAAGGAAGGCATCACCACGAAGACGGCGGAGAAGAAGGAAATCCCAGAAGGGAATTGGTACAAGTGTCCCTCGTGCAAAACCGTCATTGCCAGTGCAGAGCACGAAGCCAAACTCTGGGTTTGCGGCCATTGTGACCACCACGAGCGCATCGGTTCCGAGCAGTACTTCGGCTTGCTCTTTGATGATGGCAAATTCCGCGAGTTGCAAGCCAAGATGACTTCGGCCAATCCTTTGGGGTTCAAGGACACGAAGGATTACGAGGACCGCTTGGCTTCTTCCATGGAAAAGACGGGGCTGAAGGACGCCATCCGCACAGGGGTAGGGGAAGTCAACGGACGCTCCATGGTGATCAGCAGCATGGACTTCGGATTCATCGGGGGTTCCATGGGTTCGGTGGTGGGAGAGAAGATCTCCAGGGCAGTGGATTACGCCATCAAGAACGGATTGCCCTACGTGTGCATCACAAAGTCAGGAGGAGCAAGGATGATGGAAGCCGGACTTTCATTGATGCAGATGGCCAAGACCAGTGCCAAATTGAGTCTCCTGGCCAAAGCAGGCCTGCCTTACATCTGCATCCTCACCGATCCCACTACCGGAGGGGTCACCGCATCCTTTGCCATGTTGGGTGACCTGCATTTGGCAGAGCCGAATGCCTTGATTGGATTCGCCGGCCCCCGCGTGGTCAGAGAGACCATTGGCAAGGATTTGCCTCCAGGATTCCAGAAGTCGGAATTCCTCTTGGAACACGGCTTCGTCGATCGGATCGTGCACCGGAGCAAACTGAGAGAAGAGCTTTCAGAGCTGGCGGGCATGCTGATGGATTGAATGAAGGGGCGAACACCTTTGCCAATCAGCGGACACTCACTACTTTTGCACCCCTGAAAATCAGGTCGCATCAAGAACATCCAAGAGATTTCCACATGTACCTCACACCCGAAAAAAAGCAGGAGTTCTTTGCCAAGTATGGCAAGAGCGCCGAAGATACCGGCAGCGCTGAAGGCCAGATTGCCATGTTCTCCTTTCGCATCTCCCACCTGACGGAGCACCTCAAGAAGAACCGCAAGGATGCCAACACCCAGCGTTCGCTGATCACACTCGTCGGCAAGCGCCGTCGTTTGCTTGATTACCTCAAGCGCAAGGACATTACGCGTTACCGCGCCATCGTCAAGGATCTCGGCCTCCGCCGCTGATCCTTCACCGGCACGATACAGCCTCGTTGCGGCACGGGCCCCGGTCGCAACGTCCAACTCTGAACCTTCCACGGGGAAACGCCCCGGGGACTTTACGGGTGCCCGATTTGACAACTCCTTTATGGAACCGAACATTGTAACCAAGACCATCGATTTAGGCGATGGTCGTCCCGTGACGATTGAGACCGGGAAACTCGCCAAGCAGGCCCACGGTAGCGTGGTCGTGCGCCAAGGCGACACCATGCTGCTGGCTGCCGCAGTCAGCAACCACGACGCCTCGGAAGGGGTGGATTTTCTCCCCCTCACGGTAGACTACCGTGAAAAATATGCTTCTACCGGACGATTCCCGGGTGGATTCTTCAAGCGCGAGGCGCGCCCAAGCGACACGGAAGTGCTCGTCATGCGACTGGTGGACCGGGCCCTGCGTCCGACTTTCCCAGAGGATTACCACGCCGAGACGCAGGTCATGATCCAGCTCATGTCCGCCGACAAGGTGAACATGCCCGACAGCTTGGCCGGACTGGCTGCATCTGCAGCGCTCGCCGTGAGCGACATCCCGTTTGACGGTCCCATTTCCGAAGTGCGCGTGGCACGCATCGACGGCAAGTTTGTCATCAATCCTACCTACGAACAGTTGGAGCAAGCCGACATCGACATGATGATCGCCGGCTCGATGGACAGCATCGTCATGGTGGAGGGAGAGATGCACGAAGTATCCGAGGAGGAGATGGTAAGCGCCATCGAGGCCGCCCATGCCGCCATCAAGGTTCAGTGCCAGGCACAGCTCGACATGGCGGCTGAAGTGCCCGGCTCCTCGCCCAAGCGGGATTACGAGCACGAAAAGCACGACGATGCCCTGAAGCAAGCCATTCACGACGCTTGCTACCAGAAGTACTACGATGCGGCAAAGAACGCCGGCTCCAAGAAGGAGCGGGGCGAAACTTTCAAGTCGATCAAGGAGGACTTCCTCGCCAACATGAGCGACGAGGACAAGGCCGCCAAGCAGTATATGCTCCGCGATTACTTCAAGGGGACGCAAAAGAAGGCCATCCGTGACCTGCTCCTCAACGAAGGCATCCGCCTGGATGGACGTGGCACGAAGGACATCCGCCCCATCTGGTGCGAGGTGGACTACCTCCCCGGGCCGCATGGCTCCGCCATTTTCACCCGCGGTGAAACACAGAGCCTCACCACCTTGACCCTGGGCACAAAGGACGATGAGCAGCTCATCGACAACGCCTTGGTGCGCAAGACCGAGAAGTTCCTGCTCCATTACAACTTCCCACCGTTCTCAACGGGAGAGGCCCGTCCCATCCGCGGCACGAGCCGCCGGGAAATTGGTCACGGAAACCTCGCCCTGCGCGCGCTGAAGCCCATGCTTCCTCCGGTGGACGACTGTCCTTACACCATCCGCCTCGTCAGTGAGATTTTGGAATCCAATGGATCCAGCTCCATGGCCACGGTATGTGCCGGCACGCTCGCCCTTATGGACGGTGGCGTGCCCATCAAGCGGCCGGTAAGCGGCATCGCCATGGGCTTGATCACGGACACGGAGTCCGGCAAATATGCCGTCTTGAGCGACATCCTCGGTGACGAGGATCACCTCGGCGACATGGACTTCAAGGTGACCGGCACCACGGAAGGCATCACAGCCTGCCAGATGGACATCAAGATCAAGGGCCTGTCCTTTGAGCAGTTGACCGAAGCTTTGCTTCAAGCCAAGGAAGGGCGCGCCCACATTCTCGGCGAGATGATGAAGACCATGGATCAGCCCCGGGAGGACTACAAGGACCATGCACCCCGCATCGTTTCCTTCGAGGTTCCCGCTGAAGCCATTGGTCCGATCATCGGCCCAGGAGGAAAGATCATCAACGAAATCCAGGACACCACTGGCGCCAACGTCAGCATCGAGGATGCGGACGGAAAGGGCCTGGTGGAGGTCTCAGGAGACAACAAGGAGAAGATCGACGCAGCCGTTGCGCGCATCCGGGCCATCGCCTTCCCGCCGACTGTGGAAGTAGGAGAGGTCTATGAGGGAGCCGTCAAGACCGTCATGCCCTATGGTGCTTTCGTAGAAATCATCCCTGGACAAGACGGGCTGTTGCACATCTCCGAGCTCGAGCATCACCGCGTGACCGAGGTCACGGACGTCATCAAAGAAGGAGACATCGTCAAATTCAAGGTGACCGGCCGCGATCCCCGCTCAGGCAAACTCAAGCTGAGTAGGAAAGTGCTTCTTCCCAAGCCCGAGTGAAACGATAATCGAGAAAATACGTTTGAAGGGGAGGTAAGGGGTAACTTCCCTCCCCTGAAAACCGATTGCACCGCCCATGAGACAGCTGAAAATCACGAAACAGGTCACCAACAGGGAGACCGCATCATTGGACAAATACCTCCAGGAGATCGGTCGCGTTGACCTGATCACTGCAGAAGAGGAGGTAGAATTGGCCCGGCGCATCAAGCAAGGGGACCAAGCGGCCTTGGAAAAGATGACCAAAGCCAACCTGCGTTTCGTGGTTTCCGTTTCCAAGCAATACCAGAACCAAGGCCTGTCCTTGCCCGACTTGATCAACGAGGGAAACTTGGGGCTCATCAAAGCCGCGCAGCGATTTGACGAAACCCGGGGATTCAAGTTCATTTCATACGCGGTCTGGTGGATCCGCCAAAGCATCCTGCAGGCCTTGGCCGAGCAAAGCAGGATCGTGCGCCTGCCCCTGAACAAGATCGGTTCGATCAACAAGATCAACAAGGCTTTTGCCCGCCTTGAACAGGAGTTCGAACGTCCTCCCACGCCGGCGGAACTTGCTGAGGTGCTGGACATGACCCTCGACGAGGTGAAGCAAAGCTTGAAGAACGCAGGCCGTCACGTTTCCATGGACGCCCCACTCAAGGATGGGGACGACAGCTCCAGTACGATGTACGACGTACTGCAGACAAACGACACACCTTCTCCGGACACCGTTCTCATTACGGAATCCCTCCGAAAGGAAATTGAGCGGTCCTTGCAAACGCTGACCAGCCGTGAAGCCGATGTCATCCGCCTCTACTTCGGATTGGGGGGAGAGCACCCGTTGACGCTGGAAGAAATTGGAGAGCGCTTTGACCTCACCCGTGAGCGGGTGCGTCAGATCAAGGAAAAAGCCATTCGCCGCCTCAAGCACACGAGCCGGAGCCGAATCCTCAAGTCTTACTTGGGCTGATTCGACAGCGCATTCCAAAGAAAACGGCATGCAGCCGTGCGAAACGGGCCCCAGACGAGGGCCCGTTTTTCATAAACGGACTTTGCAGCGTCCTTCGGTATTCCCAAGAACTTTTCCATCGATCGGCGAATGCCCAAATCGTCGGGTGCAAACACGTCGGGACGATTCAAGGCGAACATCAGGTGCATTTGAACCGTCCACCTGCCCAGCCCTTTGACACGGGTCCAGGATGCAATGATTTCTTCATCGGACCAATCCGAGACGAGATCAAAAGAGCCGGGATTGTCCAGGTAATGCAGGGCCAGGTCGGTGAGGTAACCATGCTTCTGACGACTGATCCCAACGGAACGGTGATCCTCCTCATGGGCAGCCAATACAGCTCCAGCATCCAGCCCATCTCCATGCAGGGCGCAGAAGCGCGTCCAAATCGTGGCAGCCGCTTGGGTACTGAGCTGTTGACCCACTATGGCACGCGCCAAACTAAGAAAGGCAGAATCACCGCCGGCGATATCGGGATCCGGTAGACTGCGTATCACCTCATGGAAAGCAGGGTCCACGTTGTGGATGTGGGCGCGGGCCGCTTCCCAAGACCACAACATCGGCGAAGCTCCCTTCGTTTGTCCATCACGTAAGTCCACGGCGACAATGTAACATCTGCCGCCTCACCTTAGTTTCGCGTCATGCCATCCGCCCATCGTCCCGTCAGGAAACACACCCTGTTGCATGGGTTGACCCCTTGGCTCTTGTTTATCTCAGTCGGGCTTTTCTGGGCTTCATTGAGTGGGTGCCGGGGGGATCGCTTTTACCTCGGAGCGGACGCCAGGGTCAACTTCAGCCAGGACACCGTTCTTTTCGACACGGTCTTCACCACCATTGGCAGCGCAAGTCAAGCATTCAGGATTGTGAATGACAGTCCAGGAAGGATTCTGTTGGAGGACATTTCATTGGTGGATGGCAGTTCGAGTGAATTCCGAATCAACGTGGACGGCATACCGGGCCCCAGCGTGGGCAACCTTGCGTTGGAGGAGGGGGATTCCATTTACGTTTTCGTGGAAGTCACCATTGATCCCGGGACGGCCAACCTTCCCTTCATCATCGAAGACCAAGTCAGGGTCATTGTCAATGGCTTCAGCCAGTTGGTCACCTTGCATGCATGGGGACAGAATGCAGTATTCCATGGGCAACCCGGAGGTTTGACGACCCTTGATTGCGACGATATCTGGACGGCGGAGCGGCCCCATGTGATATACGGCGTGGTAGGCGTGGCGCAGGATTGCAACCTGACGATCGAGGCGGGCAGCGCCGTGCATGTGCATGCGGGAGGCGGGATCTACGTGGACAGGGGAACCTTGACAGTCAACGGAGAACAAGACCAGCAGGTCGTGTTTGAGGGAGACCGACTGGAGCCGGAATATGCCGACATCCCCGGGCAATGGGGCATACAGGTTGACACCCTCATCCAAACCGAGGTAGGTGTCGCCCAAGCCAGCATTCTGGGGGGAGGAATCTGGATTTACGGATCGCCAGGCAGCACGCTTCGCCACACCATCATCCGCAACGGCACAATCGGGATCCAAGTCGACACGACGGGCACCGCAGGAGCTTCCCTGACCATGGAGAATTGCATCGTGCACAACATGTCGGCCATCGGCCTGCTGGCCCAAGGAGCCAACATCGATGGCACCAACAATTTGTTCTATGACTGTGCCCAAGCCTGCGCGGCGTACACGCTGGGTGGTCGCTATCGGTTCACGCACAGCACCTTTGCCAACTACTGGTCCGAAGGCACGCGCGGCACGCCTTGCGTGCTCATCAACGACCACTACGAGGACGCAAACGGCAACCTTCAAATCCGCCCGCTGACAGAAACCCGATTCCTGAACTGCATCATGTGGGGAAACAATGCGGAACTGGATGAATTCGATGAATTGGTCATCGACCTTGAAGGCGATGACAACGATCTCTTCATCCGCGGAAGCGCCGTGGATATGGATGCCACAGGGCCTTCGGAATGGGTGGAGGAAAGCTCCATCGATGCTGCCCCACCCTTTGCCGATGTCTTCAATCGGGACTTCCATATCCTCAGCGGAAACAACCTTTGGAACGGAATCGGAGTGCCAACCGGTTTGCCCTTGCTCTCCACTGACCTCGATGGATTGCCACGCGTGGTGGGCAGCGCACCCGACAAGGGATGTTACGAGCGTCAATGAGCGTGCGCTAAATCCAATAGAAGTTCTTCCCGGGTCATGAGTCGGCACATCCTCGATGCGCTGATGCGCTTGTTTGCACTGATTTCCCTGCGGGAGGAAGGCCTCGAGAAGGGAAGGGAGGTGGTCGCTCATTTCTTGAGGAGTCGCCTGTCACGGGATTCTGTCACAGAATGGCTCGCGGTCTTCGAGAGATATCTCGTCGAACTTGGGGGAGCCGTAGAGACCAGGGAGGCAAAGGGCCTCAAACGAACCGCTTTGAGATCCACCAAGGTCCTGAGGGCGTGCAGCGACATCAACCGGGACCTTCAAGCCAGTGAAAAGGCGTTGGTCTTCTTGCGGATGTTGGAATTCGAGCACGCCCTGCTCAAGGAAGGGGCGGAACCCGACGCGCTCAGCAGGGAGTTGTCCAATCTGGTGGCAGAGGTCTTCGGGATCCGAGAAGGGGAGAAGCGCTGCTATGAAACCCTTGTGTTCGATACGGCCCAATGGCCCGTGATGACACAGCGCTACCACGAGGCCTTTCTGATTGGAGATCAACCGCAGCTCGGAGGTGTCGTCAAACCGGGCTGGACTACATCCTTGGCTTGTTTTCGACATCCAGAATCCCAGGTGGTTTTCATTCGGCCCATGGGGACGGGCGCCGTGCATCTGAACGGGGAGTTGCTCGACCTGCAGCGCACCCAGCCCTTTACTCCGGGTTCCACTTTGCGTCATTCGGGTGCCGCGCCCCTGCATTTCGTGGACATCCAGCGTTCCTTCATGGAAGAAGAGAACATTCCGGACCTGTCTCTCGAAATTCAAGAGGTCAGCCACTGGTTCCAATATCCAGAGGAACAGGCCCTTCATCCCTTCAGGGCCCAAGCGCAGTCTGGCATGTTGGTCGGCGTGATGGGCGCGAGTGGTTCGGGAAAATCAACGTTGCTCAATCTTCTGGCCGGCATCGAGAAGCCCACATTTGGCGCCATCACCATCGACGGAATCAACGTCACGGAGGACCAGGCACGCTCTTGGATCGGTCTGGTGCCTCAGGAAGACCATCTGTTGCCAGAATTGACCGTTCGGGAGAATCTCTATTACGCGGCCCGACTGGCCTTTTCCGAGGACAGCGAAGCAGACACGGAACAACGCGTGCAGGATTGCCTCGTGCAATTGGGACTCTGGGATGCAAAAGACCTGGCGGTCGGTGATGCCTTGAACAAGACCATCAGCGGAGGACAGCGCAAGCGGCTGAACATCGCCATGGAGTTGATTCGCGACCCCCGTGTCCTTCTCGTGGATGAGCCCACCAGTGGACTGAGCAGCAAGGATTCCGAACTGCTGATGGATTTGTTGAAGCAGATGACCCACAGCGGAACCTTGGTCATTGCGGTCATCCACCAGCCGAGTGGCGACATTTTCAGGAGTTTTGACGCCTTGTGGGTGCTTGATCACGGAGGATACCCCGTCTTCACCGGTCGGCCTTTGGATGCCCTTGTCCACTTCCGCAGCATCGTGAATCACTTCGACGCGGAACAAGTCGCCTGTGCCCAATGCGGGCACGTCAATCCGGAGCAGATATTCGACATCATCGATGTTCCCGTGCTCGATGGCAGGGGCAAGCCGACAGGGCAGCGGCGCATCAGCCCCAAAGAGTGGAATGATTTCTACAACGTATTGCTCGTCCCAAGCATGGAAGCTGAGATGCTCCGTACCTCAGACCCTTCCTCCGCGGAGCTGCCGACCGGGCATCAACCACCATCTTGGCGCAGTCAATGGGGCATCCAAACCAAACGCGACATTGCCCGCAAGTGGAAGAACCGCCAATATCTGCTGATCAACCTCCTTGAGGCGCCCCTGTTGGCTTTGCTCTTGGCCTTCATCCTTCGGGCCTCAGAGAAGGGAGGCGAATACTCCTTCGGCGATGCGGCCAACATCCCGCATTTTCTTTTCATTGCTGTGATTGTGGCCATTTTCATGGGGTTGACGGTCAGCGCTGAGGAGTTGTTTCGAGACAAGCTGATGCGGAAACGGGAACACCACCTCAGACTCGACTGGGGTGCCTATCTGTCGGCCAAGTGCAGCGTTCTCTTCGGAATATCGGCCCTGCAAACCCTTCTGTTTGCTGCACTCTCCCATCCCTTGCTGCATCTGCCTGGAAAGTTCGGAGCCTACTGGTTTACCCTCTTCACCGTTGCGGCATGTGCCAATTTGTTCGGCCTGATCATCTCGTTGCTCTTCAACAGCGTTCGGGTCATTTACCTGGCCATTCCATTGTTCATCATTCCCCAACTGATGCTCGGGGGCGCCATTGTCACTTATGACAACATGCATCCTGCCTTGGCCAAGGCCTCTGGAGCTTCTCCTGCTGGCCAGCTCATGATCAGCCGATGGGGTTTCGAAGCACTGACCACGCTGTACGCGGCAGAATCAAAATATGAAGCTGCCCTCTTCTCAGAACATCAGTCCCTGGCCGCCGCTTCCTATCGGCGAGACCGTTGGGCCCCAGAAATGCAACGTCGGCTCAACGCGGCTCAAGCCGGCGATGTGGACGCATTGGCCGTGGTTGCCCATGAGTGGAACGCATTCTACAAAATGGGGGAACTCAAGGTCAACGTAGCGTTTGAGGACGGCTTGGATGAAGTCGAATACGCGGCATTGAGCCAAGAACTCGAACAGTACAGAGACCGGATGCGCCAAGCGTGGCGCGCTGCTCGGCAAGCCCTGGATGAACAGATGAAAGCACAAGGATGGGACGATCCGAAAGTCGTGACCCGGATAAAATCAGACCAACACAACCAGAATCTGATGGATTGGACCACACAGGACAATGTGCTCAATCAAGGAATTACGCGTTCCGGCAACGCCCTCATCAATACCCGTGACGCACTCTATGCGGAAGCACAAGGTCCGGGCTTGGGCGCTTTCCATGCTGCCCAATCCAAGTGGGGTGGATGGATCATACCCAAGAGGTGGAGCAATTGGGGGGTCATGTGGCTGGCCACGTTGTTGCTGATGGCCGGATTGATCTGGAGTCCCTCTATCAAGCCTCGGGGTCGACTTCCACAAACTTGAAAGGAACGCCCACAATGTGGTCGTAATCCTCACCGGCCTCCAACATGTCTTCGTCGTCGGCATCGAAGTACCAGAGGACTTCCAGCGCTTCACTCACCTCAAGCCGCTTGAAAAGATCCAACAGGCATTTGCTGCTGCTCGTGTTGAAATACTCCAACTGCACCTGAACGGTGAGTTTGAAGTCCTTCGTGATTTGCTGGGCCCAGTCCAGAACCGGCCGATAGAAATCGACTGCATTTTCTGGAATGGACCGACCGGATAAAACCAGCGACTGGTCTTCCGGTGAAAATTTAATCTCAGGTGTCTTGACTGAACCGGCGATGTGAAGAGGACCCATGGTTCGAAAATAATCAACGAGACGAACGAACCTCTACCGAAAAATACAAGTTGGCCTGTCCATGGCTGTCAACAATCCGTATTCGAGGGGGACGAATGGAAAGTCTGGCGAGTGAGACCCAGCCCAAACCCGCGCCTCCTCGGAGGGTCCGTCCCTTGTTGTCCAGCCAATTTCTGTACAGACTGCGCCAGTCCATGACATCGTTTTCCAGCGCATCACATGCCCAGGATTGGAGTTGGGCATACTGGGCCACCCACTGTTCCACCTGAATTTGATCTCCTTGACGAATGGGGTTCAAACTTCGAATCCTGAATCGAGGCTCTCCTTCGACGGGCCTGCCCGAGAGCACAAAACGAGCTGGAAGATCGCGTGGGGCATGGCGCTCCAGGTTCTGAATGCACTCTATGATCGCACGAAACACCCTTCGGTCTCCAGCGCGTTGCACGACCAGTGGCTCAATCCGCTTCAACAATGCATCCACATTCTCCTCTGTAGGAAGGTCATCGAACTGGACCAACCTGCACCACGGGGCGCCAGTGGCGCGATCGAAGCGCTTCTTGGGTGCGACAGGACGGGACATCAAAGTGAGAATGCGAAATCACTCTTCATACGGGACCCATGCCAATGAGGTTGCCGGAAAACCCGAATTATCTTCGGTCGCCATGAAAACCCCTGCCCCAACTCCTGCTTGGTACGAAGCGTGGTTCGACAGCCCACATTACCACGAGTTGTATGGCCACAGAAGCGAAGCAGAGGCCCGAGACTTCATGTCGAACCTCCATGAGAAGTGGGATTGGAAGGAACTGCATTTGCTGGACCTGGCTTGCGGAAAGGGGCGGCATGCGCGCGCTGCTGCTGATTTGGGCCATCGGGTGGTAGGGTTGGACCTGAGCCGGAACAGCATCCAATCCGCACGCGCCGCTCACGCACAGGTTGCCCACCTTTCTTTCGTGGAAGGGGACATGAGGACCTTTGAATTGGACGAGAAATTTGACGGGGTTCTCAATCTGTTTACGAGTTTCGGGTATTTCGATGACCCCGCTGACCACGCGGCCGTGCTGAACCGAATCGCCGCCCACCTCAAACCCGGTGGGTTTCTCATCCTGGATTTTTTGGAGACCCATTTCGCGAAGCGACACTTGTCTCCATCCGATACGCTGGTGCGTTCCGGTGTGGAATACCACATATCGAGAGAGCTAAAGGCCGGGGAAAATGGGAAATGGGACACCTTCATCAAGCACATCCGCCATCAAGAGGACGGGCAGTGGCAGGAACATGTGGAGCGCGTGGCCGCATTGACCCACGCCCACCTGTCTGACATGCTCACAAACTCCGGTTTTGAAATCGAGGAGCGTTTCGGCACCTACCGCCTCGACCCTTGGGTGGAAGGGGAGACACCCCGCATCATTCTACACGCAACCAAAGCATGACGGCAGGAATCACATTGGTGCTCATCGCCCTCATGGGGGGCTGGATGGGGGAGTGGGTGGGTGACCGGTTCAACAGGCACATGCCCTTGGTCCTGTCCTTTGGAGGTGCTTTTCTTTTGGGCCTTTGCTTTCTCCATCTCCTTCCCGAAGCGTTCAGCATGAATTTCCATGCTGGACAATGGGTCATCGCAGGCTTTCTGATCCAGATTGGCCTCGAGTTCCTGAGCAAGGGCATGGAACACGGACACGTTCATGGAAACCGCTTCGGGCTCATCGCCTTCATCAGCTTGTGCCTGCATGCCTTGATTGAAGCCATGCCCTTCGGCTTGGGGGACATCGCTGAAGCCGCCGGACACCATCACCATCACGGCGAACACGTCCACAACCACCATACTGGGGGCGGGACATTGCCATTGCTCGTGGGCATATCCCTGCACAAATTGCCGGTAGCGCTCGCGCTGATGACCATTCTCAAAGCCACCGTGAAATCAGCAGTGCGCAGGTGGGCATGGCTCATTGTCTTTGCCTTGATTCCCGTCGCGGGAATGGGCATTGCATCCAGTCTCCCGCAAAATCAAGCGGTTTTCGGCGCACTGAATGGCATCCTCGTGGGAATCCTGCTTCACATCTCCACCACGATTCTATTTGAAACAGCGGACGGCCATGACTTCAATGCCCGGAAGCTCTTGACGGTCCTCGCAGGCCTTTTGATGGCATTCATAGCCAACCCACATTGAGTTTATTGTAACCCTTCTGGAGTTCGGCGCGTATCGTGGGCCAAAGCTTGCCCCATGAAGCGCTTTCGCATCCGCATTACCATCAAAAAGTTCGAGCGCATTGAACTCAGCGCAGACCGCTTCGGGTTCGAACTGTTCGAACACTGTTTGAACTGAATGCTTAGAAAAGGCGAGAAAGCACTCCTTTCGCTTTTTCGAGCGCCTCGACGTTCCACTGCTTTTTCTGTCCGCCCCATTTGGGTGGAGCATCCATCAAAATTTCGGTCGGAAGATTGCCCACGAGCTCGTCTTTCGCCATGGGGCAACCTCCCCAGCCCCCGAGTGCACCGTCAAAGTGCCGGCACCCTCCCCGCCAGGCCGCTGCCATCAATGCTTCTGCATGCTCTTTTCTGCCGTGCAAGTGAGCGCCTACCTCAAGAAGGGGTGCCGATTGATTCACCATGGCGCAAACGGACGCTATGACATCAGGTCGTCCAGCGCCCACGGTGTCGCTCAAGGCCAAACGGCCTACGCCCAATTCGGAATGCAATCGAAGCGCCCATTCCGCAGCATGTTCAGGTGACCAAGGATCTCCATAAGGGTTGCCAAAACCCATGCTGAGATAGACCACCATCCCTTTGCCCGCAGCCTCCACTGCATGGCTCATCTGTTCCAACCGACGCCATCCCTCTTCGATGCCGCCGCCGGTATTTCTCTGCTGGAAAGTCTCAGAAATGGAAAAGGGAAAACCAATCAGATCTGCGCGTCCGTGATCCAGGGCTTCCATACAGCCCCTTTCATTGGCCACAATGGCCAACACCTTCGTTTCCGTTTCAGGCAAAGCCGAAAGCACCAGGGGCGTATCCGCCATCTGGGGAACCGCCCGGGGCGAAACGAAACTGCCTGCATCGAGGACGTCGAAACCCACCTCCATCAGCAGGGAGAGGTACTCCACCTTCCTTTCGGTAGGAATGAAAGGGGATACGCCCTGCATCGCATCCCTCGGACAATCGGTCAGGAACCAAGGGTCAGCACGTGGCTCAACATCATTCATGAAGCAAAGATTGGACAAAATGAAACCCGATGACACAGGGCATCGTATCCCGTCCTGACGCCATGCAAGGCACGATCACAACGCAATTCAATCCACGCAACATGGACCTCCGAACATTCAATCGACTGCCCCTCGACGAAAAGACGAATTACATGTGGGACCACGGCAACTGCATCTCGCAACGCTTGGTCGAAAACCGATACATTCTCTGCATTTTCGAGATCAATGGATTCTATGTGGAGGCCATCTACAGCAAACAAAACAACCGGGTCAACGCCATTTTGCCCATCATGGGCATGGAGGCTTGGGAGGCTTATGTGGATCGGGTAATCCGCAATGTTTCCGAGATGAACTGACCCAGGACCAGCTCCTGTCCTGACCTCTGTATCTCAGCTCGTTCTGAGAAAAGGCCAGCCTGGTTCCACACCACTGGGCGCATTCCGGTGAATCATGGGAAACCCGTTCCAGCATGGAGCGGGTTTCCCATTTCAAGTACCCCCTTGGGTGATTGGGAAAGACCACCCAGGACGCCCCGTCAAAAGACAACACGCACTGATTCAAAGCAAATTGTCGGGGTGCCTGCTCCACAAAATGCTGATGCCTGAGAAGAGCGCAAGCCGTGAGGGTCCCTGCTGCCAAATACAGAAACGCCCCACGTCGGCGAAGGGCCAAGAATGCCCCTAGCGCCACGCAAGCACCTGCTGATTTTACGGATTCGGCTCCCAACGGAAGCAGAAACACCGGTCCATCACCGGCCTTTTGCGCGCATTGGATCAGAAGATCGGTGGCACCGATCAAGAGCGCTTGCATGGGCTCGGAAAATGGAGGCGGCACAACCCACCATACTGCGGTCATTCCGGCAAGGACCGTGACCCAAGGAGCCGCCACGAGATTGGCAGGTAAAAACAGCCACGGAATCTTTCCGAAAGCATCCCATGCAATGGGCGCTGTATACGCGGTGGCGACAACGGGGACCGCTGCGGCCATCCACAATCCATTCACCCACTTAGACTTCGACTTCACCCGGATGGACCGGGCATGCAAGGAAAGAATCCCAGCTGTTGCCAAGAAACTCAGAGAAACGCCCAAATCATGAACCAAGTGAGGCGAAACCGCCCACATGCAAATCCCGACAAAAGCCAGAACGGTCATAGCATGGGGGCGCCTTCCCCGGGAAAGCCCCCATGATGCCAAGGTCGCCATCCCCAAGGCCCTCACCGCAGACTGGGGAAAGCCACACAAGCCCACGAAAAGCCACAAAATGGGCACGAGAATCCAGGGCGTCCAACGGCGCGAAATGCCCAGCCCACGGAGAAGCAACAGAAGGAATCCCGCAACAAGCCCGGTGTGAAAACCCGAAACCGCCGTCATGTGCCCCAAACCCAAATCAGCAAAGGTCTTTCGCAGGGGGCGGGACATGGAAGACCGATCTCCAGAAGCCAAGGCGATGATCAACGCCCGGGCATCCCCCTCCGGCAACCCGCAATACCGATCCAGCATGGCATCCCGAAGCTGCTGGATGCGATAGCGAACCTGGCCTGGGACCGAACGGGGAGGGGAAGGCTCTCCCATCCACAGTGTCTCACATTTGAATCGGATTCCTCTTCCTTGCAGGAATCGCCGTTCATCGAAGCCAAAGGCGTACAG
>JAURDB010000199.1 GCA_030828175.1 Flavobacteriales bacterium
TATATCTGAGATTTGTCAACAGACTCTGTTGAAAACAATTAGTAAACTGAGGAGAGGAAGAGATTCGAACTCTCGGTGCGATTACTCGCACATCGGATTAGCAATCCGACGCTTTCGACCACTCAGCCACCTCTCCTAAAATACGATTAGTTTTTATTGCTTATGTAGAATAAAGATAATCTGGCTCAGGCGGGACTTGAACCTGCGACCTTGGGCTTATGAGTCCCCTGCTCTAACCAACTGAGCTACTGAGCCACTAAAAACAATAGTATCACTATATATATAATTAAATCAACTATAAACATAAGGTTATTCGAATTAATAATAAAAAGTAATTTTATGATTAAAATACTCTCTAGAATTTTCCATAAGAATGATCTATTATAGAAAATATTATACTTGTAATAATATAATACGTTTAACTAATAAACACATTCTAAACAAGTAATACGCATAAAAACTAGATACTAAAATCTACAAGTATTTTACTCAAAACTACCTAGAGAAGCTATTAATAACAACTAATATTAAAATCTTTGTATAGAATGGAAAGTTGTAAATTACTCACTATTAGAGTTTAGTTTTCTAAATCTAGTAAACTAATTAAATCATACATATCATAGGATTATTCACCATGCCTGATTTTTGGGAAAATGTCTT
>JAURDB010000200.1 GCA_030828175.1 Flavobacteriales bacterium
CGCCGCGCGCGATCTTCACACCGTTCGCGTGCGTCGCGAGGATCTGCTTCCGGCCGTCCACGTCCGGGTTGGGCACGGCGACGGTTCGGTCGAACCGCCCGGGTCGAACCAGGGCTTTGTCCAGCGTCTCCGGCGTGTTGGTCGCGGCGAGCACGATGACGCCTTCGTTTTTGCGGAAGCCGTCGAGTTCCGTTAACAGCTGGTTAAGCGTCATGCGCGTGTTCTGCTGGTCCTTCGGGTTGCGCGCCGAGCCGACGGCGTCGATCTCGTCGATGAAGACGATGCACGGCGCCGCCTGCTTCGCGGCTTTGAACAGGTCGCGCACTCGTCTAGCGCCCACGCCCACGAACATCTCCTCGAACTCCGAGCCCGAGGTGTAGAAGAAAGGGACGCCCGCCTCGCCCGCCACCGCGCGCGCGAGCATGGTTTTCCCCGTCCCGGGCGGTCCGACGAGCAAAAGCCCCTTGGGCAGTTTCCCGCCCAGCCGCGTGAACTTTTCCGGCGACCGCAGGTACTCCACGATCTCCACCAGCTCGCCTTTGGCTTCGTCCACGCCCTTGACGTCCGCGAACTTGGTCTTGGTCTCCGCCGAAGGTTTGGGCTTCTCGCCGCCGCCCATGATGGAGCGCGTGACGCCGCCGCGGTCATCCGCGAGCGCGC
>JAURDB010000201.1 GCA_030828175.1 Flavobacteriales bacterium
TGCCGTGGCAGGATTGATGGTCATGGGGGCCGCTTGGGGCATGAGAAATAGGTAATCCTGTGCGAAGCTGTTGGCAGTAATCGCGGAAATGAACAGGAGGCAAATCAATTTGATGTAAGGATGCATCTCAAAATGTTTAGAAGGTTAAGATGTCCTTTTTGCTCCATGAAGAAGTCTTGAATTATGTGAGGATGTGTGACACAGCATAAAAAAACCCGGCGCAGGCCGGGTTTTTCGTGGGCTGCCGTTGTGGGCAGCGGGTATGGTCAGCCGCTGATCACCAGCAGTACTTGCCTTCTTCGATAAGCTTCACCGCGATGGCCTGGCGGGCGGCGGTGGTGTTGAAGGGCTCCGTTTTGGTGAAGCGCTTGAGGCCCATCAGCATCATCTTCAGTTCGTCGCCTTCGGCGAAGGCGAGGAGGGCCTCCTTGCCGGCGGAGTGCATGCGCTCGGCGACTTCGTAGCAGTAGACCTTCATCATGGCGAGCTCGTGCTCGACGGCGTCGGCGCCGCGTTGGCCGGCGAGCTTCTGCACGCGCAGGACGAGCGACTCGGCGGTGTACGTCCAAATCATCATGTCGGCGATGTGCATCAGCACCTCCTGCTCCTTGGCGAGCGACTGCATCAGCTTCTGCACGGCAGCTCCGGCC
>JAURDB010000202.1 GCA_030828175.1 Flavobacteriales bacterium
TGTTCAACATCCTGCGCGGCGGCATATTCGACGATCAGTACAACATCTCGGCGCAGGACTTCTCGACGACCATCCGGCACTTCAACCGTGCCGTTTATACGCGAAATGAAGCGTTGCTCCGCGGCCTTCCGGACACGCTCGACTTCAGTCAGCTGATCTCGACGGCCCGGTCGCACGGCGATCCGCAGCTCGAGCGGCTCTGCTACGAATACCTGCCGATCACGTTCGGGCGCCGCCACGGGGACCCGAGCCGTCCCTGGAACCGCTTTGCCATCCGGCTGAAAGACGAATCGGGCAACCGGCTGCTCTCCTACGAGGGCAACTGGCGCGACATCTTCCAGAACTGGGAAGCGCTGACCTTCAGCTATCCGGAATTCATCGAGAACGTGATCGCCAAGTTCGTCAATGCATCGACGATTGACGGATACAACCCGTATCGCATCACCAAGGAGGGTATCGACTGGGAAGTCGAGGAGCCCGAAGACCCCTGGAGCTATATCGGCTACTGGGGAGACCACCAGATCATCTATCTGCAGAAGCTGCTCGAGCTGTCTGAAAATTTTCATCCGACGCGACTCGCACATTTGTTGCACCAGCCTGTCTTCAGCTACGCCAATGTGCCCTACCGCATAAAGTCCTTCGAGGACC
>JAURDB010000203.1 GCA_030828175.1 Flavobacteriales bacterium
TCAGACAGGTAGCCTTCCATCCGAATTAAAAGTAAAGGTACAATAAGATAAAGGCTGAGGAAAACGTAAAACCCTCGTGTTCTGCAGACACTACGAGGTAGGGCCGTAACTGAGTTCCCGAAAGGGAGATAAAAATGATAGACGTATCATCTCATAAGGGTAGCTTCCTTCTTTTTCAATTTATATAGCGGGTTGGACTGGAGGTGGTTCCAGCTCGGTCTCATAAGCCGAATGACGGGGGTTCGAGTCCCTCACCCGCAACTAAGAACGATCCATCACTCTACGGAGAGGAAACTCGGGACGACACTGCTTAAGGTAGGAGAGAAATCGCTTGCACTACCGAGGTCGCAACACAAACAAGTCTATGGGGGTGAGCAGCTTGGACAAGGTAGTGGCAATAAGATTAATGATGGACTAGACAAAATCCCGGTTATGAGTTCTTAAATATGGTGTCTGTAGCTCAGTTGGTTAGAGCGCTTGATTGTGGTTCAAGAGGTCGTCGGTTCGATCCCGATCAGTCACCCAAAAAAATTAAATATTTTTCTGGAGCTAGTGAAACTAACAGATATTGTAAAGTATAATAAGTATAACAAATGAAAAACGAAAGTTCTTTGATTTATTGGTAAGAAAGAGAT
>JAURDB010000204.1:0-243 GCA_030828175.1 Flavobacteriales bacterium
GCGACGTCGAAGTTGGCCGGTGCCTTAGATGCGCAGGGAGGGGTTCTCGACGCGCGCAATGTCCGCCTCGACCATCTCCTTGATGAGCTGCTCCAGGGAGGTGGTCTTGGGGTTCCACTTGAGCTTGGCGAGCGCCTTGGCGGGCGAGCCGATGAGCAGGTCCACCTCCGCGGGGCGGAAGTAGCGCTCGTGCACGCGCACGAGCGTCCTGCCGGTGGCCACCTCGATGCCCACCTCGTTCAC
>JAURDB010000204.1:253-633 GCA_030828175.1 Flavobacteriales bacterium
CTCCATGCCGGCAACCTTGAACGCCTCCGCCACGAAGTGGCGCACCGTGTTGGTCTCGCCCGTGGCGACGACGAAATCGTCGGGGCCATCCTGCTGGAGCATCTTCCACATGCACTCCACGTAGTCGCGCGCGTGCCCCCAGTCGCGCTTCGCGTCCATGTTGCCGAGGTACAGGCACTCCTGCTTGCCCGCCTTGATGTTCGCCACCGCGAGCGTGATCTTGCGCGTCACGAAGGTCTCGCCGCGGCGGGGGGACTCGTGGTTGAACAAGATGCCGTTGCACGCGTACATGTCGTACGACTCGCGGTAGTTCACCACCGCCCAGAAGGCCATGAGCTTGGCGACAGCATACGGGGAGCGGGGGTGGAAGGGGGTGTCCT
>JAURDB010000205.1 GCA_030828175.1 Flavobacteriales bacterium
ACGTAACGGTCAGAAAGGTTCACGGCTGCCTGATGGCACCATCGGTGATCGACACTCTGTGGAATGCCTCGTACTTGTCGCGCAAGCCCTTCAAGATGTTGATGGTGTGAGCGGGACTGGGCTGGTGAACCTGGACAGACTGGAAGCGACGCTCGAGAGCGGCGTCCTTCTCAAAGTGCTTGCGGTACTCATCCAAGGTGGTGGCGCCCACAGTCTGGAGCTCACCACGAGCCAGCAGAGGCTTCAGGATGCTGGCAGCATCGATGGCACCCTCAGCGGCTCCCGCACCCACCAGAGTGTGGATCTCATCGATGAAGACGATGATGTCACCACGGGTGCGAATCTCTTTCGTGACCTTCTTCAAACGCTCTTCAAAGTCGCCTCGGTAGCGCGAACCGGCAATTAGGGAGCCGAGATCCAGCGAGTAGAGCTGCTTGTCCTTCAGCGTCTCCGGAACGTCGCCCTTCACGATTGCTTGAGCGAGACCCTCCACAACAGCGGTCTTTCCCACACCGGGCTCACCCACCAGAACAGGGTTGTTTTTCGAGCGACGAGAGAGGATCTGCATGACCCGCTCCATCTCACGCTCGCGACCAATGACGGGGTCAAGCTTTCCTTCACGGGCTGCTTGA
>JAURDB010000206.1 GCA_030828175.1 Flavobacteriales bacterium
GGCATATGTGAACGTACGGAAGTGTATTACATATTGCGTCACACTAACTTACACGTAAGTGAATAGCTGACAGGGAGGTGGCGGCATACTGGTCACGTTAGTAATTAAGGTGGGTTAATACCGTAAAGAGACCGCTGATGCGGGCCCTTAATTACAAAACAAAAAGTGTGGATAAATGACAATACTAGTTAACTACCAGTCCACAACTGGTGCCTCTCATAAGGCGGGATAGAGCAGTTGGTAGCTCGTCGGGCTCATAACCCGAAGGTCGGAGGTTCAAATCCTTCTCCCGCAACTAACATTAAATAACTAAATATGGCAAACATGAGTTACTGCAGGTTTGAAAATACTGCAAAAGCATTACAAGACTGTGTAAACGCTATACAGGATAAAGAGATAAATAATTTGAGTACTTACGAAGTAAATGGCTTAGCAGAAATACAACTGCTTGCTATGGACATAATAGCTTTACAAGACGAAATAGGTGAAATAATAGATAGTAATAAAGAAAGATATATTACAGATTAATAACTTTAGTAAACATATAATATACATATGAATATATTTTATCTACATAAAGATCCTGAAAAAGCAGCTAAACTACAATACAACAAACACGTGGTTAAGAT
>JAURDB010000207.1 GCA_030828175.1 Flavobacteriales bacterium
TGCCGCACCCCTTGCTGTCGTTGTAGCGTTGGTCGGACCCTACACCACCGCGACGCCCCGATTCGAGGGAACCCAAACAGGTATTCCCAGGCGCCATTCGCCGATGCAATTCTTCCATTCCCATCAACCATCCCGCTTCCGGGTCTTCTGCCAATGCCGTGGCGTCGAAAGCCATGGCCTGCGTGGCATACCACCTCAAATATGCCCGGTGCGTCTGGCGACGGTAACCCTTGCCATTGCCCTCGGATTCGGCGTGAAGCCAGGCGCGAATCAGCCCATCTGCTGAGAACAACGTCATCTGTGTATCGTCCGTAAAGCAGCCGCGCGCATCCAACCCATAATGCTGCCAGGTGACGAAATCCCGCACACCGTCCGGACCAAACTCCTCCAGTATTCGCGGATAGTGACTGAACTCAATGGGAGCGGCCAGCGCGTCCCCAATGGCTCCGCCCAGCAGGCACGCCTCAAAATCAGAGCTGGATTTCATCGGGCCCAAATTAACAGTCAGGTGCCCCCGGGCCCCAGCTGTCGCAGCGCCAGTGGCAGGGCTCGTATCGCCGGTCGAGCAAGGGGGTGCCGTTCTCGTCGACCTCCGGGCTCCAACCATATCGGTTGGTGTCCCATGTGA
>JAURDB010000208.1 GCA_030828175.1 Flavobacteriales bacterium
CACGCCAAGCGTTCGGCGCTGCGCCGCCGCTCGATCGGGGATAACCGAGAGGTCGCTGGGGCTCACGCGAGCAACTGTCGCAGATAGCGACCGGTGTGGGAGGCCCCGACAGAAGCCACCGACTCCGGTGTTCCCTCAGCCACCAAACGCCCCCCGCCGACTCCACCCTCCGGTCCGAGATCGATCAGCCAGTCAGCTGTCTTGATCACGTCGAGGTTGTGCTCGATGACGAGCACCGTGTTGCCCTGGTCGACCAATCTCGAGAGCACGGTCAGCAACCTCCGGACGTCTTCGAAGTGCAAGCCGGTCGTTGGTTCATCGAGCAGATAGATCGTGTGACCGGTCGACCGCTTCGCCAACTCCGTGGCGAGTTTCACGCGCTGAGCCTCGCCGCCCGACAGCGTGGGCGCCGACTGGCCGAGGCGCACGTAGCCGAGACCGACATCCATCAACGTCTGGAGGTGCCGGGCGATCGGCGGCTGGTTGGCGAAGAACTCGACCGCCTCAGCGATCGGCATGTCGAGGACATCGGCGATGTTGCGTCCCTTGAACTCGATGTCGAGGGTGTCGCGGTTGTAGCGCGCTCCCTTGCACACCTCGCACGGGACGTACACG
>JAURDB010000020.1 GCA_030828175.1 Flavobacteriales bacterium
TGTGTTTCATACGTTTCCTTGCTCACGAGCGCCTCCTGTCCAAATGACGCAGTGAACCCGGTGTCTGCAACGGTCCAAAAAGAGGCGCCGGGCTCATAAATGCCAGCGTGGCCAAACATCCCGAGTCCTCCAATCTGCGCGATGTAAGTCGAAAGACTATCCACCCATTGATAGGTGGCACCGAGCTGACCACCTCCGGTATCGGTGCGCTTGGTCACGTCCACAAAACCTGTCAACGGGTTTGCCATGAGGTGCCATCCACGCCAATTCAAGGACGGCGAATTGGCCGTGAACTCCCATGCTGCATCCAGCACGGCCTCTCCCTCAACATCAAAATGGTAGACCCCTTCCGGGAGGCTGCACTGCATGCCCTTGCCCGCGTCGAGAATGTCGCCAGGTGCCAATTCGAGGTATGCAGTCTCCTCTTCCTGCCAATACTTGGCATACACTGCTTGAGGTTCATCGAGAAAGAAGGAGGCTTCCGACCCCGAAAGGGCAGGCCCAAACATGTGGGTAAACGAGGTTGATTTCTCGTAATCGAAACTCCGCTTCACCGCGCCACTGATCTCTCCTCCTGTGGCCGTTATGCCGGAGATGTCCTTGAGGACGAGCATGCCGCCTGTGGAGAGGGTGGCGGCGTCGATGTCGAGTTGGCTGGAGATGACGAGGGTGTCGAGGATGGTCACGGAACCCGATCCGCAGGCCAGGTGCTCGAGGGCAGCCGGGCCAACGACCTTGGTGCCCTCGCCGGTCAAAGCCACCGTTCCCCTGCCGTTGATGGCGCCCAGCGAAACGAGCGAAGACAGCAATTCCAGGCGGGATTCGCGCGGCATTTCGAGGACCGCGCCCTCTGACACGGAAAGCCCCTCAGCTTGAGCCGTATCTCCTGCAGCCAAGGCAATGGTGTGTCCACTCTGAATGGACACATCGTTACCAAATGCCGGAATGCAACCGCAATCCCAAGTAGTCGGTGTCATCCAATCGCCAGATTGAACAGATACCACAGGGTCTCCAGAAGCCGCGATGCCTGAATCGGGCTGGGCAGTTACGAAAAGAGCGGAGGCAAGAAGGAACGAGAGTGCGAAGGACTTCATGTGGGCCCATACGACCCCTTTCCTTCAAAGGTTTCAAAATGTGCCCCACCGCAGGAGCACGAGCCCTGCCGACATGAGCAGGAACAGGTATGGCATCCACCTTGTAATCCGGAACCCGGGGGGCAGCAGCCAAGGGAGGCTCCATGCCGCCAAAAAGGACCAAACCGACGGAATCACGGAGCGGGCTTCCATCCAACCGCCGCCCATGATCATATTTCCGGCGTACAGACCTGCGCATGCCAGAAGGCCCAAAGCGCCGAGCCACTGGGTCAATTGACGTGAAAATCGCTGCTGGGCAGTGGCCCGAACCAAAGATTGTTGTCGCACCACCCAACCCAGCCCCATCGGCAAAAGGACACCGATGAGAATGGGCAGATTGAACCCCCCGTCCACCGGATTCCAACCCCAGCATGGACGTAGCACGCCTTCCATCAGCCAAACACCTGTCGCCGCGAAAATCAAAGGGGCCAGCAAGCCCATCAGCCATGCCATCCATTCTGCTGCACTGGGCCGCTTCAGCAGAACGGCTGGTATCATGCACACGGGCAGCCAAGGCCACATCAGCGCTTCAAGCAGGAATGCCAGGCCCCACCACATTCCAATGAACAAAAAGCTACCCGGACTGGAGTCGGTATCCCTCAGTCTCATGAGAAAACGAAGCCCCATGAACAGACAGCAGCAGGCCCACCAGGAGACCTCGGAAACGTCTCCGAGAAAGGGCGTCGCCATCAATGCCCACGCCCAACTGGGAAAGCTGTCGGGTCGAGTTCGCATCCCCGATTCCAAATGCAGCAGGTGAAGGAGCCGAGCTGCGGCCATGATTCCAAACCAACCCGGCCATGAAGCCAGAACTGAGGGGTCCATAGCCCCTGCGAGCAGGAACAGAACCAATCCCGTCACCGGAACAAAGGCCCAGGCCACGGGCTGGTTCGAATTCAGAATCCGCTGCATGCCAATTGGTGCCTATTTTCGCGCCTGCAATTAGACGATATGAACCTCCAGGAACTCATCACCCCCGTCGGCAAGTTCGTTGAATGGACCTTTGAAACCGTTTTGGTGCCCCTGAGCAATCCCTTCAACCTTGGTGTGATTCTGCTCGGTCTTGCCGGCATCGGACTCTGGTTGCTCAAGCAGCGCAAGTACTCTGAGGAAGCCCGCCAGAACGGCGGCATCATCTGAGCGCGCTCCGACCCACTTCTCATTGCACCGTTCCGATATCGGAGCGGAAATTCTTCCCTTCGTAAGAAATGGCCTCGGCCAAGGCGTAGGCGCGCTTGGTGGCTTTTTCGACATCCGCCCCCATTCCCACGCACGCCATCACCCGACCGCCGGAAGTAACCGTCTGTCCGTCCTGAAGGGAGGTGCCTGCGTGAATCAACTGTTGATCCTCTCCTATCTCCTGTTGTTTCGGCACCATGATGGCCTTGCCTTTTTCATAGGCTCCTGGATATCCTTCACTCGCGAGAATAACGGCCGTGGCGGCCTTGTTGGAGAGCGAAACGTCAATTTCCGATAGCAACCCGTTGGCCAATCCATCCATCAAATGGAGCAAGTCCGAATCGAGAAGCGGCAACACAATCTGTGTCTCAGGATCGCCCAATCGACAATTGTACTCGATGACATACGGGTCCCCCTGCACCTTCATCAACCCGAAGAACAGAAATCCGCGGTATGAAATTCCATCCCTCTGAAGACCTCGGATGGTCGGAATCACCACCTGATTCTTGACCTTTTCCATAAACTCAGGCGTCACGTGCGGTACCGGGCTGATGGCACCCATTCCTCCCGTATTCGGACCTGTGTTTCCATCGCCGATGCGCTTGTAGTCCATCGCAGATGAAAGGAGCCGCCAAGCGTGCCCATCGGTGACCACGAACATGGAAACCTCCACTCCTTTCAAGAACTCTTCGATGACCACCTCCTTGCCGGCGTCTCCAAATGCAGTCCCCTTGAGCATTTCTCGAACGGCGCTTTCCGCCTCCGACAATTTCTCAGTAACAATGACCCCTTTTCCGGCAGCCAGACCGCTTGCCTTGACCACATAAGGCGGCTTCATCTTCTTGAGGAATGCCAAGGCATCGCGAAGCTCACCTTTTCCGAACGTGCCGTACTTCGCCGTAGGAATCCTGTGCCTGTGCATGAAGTCCTTTGCGAACTTCTTGCTGCCCTCCAACGCCGCCCCGGCCTTTTTCGGGCCAATGACCGAAACATGGGCCAAATCAGCCCTGTCCGCAAAAAAATCCGCGATTCCAGCCACCAATGGTGCTTCGGGACCCACGACCACCATATTGACCCTCTCTCGCAGAACAAAATCCGCAACGGCATCAAAGTCCATAGGGTCCAGTGGTACGTTGGTGCCCAATTCTTCCGTTCCCGCATTGCCGGGGCCAAAGAATGTGGATTCCAGCAAGGAACTTCCCGAGATTTTCAGCCCGATGGCATGTTCCCTTCCACCGGATCCAAGTATGAGTACGCGCATGGCACCTCAAAACTACCTTCGTCCCGGACCGGAACGCTTCATTGTTTTCAACACGCAGGTACAATTGCTCACCAATTCACCCTTCAGCCTCTTCCTCTCGTGACCCATTCTCCCGACACGGATGAAAATCAGCCCCTTGGTCATGACCTCGCGCTCAGCGTGGTGGTGATCACGCGGAACGAGGCCCACAACCTGCCCAGACTGCTGGATGCCGTGAAGGACCTGGCTGACGAGGTGGTGGTCTTTGATTCAGGTAGCACGGATGGAACAACTGAGATCGCAAGGAAGGCAGGGGCCAAGGTCGTCCAATGCCCTTGGGAAGGATGGTCCACCACAAAAAACAAGGCCAATGCCTTGGCGCGTGGCCGCTGGATTTTGAGCCTGGACGCAGACGAAGCTCCCGATACAGACTGCAGACAGTCCATTCTGGACCACATGGAAAAAGGGACAAAGGACCTGAACGGAGCTTGGCGAATCGGTGAAATCAACCGCTTGACCCGTTACGGAGACCACTGGGTTCGACACAGCGGGTGGTTCCCCGACCGGAAATTGCGGCTCTGGCCCAACGGCATCGCGGCTTGGAAAGGTGCCATACACGAGGTGCTGCATTTCGATGGTCCTGTGAAATTGCATGCGCTGCATGGAGTCGTTGAGCATTACAGCTACCCCCATCGTGCGGACCACCTTGGCCAGATTGAGAAATTTGGAGCGGTGTGGGCCCAGAGCCAATTTGAAGCTGGACACGTTGCTCCGTTGACGCTTGTTGTGCTGAAAGTAGCGGCGCAGTGGATCAAGACGTTCTGGATCAAGGGCGGGATACTGGATGGACGAACCGGATGGACCATCGCCCGCCTCAGCGCATGGGCAACTTGGCGGAAACACGCCCGACTCAGGGCGCTTCATGGGGGCAAACCCTTGAAGCCCCATCGAATTCTCATCGCCCGGACGGATGCGCTGGGCGATCTCGTGCTCTCACTGCCGCTTGTGGCCGCCTTGAAGCAGAAGTTTCCTGATTCCACCGTGGGGTTGCTGGTCCGCCCCTATGCCGAAGCTGTCGCCCGAGCGGCAAGAGGAGTGGATGTAGTTGTGATGTGGACGGAAGAAGATGCGAAATCACCCGCGCGCGTGGGAAAAGACACCTTGGAGGCTGGCCAGTGGGACGCGGTTGTTCTTGCCTATCCGGATGCGGGGGTCGCCATCGCCTCCAAAAAAGCGGCCATTGCCATTCGATGCGGTACTGCCCGTCGCAAGCACATGTTCCATCGAATGACACACCTCAATTGGGACGGACGGAAGGACTCGGGAGGACACGAAAGCTGGCATGGACTCCGCCTGCTCATGCCCTTGGGGATTGAGGCCGAAAGTGATTACCGAAGCGCCCCATGTCTTGATGCACCCGAGCCCGACGAACCCGTGCGGACTTGGCTGGGCCAAGGTGGGGCCGGAGCCGTTTTGCTGCATCCGGGCTCACACGGAAGTGCGGGAAATTGGCCGGCAGAGCGCTTCGTGGCTTTGGCCGAGGAGTTGGCAGAAAAGGGCTGTGTTGTGGGCCTCACAGGGACCGCCCGTGAGGGAGAGGCGTTCTCTTCGGTCATGCCTACACACACCAACATTCACCCGCTCTTCGGCGCGTTCAACCTCAGTCAATTGCTGTCGGCGCAATCCCAAGCTGCGGCCGTGGTCGCCTCCAGCACGGGGCCCCTGCATACAGCGGCGGCGATGGGTGTCTCCGTCATTGGCATCTACGGTACAAAGCCGCCTGAATGGAGCCGCAGGTGGGCTCCCATTGGTCCAAGTGTTTCTGTAGTGGAGACCTCAGCGTACACTCCGGAAGGTCACCTTGACATTCCTGTTCAGTCTGTATTTGAAGCCGTGTCTCAAGTCATTCCCTCCCTTCGAAAGGGATAAGAAGGCCCCAAGCCAAGGCAACAATGGTGAGGGTCACCCCTGCTTGCGTTTCCAAGGTGTCTTCAGCAAGACAACTGAGTGCCAAAAGCAGCACGGCGGGCCGGGAAGGGTGACATGGCCAGGTCGAAACCAAGGCCCAACACCAGATTGCAAGCCCCACCACACCCAATGAAAGGAGCAGGGTCAGGAATTGATTGTGGGGGCGCTTCCTCCCCTCTTTTGGCCAGTCCGGGACGTGCTCTTCGTAGTTCGATTCGAGCAGGGGAATCAAGCCGCCAATTCCTGATCCAAGGACCGCGTCCTTGATGGAGAAATCGCCCAATGCCGCAACCCCCACTTCGAGGTAAACTGAACGAGAGAGGATGCTCGCGTCCGGGGAGCGCCGCCCGTCCCACCATTCGCCCCAGTTGTAGGCAAAACGGTTCCAACGACGGGCCCACGATGTACCCTCCAATTCCACCACTGAGGGAATGCCGGTCTCAATGGCCCTGACCTCATCAACCGATAGCTGAGCCACCCCCTCAGTGTCCTTTGACAATCCTTTCGATGCAAGGAAGCGAATCAGTGCGCCTTGGATGTTTTCGATGGGAACATCACTTCTTTGCTGCCAAGCGGCATTCAACTCGCTCCAAGCAATCATGGTCCAAACGTGGTGACCATTCTCCGTCACGCAACGGTCCAACTTGTGAATGTACTTCTCCCCCGAAGCCGATGCCATTGGCAGGGATTCCGCAGTGGGTGGCGCAGTGGGCAATGAAGAAACCAACCCCATCAAAAGGACCATGCCAACAGCACCGAACCGGATTCCGGCTCGGCGAATGGTTGCCCTAGAAGGCCACGCTTTCTTGTCTGGGGCACGACGTCCCAACTGCGCAGAGGGCCACCACCATGGAGCCAGTGCACACCCCACTGCGATTCCTGTCACCCCTTGCAACCAGGTCCAAGCAAGGAGGGCTCCCCCCAGTGCAAGCCATTGCCAATTCGCGCCCAGCCTATGGGTCACCCAGGGCAGGAGCAAGGCCCACCAAAGACCGAACCTGATGTGCGAAATGAACCGGGATGCTTGGCGCCCTCCCATTTCACCCCCGTCAAAAATGTCCAGAACAACCACGGCGATTGTGGCGCTGGCTGCTGAAGCAACCGCCAGTCGAAGCAATGCATCCACGCCCGATTCCGGAATGGGTTCATTTTCTCGCGACATGGCAATCATCGCCATCCCCCCGATGGCCAGCGGAAGTTTCACCCTTACATCATGAAGGCAAGCGTCTATGTCGCCCCCCCAAAACCAAGACATTCCCGACCAAGCAACGAGCAAAATGAGCCCCCACCCGCAGTTGCGGACCATCGGACGCCCTGCAGAATATGCGCTCCTGTTTCCGAAAATGTGAAGCAATGCCGTGAATCCGAGCAAGCCTGTCGCCATGCTCATGAACGCGTTTGACCAAGGAAAAGCCAATGCCACTGCTCCCCAAGCCCAGACCCAAGGGATACGGGGAAGCCCTTTGACCATCACCGGCGGTCAGGACCCTCCTCGGAACCACCGGTTCCGCTCCATCCGATCACTTCCTCCATTTCTCCGCCGAAGACGGAAAGCGCCCGTTCGACAGTGGGGTCCGTCGTCAAACTGCGTTCCACCATGCCCGAGGCATAATGAAACCGAAGGACCACCTCTTCCTCCAAAGACTGTCTGATCTCCTTCTCAAAAAGCGAAAGGTCCCGGTTGATGTCGGGCTCGAGCGCCTTCTCCAGCGCTTCCATGGCTTCCCTCGCCACTCCGCCATACTGCTCAAACTCTACTACTTCCCTCAGCTCATCGAGCATTCCAATGCTCCCTGTACTGTATTCGAACCCTTCGGCTTCGAGATGTGTCTTGAATCCAGACCAGTCCGAATCGGACATGGAATAGGTAACCGGGTCGGGCACGTCCGCACTGTCCAAACCGGCGGCCACCTCCGTTGCGTATTGGAAGACTTGGTATTCGTTGTGCAGTCGCTCGAGCAGCGTGGACATGAAAGGCACCTCCACTTCTATGTCCGGCTGAATGCCCCGGCCCTCGATCACCGGACGTCCCCCAGAGGTCTGGAAGGTTCGGAGCAAGGTGTCTGAAACCGCCTTGGCCTTTCCTTGGGCGTCGCGATCGCCTCCGTAATCCAAACGCTGAATGCACCTCCCGCTGGCCGTGTAGTATTTGGCCACCGTGACCTTCAGTCGTGTGTTGAAGGCCATGTCTTTGGTCTGTTGCACCAGCCCCTTTCCAAAGCTTTCCATCCCAACGATGACAGCGCGGTCGAGATCTTGCAGGGTCCCACTGACGATCTCGGAGGCACTTGCTGATTGGCCATCAATCAACACCACCAGTGGCAAGTCTTCGGCGGTAGGTTTTCCGAGTGCCTTGTACGACTTGTTCCACTGTTCGCTTTTTCCCCGCGTCGAAACGATCTCGGTTCCCTTGGGAACAAAGAGATTGACAATGCTCACGCTTTCGTTGAGAAGGCCCCCGCCATTCCCTCGCAAATCGAGCACCAATTGTTTCATTCCAGAAGAATCCCTGAGTGAAATCAGGGCATTGCGCACCTCACCCGCAGAACCCCGCGTGAACTTCGAGAGATAGATGTAGCCCGTGCTGTCATCCAACATTCCAGAATAAGTGACCGCTGGCACCCTCACTTTGGCCCGACCGACCAACACCTCCATGACCCCTCCACCGTGGGGGCGGTCAATCTTGATCAACACCTCGCTGCCCGATTCTCCTTTGAGCAATTCACCCACGTCCTCTCCGTCGTTTCCATCGGTCAAAGAGTGCCCATCGACCGATAGCAAAACGTCTCCTGGCCGTATGCCTGCCTCTTGGGCTGGATAACCCTCATAAACCTCCATCACCGTGGTTTTTCCGTCGATTTCCTGCACCAGGGCTCCTACCCCCCCGTATTCACCCGTGTTCATGAAACGCAAGTCTTCGATGCGCGACTCTGGATAGTAAACCGTGTATGGATCGAGTTTTTCCAACATGGCATGGATGGCGACCCCCATCAGCGTGCCCGGTTCGGGTTCCTCGACGTAAAACTCATGCACCCCCTTGAAGACCGACGTCAAAATCTCAAGGTGCTTGGTAACCTCGAAATACGTTCCCGAAGGACGCATGGCTTGCAATCCCAACCACCCTGTGATCAGGACCAGACCCGCGATCAGGAACGACTTTCTGAATCTGAGCTTTTTCATGCTTTCGGGGCCCTTGTGGGTGGCGTCATGCGATTCAACATCTTGACCATACCACGTTCCACCTCCTGCGCCGTGGGCAAGTCACTTCCCACAAAGATGAGCACGACCGCCCATTGGACCCCCGGTACTGCGTCTTTTTCGAGAAGGTGCCGGTGATGACGCCACGCTTCCCTCATGAGGCGCTTGATCCGATTGCGATCCACAGCCCTTTTGAATCGCCGTTTGCTCACCGTGAATGCCACACGCGAAGGCGCAGGACCGTCGGGCTGGACCTTGGCGAAACGGCCTATGATTGGATACCCCTTCCAAGAAGAACCTTCAGCAAATACGCGGTCCATGACCACCCGCCTTTTCAGGCTGCGGTCCCGACCCATCCGAAGGTCGCTCGATTCCGGAATGCCTGCTGAAGTATTCAGTCCTTCCCCTGAATGTGGTTCTCAATGGCCATGCTCATCGATGGCGCCTTGGGATTCGGAGCGGCCACATCGATGCGCAAAGAGCGTTCCTCCGCCGCCTTTTGGGTGGTGGGGCCAAAAACTGCAATGCGCGTCTCACCCTGCTCGAAACCTGGAAAATTCTTGTAGAGACTCTCAATACCCGAAGGCGAGAAGAACACCAACATGTCATACTTCACATCGGAGAGGTCTGACAAATCGCTGCACACCGTCCGGTACATCACAGCTTTGGTGTAGTTGATTCCCGCCTGGTCCAAAGCCTCGGGAATGCTTGGCTTCAGAATGTCCGCACAAGGCAAGAGAAACTTGTCTTTTTTGTGCTTTTTGATGGAATCCATCAATTCCGCAAACATCAACTGGCCGTGGAAGATCTTTCGCTTTCGGTACACGATGTACTTCTGCAGATAATGAGCTGTGGATTCACTAATGCAGAAATACTTGGTACTGTCCGGCACCTCATACCTCAACTCCTGGGCCATCCGGAAATAGTGGTCTACCGCATTCCGTGAAGTGAAAATCACGCAGGGATGGTCAGCCAAATCAATGCGCTCCTGCCGGAATGACTGGCCGTCTACCCCTTCCACATGGATGAAACTCCGAAAATCGATCTTGAGCTTCAGTTTCGAGGCCAAGTCAAAATAAGGCGACTTTTCAGTAGCTGGCTTGGGTTGTGAAATCAGAATGCTCTTGACCTTCTTGCCCATTGGGATTTACCATTGCCAGGCGCGGATGAGAACCACCACCGGGAGTATTTCGAGGGCGCAAAGGTAAAAAACCCCTTCAAGAGGGTGGTGTTTAAATCTTGTAATTCGTTGAATGGAGCGGCTCTGACGCAGTACCCAGCCTATGCCCCATACCACTCCAGCAAAACACAGGCCTACAAATGAGGCTTTCGAGCCCCAAAGTGTCAAGCACAAGCCCCAAGGGGCCAAAAACCAAGCCGTCGATTCCAGCAAATACCGATTCAACAAAGACCACTCTCGCCCCGGAATCTCTCCTTCTGACAGGCCTTCCCACAACAATGCGACACACCCCCTCATCAACATCACAACCCCCCACAAGGCCCAGATTCTCGCCACAGAAACGAGCGTCAATTCACTCCCCATCCACCGCGATGCCATGCTGGCCATGCCCAACGAGAGACCCAGCCCTGCCATGGCGTTCTGCCACCATCCTGAATACCAAGGCCCTATGAAATCTCCCTTGGTTTGAAGAAGCAGCCGGATGTCCGTCCATGACCACCCCAAATGGACCATGTATTTGGGCTGCCATTGACGGATGACCGCGAAGGAAAAGGCAACCAGCAACCAGCCGCCCCACCACCATTCCGGTGGGCTCCACTCAACGGGTCTCAGAATTCCATCGAACACGACTCCAAGTTCGCACAACACCGGTACCCTTCACAAGATGTGGGTGGGCGATTATCCATGCGCACCGGGGGGCAAACGCAAGACCCTTCTTCCCCTGCACGAAGGACTCCACCAACGCACCTCCAAAAGCACCTGACCCAGATGGGAGGCCAAGTTGGGTGCCGCAAGACCCACACTGCCTTCAATCTCCACACCCTCCAACACCCAGCGTTCCAGCAAAATTCCAGCAGGCCAGCCTACACTGCGTACTTCAATGGTCCCTCCTGATTCAGGAAATTGCCAATACAAACGGGGAAAGGCACCGTTTCCAGAAGGGCTGATGTCCACGGCTTCCTGACAATCTCCCACCCAATGGAAGCCTTGCGCTCGGCCGGGTGAACCTCGATCCACAGAAGGGGTCCAATTTCGATCCCCGCTTGCTTCACGGATCCACGACCAACCATCAGAGGACCACCACCAAGGCCCCTCAAAATCAGGATGCCAAACCACCGAATCCAGTGGGCTCGACCCGTGGAGCGGCAATCGGATGGACAACATACCTTCTGAGTCATTCAGTGCAGACCATTCATTCGCTTCCCATCTGGAAGGTCCCCGATGGGGCAATCCATTGCCCATCCACTTTGGACATCTGCCAAAGGCCGCAACAGAACCGGGCAACAGAACCAGGCTTTCATCCGGCGACCTCCATGAGCGCCAATCGGAAGGAAAGGGGTTTTCCTCCACAGTGGCCTGAAGCCCCATCAAATCCAAGGGTTGCGTCCCGCAATTCTGAAGTTCTATGAATTCCGACCCGGAATCCGAGGCATTCCACATGGCTTCGACGATTCTCAAGCAGGGGGTCTCTGCTTCGGGAGGAATGGCAGGGCACTGCAGCCTCAAAACCCCGGTATCAAAACCAGGTCCTCGAACCGACAAATTGACTTCTCCCGGCCAGAGTATTTCTTCTCCCATGCCCTCCCATGAGATGCGCCATGAGCGCTCCATATCCCCCACGCGATCAGCATGAACCACCTCATTCTGACCTCCTTCAAGCGACCATTCCAGCCCGGGCAAGTGTTCGATGTATCGATTGAAATGCACATCAACGGCAATGGGCACGCCATTGATGTCTTTTTGGCAACCGAAACCCGTCCATTGCGGGTCATCTCGCGCTTCCCCGTATTCCACAGCACCCGCAGTGTGCCAATCCGATCCCGGAAGTGCATCCCGGGTCAGTGCCATCCCTGTTCCAACCAGTGCGGGGGCGTCATGATCACAGGGGCTCCAAGATGTTTCCGCCAAAACTTGCCCCGTTGCTGAGGCAAAGGAGAGCGACCCACCGCCGTTGGGCATTCCCGGCCAATCCTCAAATTCATCCTGTCTCAATGTGGTCCTGGAACCTGGCTCAAGGACCCTCTGGCGAGTCAAATGGGCACCATCGAAGTCCCAGGAGCTGAGGTCCACTTCCACGGTTCCCACGTTGACAAGCTCAAAAGACTCCTGCTGGGTTGCGCTGGGGTCGCCTGGCACAGGATCGCACAATACTCCCGTTGCCTCGACACCCCCTTGACCGGGGAACCGAATGAAACCGGACGATAACATCCTTTTGCGCGCACCCGCAGGACAAGCGCGAAGCGGTCCCAGGATGACAGGTATGGTATCCCCAGCCGCCTCAAAACCCAGAAACCGCTCGTCCCAAGTCAACGACACCACCGAGTCTGATTTCCACACGAGCTCAGCCTGCCTTCCCCCAACCCACGCCTTGGAAGTCAACATGCTGACAGGATCAAAAGTCGAACCGAGATACCAATCACAAGTGCCGGCCCCCCTGGGAACCACCCTGCCGGGTTCCCGGGCTTTCGAAACGCCTTCCGACGTGGCGTTCAACATCGTCCCGGATGAAGATGTGAAATTCAAAAAGGGCGAAATGCCCGCGTGCCACAATCGTTGATTCGACGCTGCCCCGCAGTCGTAAGGGCTGGCCCTGAGCAAGGGCCGTCCCCCACCACCGAGGCTCTCCTCGGTGTAGGGCATGGCATCATGAACCTCGCCATCGGGAGAGGTCAAGACCACGGTACCCCCTCCATTCAACAGTGCCGGCCAAGACGCAATCGGAACCGATTCAGCATTGCCCAGCTGGAAGGAAAGGCTGTCGGATGCTCGGTGTGCCACGAGCACCGTCCCTGTATTCCAGCAACCTACAGGCAACGGCCGGATGTTGTCATTCCAACGGAGTGACCAGTTGTCGCTGGCAATGCAGCTGTCTGTTGACCCCATGGCGACCAACGCGATGAACTCTGCGGTAGGCGCGCCCAGTGATGGCGTCGGATCCGGGTGAATGGCCGTGAGCACCCATTGACATCCGGCCTCCAAAGGACAACCAAATACCGGCCACATCGCAGCCATGATCCGGGTGAAAACACCCATCAAAATGCCGCTCCTGCTGCGAAAGGAGCAATGGGGCATGGACAACATCATACCGCAACCTCCTACATTTGCCGCTGTCGCAAGGGGACGGATGCAGTGCCAAGTCCTTCGGCGACAAAATCGCCGCGTAAAACCATCAATACCCAAGCCCATGCCTTCTTCGAATCACGGCAGAACCGTAGCCGTTGTCGGCGCCACCGGATTGGTCGGACGTACCATGCTGGAAGCCTTGGCCTCTCGTAAGTTTCCCATCCGTGAGCTGCTTCCGGTAGCGAGCAGCAGATCGAAAGGCTCTGTGATTGAGTTCAAGGGGGAGGCCATTGAAGTCATCGGCGTTGAAGATGCCGTCGAACGCCGACCCGACATTGCTTTGTTCAGTGCAGGAGGAGATGTCAGCAAACAATGGGCGCCCGCATTCAAGGCGGTGGGTACCACCGTCATCGACAACAGCTCGGCATGGAGAATGGACCCTGCGGTTCCCTTGGTCGTGCCGGAGGTCAATGCGGACGCCATAGGTGAACATTTGATCATCGCCAATCCCAACTGCTCAACCATACAGTTGGTGATGGCCTTGAAACCCTTGCACGACCGTTTCCTGATTCGCCGTGCCATTGTCAGCACGTACCAGAGCGTTACCGGAACCGGACAAGCAGGAATCAACCAACTCGAGCAAGAAAGAGCGGGTGCGGAGGCGACGCGCATCTACCCACATCCCATCGACCGCAATTGCATTCCCCACTGTGATGTGTTCCTGGAGAACGACTTCACGAAGGAAGAGATGAAGCTCCACCACGAAACGAAGAAAATCCTGGATGATGCCGCTGTACAAGTGAGTGCGACCGCGGTGAGGGTGCCCGTGGTCGGTGGACACTCGGAAAGTGTGTATCTCGAAATGGAAAGGGCTTTCAGCGTTCCGGATGTCAAGGAAGCCTTGCAACTCATGCCAGGCTTGATCATTCAAGACGACCCCATGTCCGACGTCTATCCCATGCCGGTCAACTCCCATGGGAAGGACGAGGTTTTCGTAGGAAGGATTCGCCGTGATCTCAGCGAAGAGCAAGGGTTGCACCTCTGGATTGTGTCGGACAATCTGCGAAAAGGAGCGGCCACCAACGCCATTCAGATTGCCGAACATCTTCAGAAATCCGGTAGATTCCGGAGATGAGCCAGGATCAACACATCAGAACGGGAGCGATGGTCTCCTTTGTCTTCCTGTCCGCGGGGCTGATGGCCCAGGAAGACCCTTGCACGCTGTTGCCCGACCCTGGCGATTGTGAAGCGGCGATCCCCGCTTGGTATTTCGATGCGGAAACCGAGACCTGCACACAATTCACATGGGGCGGATGCGGCGGTGTGGTGCCGTTTGAGACCTTGGAGGATTGTGAGGGCGCAGGCTGCTCGGTCGGTTTCGATCCAGGAACCCTATGCGATTCCATCTCCGTCACCGTCACTTTGGTTGGGGATGCTGAACTTGGGCACCTCGAAGTCGTCATGACTTCATTCTTCTACACGGAATATTGGTTTGCTTATGCTGGATTTTCCCTGTTCGACATGGAGGGCAACCTGCTGGCTGCTGAAAATGTAGAGACCGCGAACAATGCCTATGGTTTCGGCGGTGGCGGGGAGTATACCGAAACCCGTTACCTCGAATACGAACCGGGAATCGATCTGAGCACATGGGACACCCCCTTCGAGGTGGAATTGAGACTGTACGAGGGTTGGATGGCAGGAGGTGAGGATGAGCGATGTAGCTGGATCTGGACCTCTTTCGGCGCGCCTTCGGGCATCGAACATACCCTGCAGGATTCGGGAAGTGAAGAATGGTCGAATTATGACCTGCTCGGCCGCCCGATGATCCCGGAGTCCGGCCAGCTCATCATCCAACGCAATGGCCGGGGCAAGACCCGGAAGGTGATCAGCGAATAATGTCGCCAGGTTCGGCGCCATCCTCGGGCGCAACGAACCGAAGCCCACCGTCTTCCGTGGTCGCCATCAGCACCATGCCCTGAGAGACCACACCGCGGATTTTCCTGGGCGCGAGGTTCGCAAGCAAGGTCACTTTGCGCCCCACAACGTCATCCGGCGAAAAGTGCTCGGCAATGCCACTGACCACTGTGCGCTCATCGTAGCCCGTGCGCACGGTGAGCTGAAGCAACTTGTCGGCTCCTTTGACCTTTTCGGCGGCAATCACCTCGGCGACCCTCAGGTCCATGGCCTGAAAGTCATCAAAAGTGGTCTGGGGCTTCTCCTGCTCCACGTCGCGCATACCCTCTAGGCCAGCACCCAGCTTGCCCTTCTGCTCCTCGACCTGCTCGTCGGTGATCTTCTCGAACAGAATGGGCAGCTCGCCCAAGGGCTGGCCCTCTGCTACGAGCGCCCCTCCGGCTGCATCCCAGGGAAGTTCCGCCGTGCCCAGCGCCGAGCCGAGCCGGGCCGCCGTCCGGGGCAGGAAGGGAGCGAGTACGATGGCGGCATTGGCCGTCACCTGAAGCGCCAGGTGCAAAATGTCCGCGGCACGCCCGGGATGGGTCTTGACCACCTTCCAAGGCTCCTCTTCGGTCAGGTATTTGTTTCCGGCCCTCACGAGCCCCATGGCGTGTTGCAACGCATCCCGAAAACGGTAGCGTTCCATCGCATCGCCCACGGCGTCGGGCGTTGAGGCCATCAGGTCGAGCAAGGCCTGGTCCACTTCCGTCCAATCACCGGAAGCACCTGGAACCTTGCCTCCGTGGAATTTGCCCGTCAGGACAAACACCCGGTTGACAAAGTTTCCGAGCACATCGGCGAGTTCATTGTTGACGCGCGACTGGAAGTCCTCCCAGGTAAACTCCGCGTCTTTCTGCTCCGGCATGATGGAGGCAAGTACGTAGCGCATCTCATCGCTCCGGCCAGGGAAATCATCGATGTACTCCTTGGCCCACACCGCCCAATTCCGCGAAGTGGAGATCTTGTCTCCCTGAAGGTTCATGAACTCGTTGGCGGGGACATTGTGCGGCAACAAATACCCTCCGTGTTCCTTGAGCAGGATGGGGAAGATGATGCAATGGAAGACGATGTTGTCCTTTCCAATGAAGTGGACCAACTGGGTGCCTTCGTCCTTCCAGTAGGGTTCCCAGTCTGCACCCGCCTTGCGGGCCCAATTCTGGGTGGCTGTGATGTAGCCCAACGGGGCATCCAACCACACGTAGAGGACCTTGCCTTCAGCCCCTTCCACCGGGACGGGCACGCCCCAGTCAAGGTCACGTGTCATTGCGCGGCTCTGCAAACCGCCATCGACCCAGCTCTTGCATTGACCAATGACGTGGGCCTTCCAGGCCTTGGCATCGTGGTGCTGCTCCCCATCGAGTTTTCCCTCTTCGAGGTATTTGCGCAACCAATCCTCGTGCCGGTCCATGGGGAGGTACCACAGGGTGGTCTCGCGCATTTCCGGGGTGGCGCCACTCAGGGTGCTGACCGGATGAACCAAGTCCTCGGGGGACAAGGCAGAGCCGCATTTCTCACATTGGTCGCCGAATGCCTTGTCGTACTCGCACTTTGGGCAGGTGCCTTGGATGTACCGATCCGCGAGGAATTGCTGCTCTACGGGGTCGAAGAACTGCTGGCGCGTCTCTTCGGTAAAAGCCCCCTTTTCGAGCAATTCGAGGAAGAATTGCTGGGCAAACGCATGGTGCTCTGCGCTGGAGGTGCGATCGTAATGGTCGAAGGCGATATCGAGGCTGCTGAATGCTTCCTGCATTTCCTCGTGGTACCGGTCGACAATGGCCCTCGGTGTGGTTCCTTCCTTTCGCGCCCTGAGCGTGATGGCGGCCCCGTGCTCGTCGGAGCCACATACCCAGACGACATCACGTTTCCGCGCCCGGAGGTACCGAACGTACAGGTCAGCCGGCAGATAGGCTCCAGCGATGTGGCCGATGTGAATGGGGCCATTGGCGTAGGGCAAGGCCGACGTGACCAAAGTGCGGGTGGGCTTTCCAGACATGCGCCGCGAAGTTAAATCGGTCGTGTAGTCAATTCACCTCTCGTCGAATGTCCGACCTTCACCGTGCCGAAGTAATTATGTTGCCACATACCCTCATGCCGCTCTTTATGTCCAATCCGATCAGGATGTGGGCCGTGCTGTGCTGCATTCCCTTTGCCCTATGTGCGCAAACTCCTTTGGATTGGGAGCGGTTCAAACTGGAAAATGGCCGTTGCTGGTCCCCGGGTGAACCCCTTTCCTGGGTGTCCAGAGGACGAATAGACAGCCTGATTGCCATGGATTTGGATGGCTTCCTGTTGGTGGTTGGTTCACCCGATGGAAACATTGTCAGAAAGTCCATTCGCTACATCCGCTCTTCATCGAAAGACGAAGCGCTGTTCATGGAGGGAGACCTCAGGTACATCTCCTATGACATGGAGACATTGAAAAATGCCAGCTCCAGCATCGTGGTGGGCTACAGCTACTGGGCATCTCCCTATTGGAACGACGGCACCTTGTATTTTCAAAATGGCCACTCCAATTGGCATATTCATGCCAAACGTCACTTTCACTCGAAAATCACCGGTCAAATTGAGCTGTCCATTTCAGACATACCCGATGGAGCGGAGTACACATTGGCAATGCCAGGAGACAGTGCTACTTATTTCATCCCCATAGAAGGCGATCCGGAAACAGACAATAAGCCCCCACTGTTGTACGAACTGAAACACAATCAGCCGGTTTGGGAAGTACTCGGGGCTTCCAAAATCCGATTAAAAGTTCGACAGGGATGGAGACGGGCCTTCTCACTGCGGGATTACTGGGTCATCTCCGACGAACTCAGCTCCATTGTCATCCGAAAATCCGATTTGCATTTCGCCCGCGTTCGTTCCAGCGTTTTCGAGGTCAGGTCAAGATTTGAGCACAACTCGGCTTATGTCATGAAAGGCAATCACTTTGGATATTGTCCGGAAGACAATACCTGCTATTGGGATGACATCGATTCCATCATTTCCAATGTGAAGATGATACCCTTGATCGAGCCCGTGCCTGAGAATTGGCAAGAGAAAGAAACTGCATCCTCTTCCTCTGGTGTGTTGGATGAAAAAAATCTCCCCCTCCTGATTTTACTCGCCATTCAGGGATTGGCCCTGCTCATCTTGGGATGGCGATATACCTCGAGGAACCCAAAAAAAATGCTCATTTCCAAAAAGGGCACAGGATTGGATCCTTCTCCTATGCTGGCGAAACTGCTTCTCACACACCATACCCAAATGAGTACCGGCAAGTTGGATGACTTTCTTGGCTTGGGAGACATTGCTTCGCCCGAGACGCGAAGGTCCAAACGCAGCCGACTCATTTCCATGTTGAACCTCGAGTCACAAGCACTTTTCGGCATTTCCATCATTGCCCGGGAACGTTCGAAAACGGACAAGCGCATCGTCATGTATCGCATCGCCAAGACCGAGTCAGATGAGGCTCGAGCAAAGTAGACTCGGCTATCTTCGTCGTCATGTATGGTAAGCTGCAAGCCCACCTGAGGGCGGAACTTCTGGACATTGAAGAAAGTGGGCTCTTCAAGAGAGAACGCGTCATAGCATCTGTTCAGGACGCGGTCATACGTCTGGAAGACGGAAGCGAGGTGCTGAATTTCTGCGCGAACAATTACCTCGGCCTGTCATCCCATCCACGCGTCGTGGAAGCGGCCAAAAGGGCCATCGATGAACGTGGTTTCGGCATGTCTTCTGTCCGGTTCATCTGTGGAACCCAAGACATTCACAAGGAGCTCGAAAGGCGCATTGCGGATTTCCACCAGACGGAAGACACCATCCTCTATGCAGCGGCTTTCGACGCCAATGGGGGCGTTTTCGAGCCCCTTTTGACCGCCGACGACGCCATTATTTCTGACGCGCTGAATCACGCCTCCATCATCGATGGGGTGCGCCTCTGCAAGGCGGCGCGCTATCGCTATGCCAACAACGACATGGCCGACCTGGAGGCCCAGTTGAAGGCTGCGTGCGATGCCGGGCATAGGTTCAAGGTCATCGTCACGGACGGTGTCTTCTCCATGGATGGCTACGTTGCCCAGATTGACCGCATCTGCGACCTGGCTGAGCAATACGACGCACTGGTCATGGTCGACGAATGCCATGCCACCGGATTCATTGGGAAAACGGGGCGCGGCTCCATTGAACTGCGCAACGCCCTAGGCAGGGTCGACATCATCACCGGAACCCTCGGCAAAGCACTGGGGGGCGCCATGGGCGGCTTCACGACCGGGCGCGCCGAGATCATCGAAATGCTGCGTCAGCGCAGTCGGCCGTATTTGTTCAGCAACTCCCTCGCGCCCAGCATTGTAGGTGCCAGCCTTGAAGTGTTTCGAATGTTGGAGGAAACCACTGAACTCAGGGACCGTCTCGAGGAGAACACCCGGTATTTCAAGGCGGGATTGGACCGAATCGGTCTCGAATACAAGAATGGCGAAAGTGCCATCGTACCTGTGATGCTGGGAGACGCCAAGCTGAGTCAGGTCATGGCAGACTCCTTGCTGGAAGAAGGCATCTATGTAATCGGGTTCTTTTACCCCGTAGTTCCCAAGGGCCAAGCGCGTATTCGCGTCCAATTGAGCGCAGCTCATACCCGGGCACATCTGGACCAAGCCTTGGCTGCATTTGAAAAAGTGGCCAGGAACCTGGGTGTCCTAAGCGCCATGGCTTAAGCCCAAGATGCGCGTCCTGGTCGTCGGGCAAGGATTGGCCGGCACATTGGTCAGCCACTTCGCGTTGCAACGCGGTTGGGATGTCCATGTCATTGACGCTGGATTTCCCTCGGCATCAGCGGTTGCCGCTGGCATGTTCAACCCCATGTCCTTCCGTCGGATTGTGGAGGTCTGGGAAGCAGAAAAACACAGGTCATGGATGCTCAGGACGTACCGTGACATCGGGTTGATTCTGGGGCAGGAGTTTCTGCATGAGCTCCCGATACACAAGAGATTTCCCAATGAAGAGTACGCGGCCCTCTGGTCTCAAAAAGCCGATGCCTCGCAATGGTTGGAAGCTTCCCATCAAGGGGCAACCGAAGGCATCGTTCAAGGCGGCGGATGGGTCAACCTTCCCCTGCTCCTTCAATCGTGGAGGGATTGGCTTGTTCAACAAGGTCGTTTCGAGCTGCGGCCAATGGGAAATGCGGATCGCGTGCCTGGCCCCTCCCGTTATTGGAACGCAGTCATCGACTGCAGGGGCATCGGCATCTGTCAAGATCCTGAGCTGCATGCACTGGATATTCGCGCCAACCGCGGCGAATTGCTCACCCTTGCCCGATCGCCGGAAGCAACTCACCCAGAGAAGGACCTCATCTTGAACTTTGGAAAATGGCTGATTCCCCTCGGCGAAAATCGCTGGAGATTGGGTGCGAGTTATGAATGGAACCGGAACGACCTGGAGCCCACCCCTTCCACCCGCGATTTTCTTCTTCAGAAAGCCAAGGAAGCGCTTCCCAATGGGGGCCAATGGGAGGTTTTGGACCACAAAGTGGGGATCCGTCCTGTATCCCGGGACCGCAGGCCCGCAATCGGTCCCGTGCCAGGAAAGGAGCATTGGTACATCCTGAACGGATTGGGAACACGAGGCGTCCTAATCGGACCCCGTTGGGCACACCACTTGTGCGATATTATTGCCGGTGATTCTGTGCAAAACCCTGAAACATCGGTAAATAGACTCTGGCAAAGTTCCATTTAATTTCATTCCAAAATGAAATTAAATTTGTGCTGATGAATGACCCCCGCCATTCTTTGTCTCCAGCACGTGCGCATTTGATTTCCCAGTGGCCCCAGGCCATGAAGCCGTGGTCTTTGCCCAAGGCTGCTGCACAGATTCACGCCGTCCTCCTCACCTCAGAAGAAGGCTTGACTGCGGAGGAGATCATCCGCCTCACTGCATTGAGCGGTGGCTCTGTGAGCACAAATCTGCGCATGCTCACCAACGCCGGCCTGTTGGACAAGCACCGCATCATGGGCTCCAGGAAAGCGTCCTACAAAGCCACACTCGACCCTGCCCGGATCTTTATCGCATTGGCCGAAGTCCGACGCCAAACGGCTTGTCAACCTCTGCTCCAGATGGGGGAGACCCTCGCTTCCATCGCCGGCAAAGAAGATCTGGGATGGTTGCGTCTACTTTCACAATTGCAAGCACTTTCTCAATTGATGGATGACTGGCTTCACGTATGTTCCACCCGAGATCCGGAATGGACGGTTCGATGGATTCAAAAAGGCGTTGAAAAACAACCGTTGCATACAAAATCACAATAACCTCTTTCCGAGACACTTAAATGAACGAAGATTATCCATTGATTTCAAATTAAACTGAAATATGATCGACTCGAAAATTGAAGACGCCCTCAATCAGCAGATTGAATTGGAAGCGCGCAGCTCGCACTTCTATCTGGCCATGGCCAGCTGGGCAGAAAACCATGGACTCAATGGGACAGCAGAGTTTCTCTACCGTCACAGCGATGAGGAAAGAATGCACATGCTGAAACTGGTGCGGTTCGTCAATGAGCGGGGAGGAAAGGCCGTGATTCCTGCCCTTGACTCGCCCAAAAGCGATTTCAGCGGGTTGCAGACCATTTTTTCTACCCTCCTTGAGCATGAAACCAACGTGACCCAGAGCATCAATGAAGTGGTGGACCTGTGCCTGAGCCGCAAGGACTACACCACGCACAACTTCATGCAATGGTATGTTGCCGAGCAGATTGAAGAGGAGGCGCTCGCCAGGAACATCCTCGACAAGCTCGCCTTGATTGGCTCCGACAAAGGGGGTCTTTACCTTTTTGATCGCGACCTCGAACAACTGCAACCTGAAGCCTAACGCGCTCAACCTGCCGGTGTATTTTGCACGAAGGCGATTCACGATGATCCGTATTCCAATCCTGCTTCTGGCGGTCGTTTGGCCCTTGATATCCTCCGCTTCTGTTGGAGGGTCAAGGCATGATTGTGCCGCATTGGTGACCGGGATTGGAAGATTCTCCTCAGCAGGTCCCACTCAAAAGCCGTCCGACCCGGAGATTGACAGGTCGCCCATCTGGGCAGTCATTTATGGGAAATATCTCGCTTTCTTGGGGAAGGAGATGTTCTGGCCGGACATCGCGCACACCGATCGATTCAGGATTGCGGTGGTCAATTGGCCCGATTTGGCCTCGGACCTTGGGAAGCGGCTCGATGGACGCGCCATTGCCGGCATACCCGTTGACATCATCGCACTGGACAGCAAGGAGTTGGCGGGAGAACGCAATGACTTCACACTGCTTTTCATAGGGGGCACTGCCGTTGATTCTGAGCGTCAAGGTGTGACCGAAGACTTGAAACGATGGAGGAAAAAGGGAGACCGTGCCGCCCTCATCGTCACGGATGGAGGTGACATCGAAGGACACGATGTTGCCTTCCGACGCATGAGAACCGGTGGGAATCCGGGGCTCTGCATCGCCCCTCATCTGCCTTCGCTGCAAGCCAAGTCCCTCGAACTTCCCATGCATTTCCTTCAAAGGCCATGTCCATGAAGCTCTCATCCCCTGTATCGGTATGTGTGAATGCCCAGGCGGGCATGGCCTTCCTTCTGACCGGGATTGTCCTGTGCCTTACAACGGGGGCGTTTGCTCAGGGGCCGTTCACGGCCAGTGCCATCGCTCTCGCCAAGGAAGGAAAGCTGGAAGAAGCCGAATACAAGCTCGCCGCCGCCATGGCCTCAGAGGAATCGGAGGAACCCATGACCTGGTACGTCAAGGCCTTTGTCCTCAAACAGAGATACATCGCAGAAGGCCAGCGTCCCGGTTCACCCTTGAGAGAAGAAGCCCTCGATGCCGCGCGCACTTGCATGGCGCTTGACCCCGCGGGAAACATCGATCCTTGGTTGCACCCCCTGCTCCACTTTCTCGGCGACTCCTACCTGACCGATATCAGAGATGCCATTGCCCTGATCGCGCCGGGTCAGCCCTCTGAAGCGGAGCGTTTGTTCGATTCATATGCGGAAACGCAACGGTGGCAGGATCCAGATTGGAACTCTGACCCCGAATGGGTGCTGATGCAACAACAGTTGGCTGAGATGGCAATGAGTCAGGCGAGAATGGAGGAAGCCGCAGGAGCAGGCCCATGGTTTGAACTGGGCGCCAAGCATTACCAGCAAGCCATTTCCAAAAACCACGATCGCTTCCGGTCATTCTACAACCTTGCCGTCCACACATACAATCAAGGTGTGAGGGAATTCAAGGCGTCCGAAGATGACCTCGATGCAATAGACGCTGCATTGCTCCAGGCGGCAGGGAAATGGCAGCGTGCATCCGAACTTTTGGAGCAGGCCATTGGCAAGGATTCGTCCCAACCTAAGGCTTACGAAGCACTGGCCATCGTGTCGACTGCTCTGTTGAACCAGGACCGCATTGATTGGTGCAAGTCCCACTTGGAAGAATTGGGAGGCCATTGAGCATGAGAAGCTGGTACCACTCCATCGGCTTCAGGATCTTTGCAGGATTCGGTCTGTTCATCACGGCGCTGGCGGTCTTCTTCATTTTGACGGCCCGCACCACTGAGGATCAAGCTGCACTTCTGGATCAATCCACCGAGTGGGACCAGGCCAAGGGCGAAGTAGCCAAACTGCTCCAGCGCGTAGAAGCCATGAAGGCCTATGCGCTGCTGGCCGCGAGGCTCCCGGAGCCCATACACCTCCATGTAGACGCACACCAATCCCTGGATCGTCTTCAGTCCGGTTTTGCTGAAAAGCTCGATGGGCTCAGGACATCCGCACCTGACAGGCCCGAGGTGCACGAGCGACTTTTCAAGCACCACCTCGCCACCGATGCGCTGTTGGATGCCCTTCAAGGTTTGGTCCCGCCGGGAACGAGGAAATCGGAACTCGATATGGATTTCGACCGCCTGTGGAAAATTGATGAGCTCCTGGACAACCCTTTCGAACCTGGTGAGGACCTGACTTCACAATTGGATTCGCTCAAGTCGGACCTGTTGATCCTGGAGGTTCATTTCTCTGACGCCGCGAGTGTGACGGATGCGGCCGTAGAATCAAGCGGTCGCAGGCTCGATACCCTGGTGCGCTGGATTTCATTGACGGTTCTGCTCGCTGGTTTGGCCATCGCTGCGGGTGTTACCCGAACGATCCGACAGCCGCTGCTCAAGGTCCGCGCCAGGCTTCTTTACCTGTCACGGGGCATTGACCACCCTTTCTCCATACCTGACCGAAAGGACGAAATCGGAGAGATGGCGGAAGCCCTCGATCGCTTGGCCGATGGACTTCGCCGTACCCGTGAATTCAGTGCCGCAGTAGGCCGGGGTCAATTCGACGCCGATTACACTCCCCTTTCCGATGAGGACGTGCTGGGAAAGACCCTGATTGCCATGCGCGACGATCTCGCCAGCTATGAGCGCGAAATGGAAGCCAAAGTGGCGGAGCGCACCGAAACCCTGACCCGTCAGACCGCACAGCTCGAGGCACAGGGAGAAGAATTGGGCCGGTTGTACAACGACCTCACGTCCAGCATTGATTACGCTCGCCGCATCCAGGGTGCCATACTCCCGAGCGAGTCAAACCGGAGGAGCATTTTCGACCGGCACTTTGTGCTGTACATGCCCCGCGACGGCGTCAGCGGAGATTTTCCGTGGTTCCACAAATTGGACGCTTGGCGCATGTTTGCCGCGGTCGATTGCACGGGACACGGTGTCCCGGGTGCCTTCATGAGCCTCTTGGGTCACAACGCCCTGCAGCACATCGGCAAAGTCTACACCCAACCCGGCAAGATTCTGGACCGGTTGAATGAGCTTGCGCGCAACGTGCTGCACCGGGGAGAAGACAGTGGCCTCGATGCCGAAGACCAAGTGCCCGACGGAATGGACATCGGACTGGTTTCCATCAACCTGGAAGAGGGCGTCCTTGAATACGCCGGTGCGCACTCACCCGCCTATCTCGTTCGAGACGGAGAAGTCATCGAGTTGACACCGGACAAGCGGGCCATCGCCAGCTTTGAACCGGGGCAATACCGCTATCAGACCCACCGCATGGAACTGGTCGATGGCGATATGATTTACTGTGCTTCCGATGGATATGCGGACCAATTCGGAGGTCCGAAGGGAAGAAAGTTCATGCGCAAGCGCTTCCGTGAACTCTTGGGTGAACTGGCAGGCATGGGCGTAGCAGAACAAGAACGCATCCTGCGCCAGAGGATAGAATCGTGGCGGGGGGAAGCACAGGAAGATCAGGTGGATGACATTCTCGTTTGTGGAGTGCGCATCAAATTGGGATGATCTGCAATTTCCGCGCATGCCCATGAATTTCAGCTGGAACCGGCTTACTGGTTGGGATTGGGCCCGGCGCCAATGGGCGGAAGGACTGGGGCCCTCCAATACTGTCATTCTGCTTGCTGCGGCTACAGGAATGGTGTCAGGAATGATTGCGGTGCTGCTCAAAAACGGCGTGGGCTGGTTGCGTGACCTCCCTTGGATTGCGCAAGGTTCAAAGGGGTGGGAAATACGGTTCATTCTGCCCATCGTAGGATTGGTCCTGACACACGTGCTGATCCGAAAGGTGTTCTCTGACAAACATCCAGGCCCAGGCATTCCCGCCACCCTGCACGCCATTTCCCGACTGCGGGCGAGGTTGTCCAGGATGTCCATGATCAGTCCCGTCTCGGCCTCTTTCATCACTGTGGGATTCGGCGGAAGTGCCGGGCTGGAGGCCCCCACCGTGCAAAGCAGTGCCGCGGTTGCCAGCGAAGCAGCCGCGCGCTTCAATCTGGATTACCGACACCGCCTGGTTCTGATCGGTTGTGCGGCGACGGCATCGCTTGCAGCGATGTTCAACGCTCCGCTGGCCGCCATTGTGTTTGCAGTGGAGGTCATCATGATCGATTTCACGACGGCCAGTCTGGTGCCGCTTCTCGTATCCTCGCTATCGGCGCTGCTGACGACCGCACTCTTCATTGACCCGGATGAACTCATCAAGGCTGGCAGGAACCTTCCCGATTGGGACGGAACCTTTCTCGCTTACATCCCCTTTGCCATACTCTGCGGAATGGCCTCAGTATGGTTCAGTGCAATCTACCGCGGTACGGGAGGTGCCATGCGGCGTTTCCGGCACAGTGGTGCGCGCATCATTGTGGCCGGGACCTTGATCGGGGCTGCACTTGTGGCCTTTCCCTCCTTGTACGGTGAGGGATTTGACCTCATCAACGACCTGCTCCGGGGCCAGGGAATCGGACGGCTCGACCCCCTCGACCGCGGGGCCATCATTCCCTCCGTGAGCAGCAAGGGAAACTTCTCGGGAACCAGCCTTCGCCTGCTGTTCATCCTTTGCGTTCTGTGGATTTGCAAGCCCGCCTTGACCGGCCTGACCGTGGGAGCGGGGGGAGTAGGTGGAATCTTCGCGCCGGCTCTGTTCAGCGGCGCCATGCTCGGCGGGATCTATCTGACCGTAACAGACTTGGTCTTTCCCTCCTGGCACCTGATTGGAGGGCACTTCTTACTGGCAGGAATGGCGGGGTTGCTGTCGGGCATCCTCCGAGCGCCTCTCACGGCCATCTTCCTCGCTGCTGAAGCCAGCGGCGGTTATGACCTGTTCATTCCACTGATGTTGACCAGTGCCATCGCCTTTCAAACGGCGCGTTGGATGCGTCCCAACAGCATCTACACGGAAGAACTGGCGGAGCGGGGAGAACTCATCACCCATGACAAGGACAAAGCGGTATTGACCCTGATGCGCCTGGCAGACGAAGTCGAACGTGATTTCGACCCCGTTCGGCCGGATATGAGCTTGGGCGAACTGGTGGAAGTTGTGGCGCGCAGCAAGCGAAACATCCACCCTGTGGTGGGCGACGATGGGAAATTGGTCGGCATCATGCCCCTTGAGGAAATCCGGGCGATCATGTTTGACAGGGACCGATACGATGCGCTTTTCATCC
>JAURDB010000209.1 GCA_030828175.1 Flavobacteriales bacterium
CGTTTTCGTTGGCATCATTGATACAGTTGCCTTGGCAATCCAAGTACACTTCATCCGGGAAGATGCACGTACTGGTGATGTCTGCAATGGTGGCTTCAGGGTTGAAGTTGCAGGCATCGGGCTGAATGCAGCCTACGATTTCAAAGAGGCAGCTTCCATCGGGCGATGTCGCATTCGGGTTGAAGTTCGAGGCCAATGGGTTGGTGCAGCCCGCCACGTCCTCGGGGTCACAGATGCCATTGTTGTCCAGGTCAAAGCCGGGCAAGCAATTGCCATCGCAGTCCACATACGTCGTGGCTGGGTAGGTACAGGTGCCCGCAGGTCCGTCGATGGTCGCGGCAGGATCGTAATTGCACGCCACCTCGTCGCGGCATCCGGCACAGCTCGTGAATTCACAGCTGCCGTCGTCGGTGTTGGCACCGGCATCGAAGTTGCAGGCCGAGACATTGGTGCATCCGAGGAAGACGCAGGTCAGGTTCTCGATCGTCGCCGTGGCGTCGTAGTTGTCCGCTGCGGCATTGGTACATCCGAGGATAATCGGAATGGTCTGGTCGGCAGCGGCCAGGAACTCGAAGTTCACGATGGTGTCCGTG
>JAURDB010000210.1 GCA_030828175.1 Flavobacteriales bacterium
TGCTCAACAACAAGCTTAGCAACGAGAGGATCGCGGACATTGTCACCAACGCGGTCGAGCTCGAGAAGGAGTTCATCTGCGACGCCCTCCCGGTCGACCTGATTGGCATGAACAGCCGGCTCATGAGCCAGTACATCGAGTTTGTCGCCGACAGGCTCCTGGTTGCCCTCGGAAACGAGAAGGTGTACAACGTCGCCAACCCCTTCGACTGGATGGAGCTCATTTCGCTCCAGGGCAAGACCAACTTCTTCGAGAAGCGCGTCGGCGAGTACCAGAAGGCCGGCGTCATGAACTCGATGGACGGATCCAACAACCACATCATGTCGTTCAACGAGGACTTTTAGATGTGTCGCAGTGAGTTATGCTAGCTAGCTATAGGACGTCGCATTTGACGCCACGAACTGCCTTGACCGCGACACGTCCCTCGACGACGTGACCCCCACTCTGCGGGCGAGCCCGCTGCAAGATTGTTTGATACCGCAAGGTGTATGTAGCATAGTATAGGTAACATATAGTCTGAGATCATGCATGGAGGGTGGACGGTGGACGGTGGACGGTGGACGGTGGACGGTGGACGGTGGACGGTGGAC
>JAURDB010000211.1 GCA_030828175.1 Flavobacteriales bacterium
TTTCCGCTGCCGGCGTCAATGATGACGTAGGACTGGAAGATGTCCCAGGCCGCAAAAGCCGGGGTGGAGAAGAGGGAGCAAGCCAACAGGCTCAGGACGACGAGTGGCCGCATGAGAAGACAATTTGGTTCAGAACAGAAATTTACAATTTTAGAACACGACGTGCAATGCGTTGTATCGAGGTTATCCGTCCTTCAGTTGGCTGAAAACCCTTGGTTATATGTTTTGAAAGCAAAAAGCCCCGCTCGGTGGCGGGGCTTTTCAAATGGGTGGGTCGGCGAATCAGTTCTGCTTGTTGGCGATTCCGCTGATCATAGCGCCACCGGGCATCGTGCCCACAGAAGTCAAAACTCCAGTGCTGGGGTTCAACCTGTACAGACCTCCATTCTCGCCGCCTGCGTAGAGGATGCCGCCGGAGTACCGGAGAGAGCCAAGCACAGTTGCAGGGCTCACAGGCATCGAGTTGGTCACACTGCCATTAGCTGGGTCAATGTGCAGGAGTGAGGAGGGTACACCTCCGGAGGTGATGGCGTAAACAAGATCGGCACCTGCATTGTACTCGACTCCACCTTTCATTCCTCCCACG
>JAURDB010000212.1 GCA_030828175.1 Flavobacteriales bacterium
CCGCGTAGCGGGCAGCGGTGTCCAGTTCCTCTTCGATCCGCAACAACTGGTTGTATTTGGCGACGCGCTCACTGCGTGCCGGAGCGCCGGTCTTGATCTGACCACAGTTGGTGGCAACGGCCAGGTCCGCAATCGTGGTGTCCTCTGTCTCACCGGAGCGGTGCGAGAGGACTGCGGTGTAGCCATTGGTGTGTGCCATAGCTACAGCGTCCATGGTCTCGGTCAGGGTTCCAATCTGGTTGACCTTCACCAACAGCGAGTTGGCAGCACCCTTGGTGATGCCCTCTTGCAATCTGGTGGGGTTCGTCACAAAAAGGTCATCTCCCACGAGCTGAACCTTGCTGCCAATCGCTTCGGTCAAGCCAACCCAGCCATCCCAGTCGTTTTCATCCAGTGGGTCCTCGATGGTGACCAGTGGGTAGCTATCCACGAGCTCGCCATAGTAGGAGGCCATGAACGCGGCATCGCGTTTCTGGCCTTCGAACTGGTAGCTGCCACCTTCAAACATTTCGGTGGCCGCTACATCGAGACCCAGCGCAATGTCAGCGCCGGGTGTGAAGCCCGCAGAGGCAATGGCGGTCATCA
>JAURDB010000213.1 GCA_030828175.1 Flavobacteriales bacterium
AATTGATTTTCCGGAAAAAAGAGCTGATATGAGAACTAACCAAATTGGGCCTGATTTAAAAGAAATATTAAACAAAATTATGTTAAATAAAGATTTTTTTCACCTTATATAACTAAAATTGAAAAAGACTATTTTTTAAAAAATCATGAATATATTAAATTTTTTTCAGGTAATTTTAATGAAATAGTAGTAATTAAAAAAAAATTCAATTAGATTTAGGAGAGATGGCCGAGTGGTTTAAGGCGCACGCTTGGAAAGCGTGTAAGGGGTACTACTCCTTCATGGGTTCGAATCCCATTCTCTCCGCCATTTTTATTCAATAATTTATTAATAGATGGATTTTAATAATATTTTTAAATATTATTAATTATTTTATACACTTCTAATAATATATTATGTCGAATTACTTATTAAAAACATTCTCAAGAAAAAGTGGGAAATTAATTCCATTTTCATTTACAAAAGATATTCCCTTTAGGCCGAAAAGAATTTTTTTAATTTATGGTAAAAAAAATTTCACTAGAGGAGATCACGCACATTACAAGTGTAGTCAGTATTTAGTGCCTTTATCAGGGAAAATGCAAA
>JAURDB010000214.1 GCA_030828175.1 Flavobacteriales bacterium
AAGAACCCGATGGAAATTCCGAAGATCACCAAGATCACGCTGAATATGGGCGTCGGTGATGCGGTTGCGGACAAGAAGGTCATCGAGAAAGCTCGCGCCGATATGGAAAAGATTGCGGGCCAGAAACCGGTCACGACCATTGCCCGCAAGTCCGTAGCTGCGTTCAAGATTCGTGATGGCATGCCAATCGGTTGCAAGGTTACGTTGCGCCGTGAGCGCATGTACGAGTTCCTCGATCGCCTCGTCAATATTGCTATTCCGCGTATTCGCGACTTCCGTGGTCTGAGCCCGAAGTCGTTTGACCGGCAGGGCAACTACAGCATGGGCGTCCAGGAACAGATTATCTTCCCGGAAATCAACTACGACGAAATTGACGTACTGCGTGGCATGGACATTGTGATTACCACGACAGCACGTAATGCAGAGGAAGGTAAGGCGCTTCTGGAAGCGTTCAACTTCCCATTCAAGAAATAGGAACAAGCACTGAACGTGGCGCGAATTACTTTCTCGCACCGACAGTTACTAAGTAAATTGAAAACGAGTACTAATTAACATGGCTAAGAAGTCGATGATTGCGCGTGAAC
>JAURDB010000215.1 GCA_030828175.1 Flavobacteriales bacterium
GGAGAGACTCGAACTCTCATGGACTAGGTCCACACGGCCCTCAACCGTGCCTGTCTACCAATTTCAGCACGACCGCAATATGTCCCATAATAAATGAATGACTTCTATCTTTCAAATTGGTAAATATTCTTATGGATTTTACACAGGAAGTAAAACAATCAACTGACTCTATTTACCAGAAAATTTCAAAGGTTATGCCTGAAATTGAATGGTCAGTACACGCACCTTACATTCATAAAATTAATAAACTCAAAAAAGAAAAAAATGCAATAATACTTGCTCATAATTATCAAACACCTGAGATTTATCATGGAGTAGCTGATTTTTCTGCAGACTCATTAGCTCTTGCTATTGAGGCATCAAAAACTTCAGCGGATATAATTTTAATGGCAGGAGTTCATTTTATGGCTGAGACAGCAAAATTAATGAGCCCAAGTAAAAAAGTTCTACTACCAGATATGAATGCGGGCTGTTCACTGTCATCTTCAATTACTGGAAAAGATGTAAGATTATTGAAAGAAAAATATCCTGGAGTGCCAGTTGTATCTTATGTGAATACTTCAGCAGAAGTTAAGGCAG
>JAURDB010000216.1 GCA_030828175.1 Flavobacteriales bacterium
GTAGTGCCGTCGTGTTTTCGAAATACTTTGATCATTCATATTTTTTAGACCTAAGTTATGTCTTAAAGACTTGTGGACCCTGAGGGACTTGAACCCCCGACCATCGCATTATGAGTGCGGTGCTCTAACCAACTGAGCTAAGAGTCCGTCAAGAGGTATTTCGGGTCTTTCAAGGTTACTGCATTAATGAGAGGTTAACCTTTACCTTATTCTCAATTTGATCAGCTTCACTATACCTCTCTTTGTGACCCTGAAAGGACTCGAACCTTTAACCGTCTGCTTAGAAGGCAGATGCTCTATCCAATTGAGCTACAGGGCCATGTGTACCGAAGGACGGGCTCGAACCGTCACGGACATTACTGTCCAAGGGATTTTAAGTCCCTCGTGTCTACCAATTCCACCACTCCGGCAGTACACTACCAAATATACGTGCAATATTTTTTAAAATCAATATGGATAAAAAAAAATCCCCCACATTTCTGAGGGGGATTCTAACTACCGTTCCTTAACTAACTGTTAGTCAGTTAATATTTGTTTAGATTTTTTTACGGGTTCACACCCATCTTTATCAATTTTC
>JAURDB010000217.1 GCA_030828175.1 Flavobacteriales bacterium
GAAGGGAAACCGCGCGGAAGAGATGCGTCTTCGGAACTCGCCGTAAAACGTAAAACGTACGTATATCGCGACGCGATGATGATAAAAAATCTAGTCGTCAGATCCGCTTCTTCTTGCCCGCCGTCTGTCACACAGACGGAGCGCTCACAACCCCGCGGCTTTCGCGAGTTTCCGCTTGTACGCGCGGATGTCGTCCTTCCACACGGTCACGCCCCCGTTCTCGCACACCCAGATCTCCGAGGCGACCTGGTCGATGAGCCGAAAATCGTGCGACACCAGCACCAGCCCTCCGTCGAACGCCTTGATCGCCGACGCGAGCGAGTCGATCGCGTCGATGTCCAGGTGGTTGGTGGGCTCGTCCAGCAGCAGCAGGTTGGGTTTCTCGACGCAGATCATCGCGAACACCAGCCGGCTCTTCTGACCGTCGCTCAGCAGACCGATCTTGGTGGTCTGCAGCTTGCCGGAGATGCCGAACTTCCCGAGGAACCCGCGCCACTCGTCAACCGGGCGCTTCAGGCGCTCGTACTCGGACAGGAAAAAGTCCACCGGGTGCTGGCTCTGGTCCAGCACGTCC
>JAURDB010000021.1 GCA_030828175.1 Flavobacteriales bacterium
CTTCACGCGCACCTGGACTGCATTGGCTACGGACGATTGTGGCAACACGGACTCCGAGGACCACGTTCAGACCATCACCGTGACGGATGTAACGGCTCCCGACCTGACCGCGACCGCTCCGACCGCCGCCGTGGTTCAGCTGGACGACAACTGCACAGCTGACCTCAGCACGGATGCCCTCGGATACGCTACCTACAACACGAGCGACGCTTGTGATACGGAAGTGGCCGTGGATTCGACAGTGACCGACAGCGCCCCCGATTACACCTGCGCTGGAGACGACGACCAGCTCGACGGCAGCTACGTCTTCACCCGTACGTTCACGTTTACCTCTACGGATGACTGCGGCAACAGCACGACCGTAAGCGTAGATCAACTGATCACGGTGGAGGACAACATCGATCCGACCCAGACCATCGAGACGCTCGCTCCTGTCACGCTCTACCTTGACGGTGATTGTGAGACGGACCGCAGCGATGCAGCGACCGGTATCCCCGCCATCACAACGGACGACAATTGCGACAGCGATGTGGCCAACGTCTTGACCTACAGCGACAGCCCCAACGTCCAGACTTGCTCGGACGGCGACAGCGCGGACGAGGGTAGCTACACGTTCACACGTACATGGACCAGTGTGGCCACGGACGACTGCGGCAACGAGAATACGGTGACCACCAGCCAAGACATCACGGTCCTTGACGAAATGGCGCCCCAGTTCACGTCTACCTGCGACATCAGCAACGATGAGGTGGTGGAGTACGCTTGTGGTGATGACAACCAGAACGGGTTGAACGACATCTTCGACTTCATCCAGCTTCCGGAAGCTTGCGACGTGGCTTATGCCGACAACTGCGACAGTGAGGTCACCCTCGACTTCTCTGCAGACTCCAGCGGCTTCTTGCCTACGGACGACATTGCCAACTTCTGCATGCCTTCCAACGTGGAGACGATTGAGAACGGAGAGACCTGTGATGACCGCGCCCCCGAGGCCATTCGCTTGTTCAACTTCCCGAACGGTGAGTCCTTTACCCTCGTGGACGGCGGAATCAGCATCGTGGAGATTGCTCCGGACAGCGCCATGCACGTCGTACTCGAGGCCGAGGACGGAAACGGCGGAGGCTTCATCTTCGACGCCGTGTACGAAGGTGGATTTGACTGGAACGAGTGGTTGGCCGAGCCCGGCATGCACAACTACAAGAAGGACTGTGCCGATATCTTCCCAGGCATTGAGATCTGGACGGAGTGGATCTACTACGTGATGGCCAACGGTACCATGACGGGTACGGGCACCTTCGCAGGCTCCTCCTTCGATCTGCAGCACCAGCCGTTGAACGCTTACTACGGTCTCCAGATCGGTGAGGGCGCCAACAACAAGAACGAGAACTACGGTGGTAGCGCTTGGTTCTTCTACAGCGGTGAACTCGTTGTAAACGGTGCAAGCCAGGGCATGTTGTCCTCCAGTGGCGACATCTTCTTCGATCTCGACTGCTGCCTCGGATGGCAAATCGATTACAGCTACACCATCACGGACGATTGTGGAAACAGCACGGACTTCGACTACACCGACCTCGGTACGGGAGAGTTTGACAACCTCGACAACGTGACGGTGAGCGGCCAGGGTGGTCACACCCCGATCGACATCACGGGTGGCATCAGCAGCCTGAAGGATCCGATCCGCATCACCGGTCTGCAGCCGAACCCGACCAACGACTACAGCACGCTGGGCTTCATCGTGACGAACAACATGCGCCTGCGCATCGACCTGTACACCATGAGTGGCCAGTTCGTCCAGGAGTTGTTCGACGGCAACGCCAGCGAGGAGGTCCAGTACGTCCTCGACATCGATGCGAACAGCCTGTCGAGCGGAATGTATCAGGTACGCCTGAGCAGCTCCGACTACGTGGTGGTCAAGAAGCTTCTGGTTTCAGAGTGATTCCAGACTAGAGAAAGCGTTTCACCAAATCGCTTGAGGCGGAAGCCGTCCCCGAAAGGGGGCGGCTTCCTGCTTTCTGGGCCTAACTTTCGGGCCGTGTCCGAGGCGCAGAACATCGGAGCCCCAACCAAGGTGCTGGTCATTCGGTTCTCCAGCATGGGGGACGTCATTCTGACGACGCCTGTGATCCGGGCACTCCACGCCATGCTGGAAGGCGAGGTGGAAGTCCATTATTTGACCAAGGCCTTCTTCGTTGAAGCTGTGGAGGGGCTGGCTGGCATCCACAAGGTTTGGACCATAGACCGCACCACAGCAGAGGTGGAGGCCGAATTGGTGAAGGTGGGATTCCATTACGTCGTTGACCTCCATGCCAACGCGAGGTCGGCTTTCGTCAAGCGGGCGTTGCGGCAGACGAATACACTGGACCTGACAGTAGACAAGCGGAGCCTCGCGAAAATCCTGCTTGTGAGGTTCGGCTGGGACCGACTCGAAGGCCAACATGTGGTGGAGCGATATCTCGCCACGCTGGCACCTTTTGGTTCTGCGCTAACTGCTTTGGGTGGTGCGGAGGATCGCGGTGCCCTCGAGTTGCCCGGAAAGTGCGGGCTGGGAAAGGAGGACCCCTCTCGACGCATCGCCCTCGCGCTCGGGGCTGCCCATGTGGGCAAGACGATTCCCGAAAGCCATTGGAGAAAAGTGGTCAGCCACCTGGCAGCCCAAGGAAGGGGAATCGATCTGATGGGCGGCAAACCGGAATCCGCTGTGGCGGAGGGGTTGGTGTCCGCATTTCCGGACGCCGACATCGCTTCTCATTGCGGCAAAGCGGCTTGGAAAGAAACCTTTGCTCTCATCGGAAAAGCGGCTGCCTTGGTGACGGGAGATACCGGCGCCACGCACGCGGGTGCCGCCTTGCAGGTGCCCATGGTCGTGGTGTGGGGATGCACTTCGCCGGACCTCGGTATGGGGCCTTGGATGCCCCATCCGGAAACAGTGGAGCTCGAACCGGAATCCCCAAAACGCCGCAGGCCCTGCAGCCGCCTCGGCGACCGGTGCCGTCACAAGGTGCGTTGCCCCGAACGCGTGGCTCCGGAACGCATCATCGAATCCCTGGATGGGATTCTCAGTCGAACAACGCCTTGAGTTCGGTGGCGTCGTTGGGTTTCATCTTGCCCGCGATCAGCAGGCGCAATTGACGACGGCGCAGCGCCCCTTCATAGCGCCGTTGCTCCTCCTCGGTCTCCGGCAACAATTCCGGCACCCCGATGGGTGCGCCCAACTGGTCGACGGCGACGAAGGTGTACATGGCCTCGTTGGACTTGGACCGCTCTCCGGTCGCATTGTCCTCCACAAAGACCTCCATGAAGACTTCCATGGAACTGCTGAAGGAGCGGCTGACCTTGGCCTCGATCGTCACCGTATCACCGAGTCGGATGGGGCGATCGAAGGACACATTGTTCACCGCGGCGGTTACGACGACCCGACGACAATGTCGGTTGGCACTGATGGCCGAGCAGATGTCCATCCAATTCAAGAGTTGCCCGCCCATGAGGTTGCCCAGGACATTGGTGTCGTTGGGAAGAACGATGTGGGTGGTCGTGGCGAAGGTTTCCTTCGCTAAGCGTTGCTGGGGCGCCATGGTGGTGGGGGGTCGAAGAAGTTCCGAATTCCCTGCAAAGGTCGTTCCCGTACCTCGACGTCGGACAAAGCCAACACTCCTTCACCTTTGCACCATGACGTATGACGTCCTGAAAGCCCTTCACATCGTGTTCGTCGTGACCTGGTTCGCGGGGCTGTTCTACCTCTTCCGCCTGTTCATCTATCACCGGGAAGCGTTGGAGAAGCCAACTGCAGAGCGCGATGTGCTCGTGGCCCAGTTCCGCATCATGGAGCGGCGGCTGTGGGCCGCCATCACCTTGCCGAGCGGCATTTTGGCCACCGCCTTCGGGTGGGCCCTCATCGGCCTCAATCCCGCCTGGCTGCAGATGCCCTTCATGTGGGTCAAGCTCGTTTTCGTAGCGCTGCTCTGGGTCTACATGGTGCACGGCGCCCGCATTCTCAAGCAATGCCAACACGGTGAGCCAAAGGATTCCTCGATCCGCTTGCGGTTCCTGAATGAAGTGCCGACGGTCATCCTCATCGCGGTCGTCTTCCTGATTGTCCTGCGCGACGCCGTAGGCTGGATCTGGGGGGTGGCGGGCATCCTCGGTTTGGCCTTGCTGCTCACCTTTGCCATCAAGCGCTACCAGAAGTCGCGCGGCATACGGGGCGCATCGGGCGGGGAGAGCAACGGGGACGACACGGCGTAATTTTGCCATCACATCCGCCAAGCGCATGAGCATCGATTGGATTGACACGCATTGCCACGCCTATGTTTCGGCCTTCAGTGAGGACCGGGAGGAAATGGTGCAACGCGCCTTCGACGCTGGCGTGGGACGGTTGCTGCTGCCCAACATCGATGCGGAAAGCGTGCAGCCTTTGCTGGACCTCGTTGCGGACCACCCCGGTCGTTGCTTTCCGATGATGGGCCTCCATCCTTGTCATGTGGAAGACGATTGGGAAGCCCAATGCGTACCCATCCTGGCCGCCTTGGATGCCGAACCCTGCATCGCGGTGGGGGAAATCGGGATGGACCTGTTTCGCGGAAAGAAGACCCAAGAGCAGCAGGTCGCGGCATTCCATGCCCAGATCGGCTGGGCCCTCGAACGGGACCTCCCTGTGGTCTTGCACGTGCGTGAAGCATTCGAAGAAACCTTCGCGGTGCTCGACCAATACACGGACACGAACCTGCGCGGCGTGTTCCATTGCTTCACCGGTGGCCCGGAAGAGGTCGAGAAAATCGCGGGCTACGGTTCCTTCTGCTACGGACTCGGCGGTGTGACCACCTTCCGGAAGGCGGGCATGGAAGCGGTGGTGCCCCACATACCGGAGGACCGCATCATCCTGGAGACGGACAGTCCCTATCTCGCCCCGGTGCCGCACCGCGGGAAGCGAAATGAACCGGCCTACACCGCGCTGGTGGGCCAGCGGGTGGCCGATATCCTGGAGCGTCCCGTGTCCGATATTGCGGCGTTGACGACCGCCAATGCCGAGCGTTTGTTCCGGCTGCCGGTCCCATTTGATCCATCGACATGAATCCGGCGCGCATCCTTCTCGTCTACACCGGAGGCACCATCGGTTCCTTCGAGGACCCCGAAACGGGGGAGTTGCGGCCCTTTGAATTCGAGCATCTGCGCGCCCGCATTCCCGAAATCGAGGGGCTCGATGTCCAGCTCGACTTTGAATCGCTTTCCCCCATCGACAGCAGCGACATGTCTCCGGAACGCTGGGGCGAGATCGCGCGTTTGCTGTTCCATCGGCGCGACCGCTATGAGGGTTTCGTGATCCTGCACGGGACCGACACCATGGCGTACACGGCCAGTGCGCTCAGCTTCATGTTGCCGCAATTCGGCAAGCCCATTGTGATCACCGGGAGCCAATTGCCCATCGGGGTGATGCGGACGGACGGAAAAGAGAACCTGCTCACCGCCATTGAAATCGCAGGCAAATGGGATTCCGCCGACCCCGAAAGGGGGCCGCTGATCCGAGAGGTGGTCATTTATTTCGGCGATGACCTGCTGCGCGGCAACCGGGCCCACAAGGCGGATGCCGAGGGGTTTCAGGCCCTGGTGAGCCCCAATTTCCCGGCGCTCGCCGAGGTGGGCGTTCACGTCCGGTTCCGCCGTGATTTGCTGCTCCGCCCGCGCGGTGAGGCAGAACTGCACGAGGAGCTCCATACCGGGGTGACCATTGTCCACCTGATTCCGGGCATCACGCCGGAAGCCGTGGCGCATCAACTCGCCATACCGGGTTTGCGGGCGGCCATTCTTCGGACATACGGATCGGGCAACGCACCGCGCGATCCGCTTTTTCTCGGCATCCTGGCGGCCGCCCAAGAACGCGGAATCTTCCTCGTGAACGTCACCCAGTGCACGGTCGGATCGGTGGACGCCAACCGCTATGTGACCGGCGCAGGTCTGGCCCGCATCGGTGTCGAGCCCAGCCTGGATATCACACTCGAAGCGGCCGTTACCAAGCTCATGGTGCTCGCCGCCATTCACAAGGACCGCGAGTCCCTTCGCGCCGCTTTCAAGCTGGACCTCGCCGGCGAGCAAACCCCTGCGGACAACATCCGCTGACCGCTTCCCTACCCCCGGCAATTCGTTGCCGGGAGCGTTGAATTATTCGGTAACTTGCGCGCCCATTCCGCACGGGACGCCGTGTCCACCAGGAGAGGTGGCCGAGTGGCTTAAGGCGCACGCTTGGAAAGCGTGTATACTCCAAAAGGGTATCCGGGGTTCGAATCCCCGTCTCTCCGCAAAACGACAAAAACCGGTGCAGTGCATCGGTTTTTTCTTGTCCGGTCATGCCCCGGGGATGGCCAATCCACGGCCGAAGTTCATTTGGATGAACCTCGGGGCGTCAGGGTCTTCGTAAATTGAGGTTATGCTCCGGAGACAATTTGTGAAAGGCTCAGCCATTGTGGGTGCGGCAGCGGTGGCGCCCAGCTGGTTGAGGGCGGCATCGGGCATGTGGTCCGCCGGTCAGGAGCGGAAGGTGGCGCAAGTGTTGGAGTGTAAGCGGACCATGGTTCAGAACGTGCCGGTGCTCCGGGGATTCGCAGGCGACCACACCGATCTCGTTTCGCCTTTTGTCATGCTCGATGAATTCGGGCCGCTGCAAATCGACCCGGGCACGCTCGGCATGGACATCAAGGCGCACCCCCATGCGGGCGTGGCGCCGACGACCTATCTCCTTTCCGGAAGCGGGCGCCACACCGACAGCTTGGACAACGACCTCGTGTACCGCGAGGGCCAGTTCATGGTCTTCAGCTCGGGGCGGGGGGCCATCCACGAGGAAGTCAGCAGTATGGAAATCCGGAGGGACGGCGGCATTGTCCACGGATTCCAGATCTGGCTCAACCTCCCCGCCGCCCAAAAATTCAGCACCCCCCTCACCACCCTGCGCGACAAGACGGCATTCCCTGTCATCGAAACGGACCAATACCGGCTCAAGGTGGTCATGGGGGAGGCCTTCGGCAAAGCATCGCCGACGGAATTGCACAGCCCCGCTTTTTACTACCACATCCAAATGCGTCCGGGCGGGCGATTGGATTTGCCGGTGGATCCGACCCACAACGCCTTTATCCACATGGTGGAGGGCAGGCTGGAGGTGGAAGGCCAGCGGGAATTGAAGGGCCAACAGCTCGCGTTGTACCAGCGCGGCGGTGATGTGATGCGCTTTTTCTCGGAAGGCGGCGCCGAATTTCTGGCACTGGGCGGACGCCCACTGGATGAGCCTGTGGTATCATATGGTCCCTTTGTGATGAACGAAAGGAGCCAGATTCAGCGGTGCATCGATGATTACAGGGCCGGCCGGATGGGTACCCTTTGACCCGGCGAGAGGGTTAAATCCAAACCTTCATGCCGATGTGGTTGTCGCTTAGGAAGTCGATTGCCTAAATTCGCCCCTCGCGAACCTGAAGGTTTGCACACAACGACACAACCACGACCCACATCTTCACCATGAAGCAGTTGTTCGCCCTCCTTGCAGTGGCCCTTATGTTCACCGCCCCGGTCTCCGCGCAGGACGCCGATTCCACGATGGAAATGTCCGCCGACACCACGATGATGGCGGCCGATAGCACCATGGCTGCCGACAGCACTGCTGTTGACTCCGCCGCCATGACCGTCGAAGCCGAACCGGAGGCTCCGGCTGCCGCTCCGATGGAAGACACCGTTGAAGTCACCGGTGCACGCCAGCAGATCAAGCTCCGCATCATCGAGGGTGGCGTGCTCTTCATGAGCTTCGTTGTGCTCTGCCTCATCTTCGGATTGGCCTTGGCCGTTGAGCGCATCATCTACCTCAACATGGCGACCACCAATACCAAGTCCCTCCTCAACAACGTCGAGGAGGCCATGAACAAGGGCGGTGTGGATGCAGCCAAGGAGGTTTGCGCCAACACCCGCGGTCCTGTGGCAGCCATCTTCCACCAGGGCCTCGACCGCAGTGGCGGTAGCTACGAGGAGCTTGCCAAGGCTGTAGAGGACTACGGAAGCCTTGAAAGCACCAAGCTTGAGCGCGGCTTGAGCTGGATCAGCCTCTTCATCGCCCTGGCGCCGATGCTCGGATTCATGGGAACGGTTATCGGTATGATCGAGGCCTTCGATAAGATTGCCCAGGCCAACACCATCAACGCCTCCATCGTGGCGGGCGGTATCAAGGTGGCTTTGATCACGACGGTCTCCGGTCTCGTCGTGGCCATCATCCTCCAAATCTTCTACAACTACATCCTTTCCAAGATCGACGGCATCGTCTTTGACATGGAGGAAGCTTCCATGGACCTCGTTGATCTCGTGTACCGGAAGAAGTTGAACGGCTGATCGGTTCTGCGGTCTCAAAACAGCAGCACCATGCAATCCAACATCATCCGCACGGCCCTCATCGTCCTACGCATCCTGATCATCGCATTGGGGTGCCTTTGGGTCATGTCGGCCATCAACGCCGACGACCCCAACGGAGCCGTAGAGAGTCTGGTCAGCTTGAACCTCTATACGGGGGCAGTTTGCGTCATCGCCATCCTCGGTTTCGGGCTCTTTCACTTCGGTCAGAAGCTCGCCACCCAGCCCAAGAAGGCCATGGGAGCGCTCATCGGCTTTGCCGTCTTCATCGTCGCGGGCGTCATCGCCTGGAGCATGGCGGACACCACCGTGACTTCCGCCATGCTGGCAGGAGGTGCAACGGTGACCGAGCAGGACGTGAAAATCGCCGACGCGAGCATTCAATTCATTTACATCCTTGGCCTGATGGCCATTGGATCCATCCTTGTTGTGGAGGGCAAGTCCCTGCTCAAAAACTGGCTCTGACCGCTCATGGCACGTAGAGAAGTTCCAGAAATCAATGCGGGATCGATGGCCGACATCGCCTTCCTGCTTTTGATTTTCTGGCTCGTTACCACCACCATCGACAGCGACGAGGGCGTCAAGCGCCAACTGCCGCCGCCGGTTCCACCGGACATGGAGCAGCAGGAGGTGAAGGACGGAGACGTCTACAACGTCCGGACCAACTTCCGCGATGAGTTGCTCGTCGAGAAGGAGGTGCTGTCCATTGGTGAGCTGAAGGACGGCGCAAAAGATTTCCTCATCGCCACGGGCACCGGACTTCTGCATCCGGAGCGTCCCAATGTGACGCTGGGAGACGACAACATGAAATACCCCGAGCGCCAATGGGTGCGCAAGGTGGATCTCATGGCCTTGGAGCAGAGCTACATCGCCGCAGGACAGCCCAAAGCGGCAGAGCGCGTTCGGGAAAAGCTCATTGCCATTGAATTGTTTGGCAGCGATTACAAAGAGCTCCCAGGCTCTGCACTGATCAGCCTTCAGACCGACCGCAGTACATCTTACGATTTGTATCTGCAGGTGCAGAACGAACTGGAGGCTGCCGTGAATGAGCTGCGCGATGAACTGTCGCTGGCCAAATTCAATGAGTCATATGCTTCCCTTGAGGAGCGCTATGGCCGGACCAAGGAGCAGAGCCTCCTGGACAAGATCGTAGCCATTCGCCTCGTTTACCCCCAGCGCATCTCCGAAGCGGAGCCGCGCGACGCAAGCCAAGGTTATTACTGATGGGCAAGTTCAAGAAAAAGAAGCGCGAGACGGGGGCCATTTCCACGGCCTCTCTCCCCGACATTGTCTTCATGCTCCTGTTCTTCTTCATGGTGGCAACGGTGTTGCGTACGGAGGAGGAAATGGTGAGGGTGGTTCGGCCCGAGGCTTCCGAGATCTACAAGATTGAGAAGAAGCACCTGATCCGGTACATCAACATCGGTCCGCCCCAGGACAAGCGCTATGGAACCGAGCCGGTCATCCAGCTCAACGACCAGTTTGCCGATGTGGCCCAGATTCGGGATTGGGTCGAGAACGAACGACTGACGTTGGCAGAAGCCGAGCAGACCAAGATGTGGGTCTCCATGAAGGTCGACCAGGACACCAAAATGGGGGTTGTGACCGACGTCAAGCAAGAACTCCGCAAGGCATCTGCCCTGAAGGTCCTTTACTCTGCGAGCTCCCGCGAACGGACGAACTGATCCGCCGCTGGGGCCTCAGCCGAAATCGGCGAGAACCTTGTCCGCCAGAACGGACGACAATTTCACGTAACTCTCTTCGGTCCAGCCCGCCACGTGCGGGCTGACCTGTATCCGGGGATGTGCCATCAACCGCATCCACACAGGGTCGCCTTCGTTGGCAACCGCCTCGAAACTGCTGGTTTCCCGCTCAAAAACGTCGAGTCCTGCAGCCATGACCTGACCGGTTTGCAAGGCGTCCAGCAGGTCTACAGTGCGGACGATGGGGCCTCGGGCCGTATTGAGCAGGATGAAGGGCTTGGCGAAAGAGGCGAGGAAGGTACGGTCCACCATGCCTTTGGTCTCTGGCGTGAGGTTGCAATGCAGGCTCAATACGTCTGCCTCTCGCTGCAGGGTGGGCAGGTCCACGGCCTCCACCTTTCCGTGGTGGTCGCCGTCGAAGGAGGATCGGTAGGGATCACAAGCCAGGATGCGGCATCCCATGCCCGTCAACTTGCCGGCAAAGGCGCTCCCCATGTTGCCGTATCCCAGAATGCCCACCGTGCGGCCGGCGAGCTCCATGCCGCGGTGTCCTTCGCGGTCCCAACGTCCTTCCCGCAGGGAACGGTCAGCCTCGCGCAGCAGGTTGAGCAGCGAGAGCAGCATGCCCAGGGCATGTTCGCCGACGGCATCGCGGTTGCCCTCCGGGCTGTTGTAGACCTTGATTCCGCGGAACTGTGCCACGGCGAGGTCGATGTTCTCGAGCCCCGCACCCGAACGACAAATGAACTTGAGATCGGGCAGGCGATCCATGAAGTCTGCGTCGACCCGCACCCGGCTGCGGATGACGATGCCGGCTGCGTCGCTGTGGGCTTGCACGGCTTCGAAGGCGGGAATGGAGGTGCCATCCACGCATGTCATGCCTGCTGCCGTCAGGCGCTCGGCCAGCACCGGGTGCACCGTGTCGATGAACAGGACCTTCATGCCTTCATGCGGCCATCAAAACGCCGATGCCGAAATAGATGATGAGCCCGATGATGTCATTCGCCGTGGTGATGAAGGGACCGGTGGCGAGGGCGGGATCGATCTTGAACCTGTCCAGCGTCAAGGGGACGAAGGTGCCGAAAAGGGCGGCGAAGATGATGACGGCAATCAAGGCCAGGCTGACCGTCACGCTGAGGTTCCATCCGTAGCCCAGCGCCAAGCTGGCGCACAGGATGACGGCTGCACAGATGGTGCCATTGAGCAAGGCGAGTGACAACTCCTTCATGAGCCGAGGGACCAACCGGGCATCGCGGGGACTGCGGCCCGCCGCCAAACCCTGCACGACGATCGCCGCGGATTGCACACCGACGTTGCCGCCCATGGCCGCAATGAGAGGGATGAAGAGTGCCATGGAAGGGAAGCGCTCGATGTCGAAAGCCCCGATGACGTAGGCCCCGGCCAGACCGCCAAAGAGGCCAATCAGCAGCCAGGGCAATCGGGCGCGTGTAAGCTCCCACAGAGAGTCGTCGCTCTCCACATCGTCACTCAGTCCACTGGCCAACTGGTAGTCCTTTTCAGCCTCCTCCTCCATGAGGTCGACCACGTCGTCGATGGTGATTCGGCCGAGCAGACGGTTGTGGTCGTCCACCACGGGCAAAGCGACCAGGTCGTACTTCTTCATCATCTGTACCACCTTCTCATCGGGCGCGTCGACCTTGATGGTCCGCGTGTCGTCCTCTTCGAACAGGTCTCCGATGGTACTTCGTGTGCTCGTTGCGGTGAGCAGCAGGCGCTTCAGCGAGAGTCGGCCCAGCAGTTGACCCGAGGCATTGACGACGTAAACACTGTGCACCGTCTCCACTTCCTCGGCCTGCTTCCGCATCTCGCGGATGGCATGCGAAACGGTCCAGTCGAGTTCCACGCGGATCAACTCGGTGCCCATGAGTGCACCCGCCGTCCCCTCGGGATAACGCAGCAGCGTCAGCAGGTCCTCGCGGTCTTCGTTGTCCAGGCTTTGGATGACTTTTTGGGCGCGGTCCTCAGGCAATTCGGAAACCACGTCTGCCGCGTCGTCCGAGTCGATGTGCTCGAGGACCTCCTCGACAATTTCCTTGTTCGTCAGGCTGGCAAGCAGCCGTTCCCGAACGTCTTCCTCGAGTTCGATGAGGACGTCGCCACGCTCCTCCAAGTCGATGAGTTTCCAGAGGTATTGAACTTCCTCGAGTTCAAGGCGGTCCAGGATTTCGGCAATGTCGGCAGGGTGCAGTTCATCGAACCGTTCTCGGAGAAGCGCATCCTTGCGACCTGCGATTTCGTCGCTGACCGCTTCGAGGTAGGTACGGGTCAATTCCTCCACGGCTCAAAATTAGGCGGCATCTCAGCTTTTTCGGCGCCTGGCGAAGAAGGTCTGCAGGAGTTCCGCACACTCGGCTTCCATGACGCCTCCGACCATCTCCGTTCTCGGGTGGAACAATCCCTCTTTTCTTTTTCCGGTGAAGTCGAGACCGCCGCGTTTGTCGTCCCTGGCACCGTAAACAATGCGGCCGATTCTCGTCCAGAAGGATGCACCGGCGCACATGGGGCAGGGCTCCAACGTGACATAAAGGGTGCATTGATCCAGGAACTTGCCCCCGAGGTATTCGCTGGCCGAGGTGAAGGCTTGCATTTCGGCATGGGCCGTGAAGTCGTTCAGGCGCTCGCACAGGTTGTGCGCCCGAGCGATGATGCGCCCACCGGCCACGATGATGGCCCCCACGGGCACTTCGCCGATTTCCGCGGCCCTGTGCGCCTGGTCCAGCGCCTGCTTCATGAAGTCCTCATCCGTCATGTCTCGGTACTCAAGGGTGGAATGCCCAGCCATTCGCGCATCCGCTGGGCAGGGTCCGAAATATCGACAGACGGAAATCTTCCCGTTGCCACTTCGGGACGAAAGTCCGCAATTTCCTTGGATTCAAGGGTGGTCCAGCCCAGATCACGGTTCCACCGCTGGGCCAATCGCTCCTGTTCGGGCTGGCCTGAAGTCGGAACGAGGACCGCCGCTTTCCCGAGTACGGCCAGGTCCATCAGCGTCGTGTATCCGCTTCGGCAAATGATGCACTCCGCTCCCATGACCGCTTCGAGAAATCGGCGGTCATCGGGGTCATGGACGACCAGCACATTGGCGTCTCGCTCTTCGGTCTTGCCGGGGTTTCCGGAGAAAATCAGGGCAGGGCGGCCATCCTTCAGAAAACAACGCCGCAACGCTGCTTCCATGTCGCTCCGCTGCGGTTCCGGCCCACTGACCATGCCGAGCAAAGGGCGGGCGGCGCCATGCACTGCTCCTTCCCCGTGGGGCCCCAACACCTGGAATCGGCTGAGCGGCCCGACATAGTGGGTATTGGGATGGGTCGAAACGGAGAGGCTACCGGCAAATGCGTGATTCGGCAAATCGGGGATCCAGACTTCATCGAAGGCCAGGGTCAGTCGATGGACCAGCACTTTGGCCAGTGGGCTTACGAGCCGGGGCACCGGCGGCTGGAACTGGTGCGTCATGAATGCGCTTCGGGCACCGGATGTTTTTGCATGGCAGCCGTAGCAGTTGTCGCTGAAGACGTGCGTGACGCCATGCTGGTGAACAAAACGATGGGTCCACTGACGTTCTGTTCGGAAACTCGCCATGAACCGGGGAATCTGCAGGCCAATGCGCAGGAGGGTGGACCGACCCTTGGCATAGCGGATGGTCACCCCCGGCTTCTCCACCCTCTGCCACACTGGGGCTGATCCGTCTCCGTTTCGTTTGTCCCAATCCATCATCCGGGCGTCCAGCCATGCACCGGCCGTTCCCCTCGAAGCCACGGTTACCCGGGCTCCAGCGTTCCGAGCGGCCACAATGAGTGGCCACGTGCGCGTCGCATGACCCATTCCCCAATCCAGAATGGTGAAGAGCACGTGGGGCGCGCTGGCATCGGAAGGGAGTTGGGAAGGCGTTGTGGCTCCGCTCATGCGCTGTAATTTCGCCAGCCATGGGCAAGGACAAGCTCCGCAAATGGAAGGAAAATCTCGGATTTTCCCACGTCTTCGAGCCGGACATCAAAGCCATCGCGGGTGGAGAGGGATTGCACCGGGGAGAATGGGCCCGTGCCGTCTTCGGCAACGACCATCCCATCACCCTGGAGCTGGGTTGCGGCAAGGGCGAATACACGGTGGGATTGGCGCGGCGCCATCCGGAACGGAACTTCATCGGCGTGGACATCAAGGGCCATCGCTTCTGGCGGGGGGCCAAGACCAGCGAGGAGGAAGGCTTGTCCAATGTGGCCTTCCTCCGCACCAAGATTGAATTCGTCCACCACTTCTTTGCGCCCGGCGAGGTCAGCGAGATCTGGCTCACATTTTCCGACCCCCAGCCCAAGGACGAAAAGGGCACCAAGCGCATCACGTCGGAAGTTTTTCTCGAGCGATACCGGGGCTTCATGACACCTGGGGGGATTGTTCACGTCAAGAGTGACAGCCCCTTGCTCTATGCACTGTCCAAGGAAGGGTGGATCGAAGCGGGATTTCCCATCCTCGAAGACTCACAGGACGTATACGGCGATCTGGTGCCACGCGTCGACGCGGCCTTCGCCGATGTCCTGAACATCCGGACGTTCTATGAACAGCGCTGGCTCGAGGAGGGGAAGAACATCCACTATCTCAGGACCTCGGTATGAGCCGGGATGATCGTCACAAGGGCCATCCATCCGCCGCGCCTTCGCCCACGGCGCGTCCCGGGTCTGGCGATTTCGAGCGGGACGTCCATGCCGTGGCCCGTTTGATTCCCGCCGGCCGCGTGACGAGCTATGGGGCCATTGCCCGCTATCTCGGGGCAGCCCGGGCCAGCCGGATGGTGGGTTGGGCCATGAACCGGGCGATGGGCCCTGGTGCGGAAGGAGAGGCTGTTCCGGCGCACCGGGTGGTGAACCGGCAGGGCTTGCTTTCTGGCAGGATGCACTTTCCGACCCCGACGGCCATGGCAGATTGCCTGCGCGCGGAGGGAGTAAAAGTGGAGGATGACCGGGTCGTGGACTTTGACGCACTTTTCTGGGACCCCACGACCGAACTTTGAACCATGGCATTGACAGCGCAGCACATCCTCGAAGCTTTGGGAGGCGTGGTGGACCCCGAACTCGGCAAGGACATAGTGACCCTCCAATGGGCCGAGGTCCTCTCGCTGGAGAATTCGGCAGGCACATGGAAAGTTCGGGTCCGGGTCAAATCGAGCAGTCCGGCCATGCATGCCCGTCAACGCATGAAGGAGGCGGTCGAGTTTGCACTGGAAAAGCTCGGCACGCGCGAAGGCATTGACCTCTTGGCGGAAGTGGAGGTGGTGCCGGTTGGCAGCAACGAACGCACATTGGAGACCCGCAAGGTGCTGCCCGGGGTCCAGCACATCATCGCCATCGCCAGTGGCAAGGGGGGCGTGGGCAAAAGCACGGTCACGGCCAATATCGCCGTGGAACTCGCCCGCCGCGGACACAAGGTGGGCCTGGTCGATGCCGACATCCACGGACCGAGCATGCCCACCATGTTCGATGTGGTGCGCGAGAAGCCCCAGCCTGTCGAGAAAGGCGGGAAGTCTTTGATCGGACCTGTCGAGGCCCACGGAGTGAAGATGTTGAGCATTGGATTCTTTGCAGATCCAGAGCAGGCCATTGTGTGGCGGGGCCCGATGGCCTCCAAGGCACTGGGACAATTGTTCACGGACGGAGACTGGGGAGAGCTGGACTTCATGCTCATCGATTTGCCTCCCGGCACCGGTGATGTGCACTTGTCGCTGGTACAGCTCGTGCCGTTGAGCGGAGTGGTTGTGGTGAGCACACCCCAGGACATCGCGCTGGCGGATGCCCGGAAGGGGGTCTCCATGTTCCAGCTCGAAAGCATCAATGTGCCGGTACTGGGGCTCGTGGAGAACATGGCGTACTTCACCCCGCCGGATCTGCCCGATCGCAAGTACCACCTGTTTGGGCGCGATGGGGTAAAGCGGTATGCAGAAGCTTCCGGCACTCCTTTCCTGGGCGAGTTGCCGCTGGTTCAGGCCATCCGCGAAGCCGGAGATGCAGGCCGCCCGGCAGCCTTGCAGGAAGGAACCGAGGCGGCACGGGCAATCGCCGCCTTGACCGACCGCATGCTGGACGTCCTCGCGGACCAGCCGGCGCCCAGTCATCCGCCCGCATCCGCGTCATCCGCCGTAAATTCACCTGCATGAACGGGGATTCCACGGTGAACCTTGTGGAGCGCATTGACCGCGCCCTCGACGAGCTTCGGCCCTTCCTCCGGTCGGACGGAGGAGACATCACCGTGCTCAATGTCCGAGAGGACCTGGTGGTGGAAGTGGAGCTGCAGGGAGCCTGTGCCCACTGTGCCCAGGCAGCGATGACCATGCGTGCCGGTGTGGAAGAGGCTGTGCGCCGCGTCGTCCCTGAAGTCAAGGAGGTCATCGCGGTCAACATGCCGACTTCGTCCGCGGGTTGAACACACTGCCTTTGCCGTTGTTGCCATGGCAGCGGGTGTGGAAACTACCTTCGCCGCGCAAACGATCATGATCCAGACGGACATCCTCATCATCGGAGCGGGACCTTGCGGTCTGTTCACCGTTTTTGAAGCGGGCCTGCTCAAGCTCAAGTGCCACCTCATTGACGCCTTGCCCCAAGCGGGCGGCCAGTGCGCCGAGATTTATCCCAAGAAGCCCATTTTCGACATCCCGGCCTACCCGGAAATCCTGGCGGGTGACCTCGTGGACCGGCTGATGGAACAGGCGGCTCCTTTCAAGCCCGGCTTCACCCTGGGTGAGCGGGCCGAGACCATCGTCAAGGACGACGAGGACCAGTTCATCGTGACGACCAACCGCGGCACCGTGCACCGTGCGCCCATCATCGCCATTGCAGGTGGCCTCGGCTGTTTCGAGCCGCGCAAGCCACCGGTGGATCGCCTGGAGGAGTACGAGGACCGCGGCGTGGAGTACATCATCAAGGACCCCGAGTTCTATCGCGGCAAGAAGGTGGTCATCAGTGGGGGCGGCGACAGCGCCCTGGATTGGACCAACTTCCTCGCAGACGGCGTGGCCTCCGAGGTCACCTTGGTTCACCGCAGGGACGGGTTCCGCGGTCACCCGGACAGCGTGCAGAAGGTGCTGGACCTGGCAGGGGAGGGCAAGATTCGCCTGCTCACCAACGGAGAAGTCGTCGGCGTGGATGGCGAGGAACACCTCGAAGGCCTCACCATAAAGCACAAGACCGAAGGCGATATTCGCCTCGAGACCGACCACTGGGTGCCACTGTTCGGCCTCAGCCCCAAGCTCGGCCCCATCGCCGACTGGAACCTCAACATCTCCAAGAATGCCATCGAGGTCGACACCTTCGACTACAGCACCAACGTCGACGGCGTTTACGCCATCGGCGACATCAACACTTATCCGGGCAAGCTCAAGCTCATCTTGTGCGGCTTCCACGAGGCCACGCTGATGGTGCAGAGCGCCTTCAAGCGCATCTACCCCGACAAGAACCTCGTGCTCAAGTACACGACGGTCAACGGGGTCAACGGATTCTGACCATGTCCACCATCCGCCTCACCGTGATCGACCGCGAGGGTGTCTCCCACGAGCTGGAGGCCCCCACCGACATGAACATGAACGTCATGGAGCTCTGCAAGAGCGCTGAGTTGCCTGTGGAGGGCACCTGTGGCGGCATGGCCATGTGCGCCAGCTGCCACTGCTACGTCGAGGATGCCGCCTCAGCTGACTTGCCCGAGAAGTCGGATGACGAGGAGGACATGCTGGACGAGGCCTTTCATGTGGAGGACAGCAGCCGGCTCGGGTGCCAGCTCCATTTGAAGGACGACATGGACGGGATGGTCATCCGCCTCGCTCCAGTGGGCTGATCACCCCTTCGGTCTTCATGTGCTTCGGGCGACACTGCCCGCGCCCCTTTTCAGAGCAGTTTCGGGTTCTTCGCCTGCTGGGCCAATGTGTGGACGGCGGGATGCGTTCGGGAAGCGTGCAGCGCATCGATGTGGCGCATGCCGTGGGCGTCCGTTCCCAGGATGCCCACCCACCCTTTTTCGATGCACTGAGACGCCGCCTGCTGGATTTCCGGTCCGTATGCACCGGCGATGGAGGCGGCATTGACCTGCAGCGTCACCCCTTGCTCGTGCCATTCTCCGTAGCGGTCGAGCGCGTCGTGCCAATAGGGGTAGCGCTCGATGTGCGCCATCACGGGCGTCAGCCCTTTCATCTGGACTTCGAACAGGAATTCCTGTAGAAGCCCGGAGTCTGGTGGCTCGATGAAGGCCAATTCGAACAGCAGCCGCCCGCCGGGGGTGAGCAGTTCGCGGTCAGATTTGACGGCGTCGAGCAGGCTTTCGTCCAGGAAGTATTCCGCGCCGAGTGCCAGCTTGAAGTTCGGGTGGCGCTTTGCCACGGCCGCTTGGAGCCGCTCAAAGGGAGGGCGAAGGGTCTCCGGGGTGTTGGGGTACATGCCTGGGTAGACATGCGGTGTGGTCACAGCCCCCTGATACCCGAGTGAGACCAAGGCGTCGATCATCTCAAGGGACTCCTCCAAGGTCTGGGCGCCGTCATCAACGCCGGGCACCATATGGCTGTGGTAGTCGATGCGGAACACCGACAGATCAATGGGCTCACGCTGGGCCTCCTGGGCTTTGTCCTTGCCCCCGAACCAACGCGAAAGCCAACCCATCAGCGGTCTCCGTATTGCTGGTCGTAGTAATCGCGGTAGGCACCGCTCGTGACTTCCTCCAGCCAAACGTCATTCTCCAGGTACCAGTCGATGGTCTTGGCCAGCCCTTCCTCAAAAGTGATCGACGGGCGCCATCCGAGTTCTTCCCGGAGCTTGGTCGGGTCGATGGCGTAACGCATGTCGTGGCCGGCGCGGTCCGTCACGTAGGTGATGAGCTCCTCGGTCTCGCCTTCAGCACGACCGAGCTTGGCATCGAGCTGGCGGCACATCAGGCGGATGAGGTCGATGTTGCGCCACTCGTTTTCTCCACCAATGTTGTAGGTCTCGCCATTGGCACCGGTGGTGATGATGACCTCAAGGGCGGCAGCGTGGTCCTCCACCCACAGCCAGTCGCGGACGTTGACTCCCTCTCCGTATACGGGAAGTGGCTTCTTCTGCACGGCGTTGCGGATGAATAGCGGGATGAGCTTTTCCGGAAATTGGTAGGAGCCGTAGTTGTTGGAGCAATTCGAGAGCACCACGGGCATGCCGTAGGTGTGGTGCCATGCCCTCACGATGTGGTCACTCGCCGCCTTGGACGAGCTGTAGGGACTCCGCGGGTCGTACGCCGTATCCTCGGTAAAGAAGCCCTCTGCACCGAGCGATCCGTAGACCTCGTCGGTGGAGACATGGTGGAACCGCTTGCCTTCGAAACCGCCCTCCGAGTCGGCCCATGCTGCACGCGCAGCCGACAGCATGGAAGCCGTTCCCATGATGTTGGTCTCCAGGAAGGCCATTGGGCCCGAGATGCTCCTGTCAACGTGACTCTCGGCTGCCAGGTGCATCACAGAATCGACGTTTTCCTCGCGCATCAAGGCGGTAACGCCCTCGGTGTCGCGAATGTCCATCTTCACAAAGCGGTGGTTGTGCGCCCCCTCCAGGTCCTTGAGATTGGCGAGGTTTCCCGCATAGGTCAGGGCGTCCAGGTTGATCACCCGCACCTCGGGATGGCGGGTGACCCAGCGCCGTACCACATGCGAGCCGATGAAACCGGCACCGCCGGTGACCAGCAGGACTTTGGGGGTGTGTGCGCTTGCAGCCATATCAGAAACTCCAGTAATTCAGTTCGCCGGAAAGGTGGCGGTAGATGCCCTTGATGTCCACGAGGAATCCAACTTCGGGGTTGCGGAACAGACGCCGGAACGAGTCGGCATCGTAGCCCACGTATTCCTTGTGGTTCACGGCTACGATCACCGCATCGTAAGCGGCCTCGGACGGTGCTTCCGTCAGCTGTACACCGTACTCGTGGTCCACCTGGGCCGGCGAGGCGAAGGGGTCGACCACATCCATCTCCAGATTGAAGGACCGCAGCTCGCGGATGACGTCGAACACCTTGGAATTGCGGATGTCGGACACGTTTTCCTTGAAGGTCACCCCCATGACGAGGACCTTGGCTTCGAGCGGATTGACCCCCTTTTCCAGCAGGCGCTTCACGACTTGCTTTCCGGCGTAGTAACCCATGCTGTCGTTGACATAGCGTCCGGAGTTGATCACCTTGGCATGGTAGCCGAGCTTCTCGGCCCGCCAGGTCAGGTAGTAGGGATCGACGCCGATGCAGTGGCCACCCACCAGGCCGGGCGTGAACTTGAGGAAGTTCCACTTCGTTCCGGCGGCTTCGAGCACCTCGAAGGTGTTGATGCCCACCCGGTTGAAGATGATGCTGAGCTCGTTGATGAGGGCGATGTTGACGTCGCGCTGGGTGTTTTCGATGATCTTGGAGGCCTCGGCCACCTTGATGCTCGAGGCGCGGTGGGTGCCGGCCTTGACAACGAGGTCGTACGTCCGGGCGATGACATCCAGGCTCTCCTCGTCGCTGCCGCTGACCACCTTCACGATGGTCTCGATGGTGTTCACCTTGTCGCCTGGATTGATGCGCTCAGGGCTGTAGCCGACCTTGAAATCGGTGCCGAAGGTGAGGCCGCTGTGCTCCTCGAGCACCGGGATGCAGTCGTCTTCGGTACAACCGGGGTACACCGTGCTCTCGTAGACCACGTAGTCGCCGGCAGACAGGGCCTGGCCCACCGTCTTGGAGGCGGAAAGCAGGGGCGTCAAATCGGGTTGGTTCACCGCATTGATGGGCGTGGGCACCGCCACCACATAGAATTGGGCCGCCTTGAGGTCCTCCGGATTCGCCGTGAAGGTGATGTCGCATCCCTCGAAGGCCTCCTTCTCGAGCTCCTCGCTCGGATCGATGCCCTGCCTCATCTGTTCCACGCGTCCGGCGTGGATGTCAAAGCCGATGACGCGGATGTGCCGCGCAAAGGCGAGCGCAATGGGCAACCCGACATAGCCGAGGCCGATGACGGCCAGGGTAGCTTCCTTGTCCAGCATCCGCTGGTGCAGGTCTTTTGTATTCATGCTGTAGGGTCTAGGGGACGGACGGTGCCGTCCACAAGTTCATAGGTTTCGCCGGATTCGGGGCACGTCGCCCTTCCGGCTTCGTCAAATTCCAACCGATGTCCAAAGGCGCTCATCCAGCCGACGTGTTGCGCCGGATTGCCCACGACCAAGGCGTAGGGCGGCACATCCTTGGTCACCACGGCACCGGCACCGATGAAGGCAAAGGCACCGATGTCGTGCCCGCAAACAATGGTGGCATTGGCCCCGATGGAGGCCCCCCGACCGACGTGGGTGCGGGCATATTGGTCGCGCCGCACCACGGCACTGCGCGGATTGGTGATGTTGGTGAACACGCACGACGGCCCCAGAAAAACATCGTCTTCGCAGGTCACCCCGGTGTAGAGGCTGACATTGTTCTGGACCTTGCAGTTGCGGCCGAGCACCACATCGGGACTGATGACGACGTTCTGGCCGATGTTGCAGCCTTCACCCAGCACGGCACCGGGCATGATGTGGCTGAAGTGCCAGATTCTGCATCCCGCACCGATGCTGCAGCCCTCATCGAGTACAGCGGATTCGTGGGCGAACCAATCGGATGTTGCGCCCCACTCCGTCATTTGCTGTAGGAGGTGAAATCCTTGTGTTCGGTCTTCCTCAAGTCCTCCTCGGAGAGGCCCTTGAAGTAGTCGTAGGTGATGGCGAGGCCTTCCGCGCGGCCCACCTTGGGTGACCATCCCAGAATTTCCTGGGCGCGGCTGATGTCCGGCCGGCGCTGCTTGGGATCGTCGGTGGGCAGCGGCTTGTAGATGACCTTCTGGTCGGTTCCGGTCAAGGCGATGATCTCTTCGGCAAAGTCGGCAATGGTAATCTCATCCGGGTTGCCCACATTGACCGGCCGCACCTCATCGGACAGCAACAACCGGTAAATGCCCTCCACGAGGTCGTCCACATAGCAAAAGCTGCGGGTCTGGCTTCCATCTCCGAACACCGTCAGGTCTTCTCCCCGCAGCGCCTGACCGATGAAGGCGGGCAACACGCGCCCGTCATTCAGGCGCATCCGCGGCCCGTAGGTATTGAAAATGCGGACGATGCGCGTCTCCAATCCGTGATAGGTGTGGTACGCCATGGTCATGGCCTCCTGGAAACGTTTGGCCTCGTCGTACACCCCTCGGGGACCCACTGGATTGACGTGTCCCCAATACTCCTCGTGCTGCGGGTGGACCTCCGGGTCACCATAAACCTCGCTCGTACTGGCTATGAGCATCCGTGCACCCTTTGCACGCGCCAAGCCCAGACAGTTGTGGACCCCCAGTGATCCCACCTTCAAGGTTTGAATGGGAATCTTCAGATAGTCGATGGGACTGGCCGGGGAAGCGAAGTGGAGGATGTAGTCCAATTCGCCCTTGACGTGGATGAACTGGCTGACGTCATGGTGGTGGAACTCGAAACGGTCCAGCCCCGTCAGGTGCTCGATGTTGCGCAAATCCCCCGTGATGAGGTTGTCCATGCCCAAGACATGGTAGCCCTCCGCGATGAAGCGGTCGCAGAGGTCGGAGCCGAGAAATCCGGCGGCACCGGTGATGAGGACGCGCTTCATGATGCTCAGCTGGAAGGACGGCGACCGATGGACACGTAATCCCAACCCTTGTCCGTCATGTCGTCCACGTCGTACAGGTTGCGCCCGTCAAAAATGAAGGGGTTGTTCATCGCCTCCTGCATGCGTCCAAAGTCGGGCGTGCGGAAGACCTGCCATTCGGTGCAGATCAGAAGGGCATCGGCTCCTTCCAAGGCCGCATACTGGCCTGCGGCGAAAGCGATGCGGTCGCCCACACGTTGGCGGACGTTGTCCATGGCCTCCGGGTCGAATGCGGTAATGGTGGCACCGGCATCGAGAAGCTTTTCAATCATGTAAAGGGCGGGAGCCTCACGGATGTCGTCTGTTTCCGGCTTGAAGGCGAGTCCCCAAAGCGCAATCTTCACGCCGCTGAGATCGCCATTGAATTTCTTCAGGATGGGGTCGAACAGCACCGTCTTCTGGCGCTCGTTCACATCCATGACGCTGGTGAGGATCTCGAACTCGAAATCGACTTCGCGGCCGCTGCGGTGCAGGGCCTGCACATCCTTCGGGAAGCAGCTTCCGCCGTATCCGATGCCCGGGAACAGGAAGCGGGGTCCGATGCGCGTATCCGTTCCCATGCCGCGGCGCACCTTGTCCACGTCCGCTCCGACCTTCTCACAGAAGTTCGCGATTTCGTTCATAAACGTGATCTTGGTGGCGAGGAAGCTGTTGGCGGCGTACTTGGTGAGCTCGGCACTGCGCTCGTCCATGACGATCAGCGGGTTGCCCTGCCGGATGAACGGCTGGTACAGGCGTGTCATCACTTCTTCGGCGCGATCGCTGCCCACGCCGATGACCACACGGTCGGGCTTCAAGAAATCGTCGACGGCATAGCCCTCGCGCAGGAATTCCGGATTGGATACGATGTCGAAATCCACCGTGGCGTTGGCTCCAACGGCTGCCGCCACTTTTTCCGCAGTCCCCACGGGCACTGTGCTCTTGTCTACGATGACCTTGTATTCGGTGATCATCTTGCCCAGCTGTTCCGCCACACCGAGCACATAGCTGAGGTCAGCGCTGCCGTCCTCACCGGGAGGTGTGGGAAGGGCGAGGAAAATCACTTCGGCGGGCTCCACGGCCTCAGCCAAATCGGTGGTGAACTTGAGTCGGCCAGCCGCGATGTTGCGCTCGAACAGCACATCCAGGTGGGGCTCGTAAATGGGGACTTCCCCGTTGCGCATCTTCTCGACCTTGGCCGCATCGATGTCGACGCAGATGACGTCGTTTCCGGTTTCGGCGAAACAAGTGCCGGTAACAAGGCCAACATATCCGGTTCCAACTACGGCGATTTTCATGACAGCAAGGGTTAGGGGTCCGCGCGCAAATTTACGACGGCAATCCCGCCCGCACCGCATCGGCAATGCGCGCCTGCAAATCGCCGGAAAGCTCAGTATGCATGGGCAAACTGATGACCCGATGGGTCAGGTCCTCGGTCACGTCAAGTCCTTCTACAGACATATCGAGGTCCATGAAGGCTTTCTGAAGATGAATCGGCTTAGGATAATATATGCCGAAAGGAACACCTACTGAGGTCAAATGGGCAGCCAAGGCATCCCGCAATTCGGGTCCATCACCCACCGCCCCCAATTGGAGGGTGTACTGGTGGAAAACGTGGGATGAACGTGGGTCGCGGAAGGGGGTCGCAATCAATGGATGGTCGGCAAAAAGGGCGTCGTAGCGGTCCGCCGCAGTCACCCGCGCCGCATTGTACCCTTTCAAATGAGGCAGTTTGACCCCGAGGATGGCCGCCTGTATGCTGTCGAGTCGGCTGTTCATGCCGATCAGCTCGTGCTCATAGCGCTGCCTGGATCCGTGGTTGCAGATCATCCGCAGGCGCTCTGCCAAAGCCGCATCCCGGGTAAAGCAGGCCCCTCCGTCTCCATAGCCACCGAGGTTTTTGGAAGGGAAGAAACTCGTCGTGCCAATGCTGCCCATGGTCCCGGCCATCCGTCCCCTCGCCGAATCGCCGCTTGGGTTCCACACCGAGCCAATGGCTTGTGCGGTGTCCTCCACGACGTGCAGACCGTGCCGATTGGCGATGTCCATTATGGCGGTCATGTCGGCACACTGTCCATAGAGATGGACAGGTAGGATGGCTTTGGTACGCGGTGAGATGGCCGCTTCCACAGCCGCTGGATCAATGTTGAAAGTCCCCGGGTCCACATCGACCATGACCGGCGTGAGGCGAAGCAGCTGGATGACCTCTACCGTAGCGATGTAGGTGAACGACGGCGTGATGACTTCATCTCCGGGCTCGAGCCCCAATGCCATGAAGGCGGCCTGCAGGGCGTCGGTTCCATTGGCACAGGGAATGACGTGAATGGAATCTTCGTCGGTCGATCCCAACCAATCCGAGAGGTCCTCTGTAAACCGCTTTACGGCCGGTCCATTTATGAAAGCGCCAGACCGGATGACTTCCAATACGGCATGATCCACTTCCTCTTGAATGTGAGCGTATTGACCCTTGAGGTCCACCATGTGGAGAGGCGCATCCTTGACCATGAATCTTTGATGTTGAGCGAAGATAAACTGCGAATCATGTGGCCGATGTGCTCAGGCAGATGAGAAGGGGTGGTCGAAACGAAGGCGGTAGATATAAAAAATCGATGAATAGTCAGTATATTAGTACTAACCGAAACAAAATGACGCCCGAAACTCGTTTGCACATGCGTTTGGCCCTCGCGATCCTCGCTTTCAGCATGGTGGTTTCCGTGCAGGCTCAGGCCTTCAATCCCGATGCCAATTCGGACGGTCAGGTAGGAGCGGGAGATGTGCTGGCTGTCTTGGCGGTGTACGGCCTTCCTTTTGAGGTGGAGTTTGAGGCTCCATCCATTTTGCATTTTGACCCCGACACCATCGGCGTTCTCCCCTTGGGCTACGACCTCTACATAGCAGAGGATTTCACCTTCCCCTATCTCTACGTTACGGTCCCTGCAGGCCAATACCCTGGGCAGTCATTCAAGCTGGCCGTAGCCAAACAGCCGGATATGAATGATCAGCAGGTGTACTTGCAGGACATCAATGGCAACTGGCTCACCAACGCCCGTCAATACGACACCAATGGCTTTTATGCTGAGCTGGTCTGGACGGGCACCTGTTGGGTCTCCGATCACCTCGAGTAGAGCCCGGGCAGCCTCGCATCCATTTCCCCGGACAGGCTTCTCCGACTTATGTGTGGCAATCCGTTCCTCCTTTCGGAACTTTGCCATTCTGCCCGGATGGTGGAATTGGTAGACACGACGGACTTAAAATCCGTTGCCTAGTGATAGTGCGTGAGGGTTCAAGTCCCTCCGTCCCCAATTGAAAATCTTTAGAATAAAAAGTTTGAAAAAAAATAAAATAGCTTTTATCTTGATAAATATTTATTGTTTAATACAGTTGCTTAAGCAACTGTATTAAACAATAAATATTTATCAAGATAA
>JAURDB010000218.1 GCA_030828175.1 Flavobacteriales bacterium
CTGGATGTACTGGGCGGGGATGGTGACGGAGAAAGCGGTGATGGAGTACGGAGTCCCCACGCGCGCCGCCTTCTGCTGCGCCTCCGACATGGCTTCGAGCTGCTTGCCGCGACCGATGTCGTGGATGTAGTTGATGGGCAGCTCCGAGGGCGGGCGGAGCGACAGCGTCTCGTCGACGCGCTCGTCCTCCACCACGACGCGGATCTCAGGCGCCTCAACCTCCGCGGGATCGACGCCGAACTCGACGATGGCGAGCGCTTCACGCTCGGCGACGAGCGTCAGCGTCAGTTCCTCACACTCCGCGGCGCCGCTGGCGCACGCCGGCGTGCGGTCCGCGGCGAACCGCTTGGGGGGCTGGTCGATCACGTGCGTCTGCGCGAACTTGAGCATCGGTCCGGTCGCCGCGATGGCCGCCTCCCGCGCGGAGGAGGCGGTGGCCTGGAGGGTCGCCGCGCGAGCCTCGAGCTCGGTGGCGGTGTCCGCAGCCTCGATCGAAGCGGCGTTCTTGGCGGAGTAGTCCGCGCTGGCGGCGGCGCGCGCCTCCTGCGCGTCGGCGAGGGTGACG
>JAURDB010000219.1:0-321 GCA_030828175.1 Flavobacteriales bacterium
GGTTTACATATGGTTTACATAATTGACATAAAAAACCAAAGATAAGAAGAAATATCAAAAAGTAAAAAACACTTAAAACATTGTTATTATGTATTTTAATAACATGCCATAGACATCAATAAAGTAAAATACAATACATGGGGTGCAAGGGGTCGCTGGTTCGAGTCCAGTCATCCCGACTCAGTAATATCAAGGCCTCAGAGAAATCTGGGGCTTTTTGATTTTTAGGTGGTTTACATATGGTTTACATATTTTGCATGCAATTTCCTTTGCTATTTTGATATCTCTTTAAGTTTAATAGCAACAGCCTCTGCAATATCA
>JAURDB010000219.1:330-563 GCA_030828175.1 Flavobacteriales bacterium
AAGGCCTCAGAGCAATCTGGGGCTTTTTTATTTTTGGGTGGTTTAATGATATTTTACATCAAACAGTGCAAAACCCATGTTACTAACGCTTCCAAGTACCACCGTATCGGTAATTGGGGTTATTGGGTTTCACTTTAAGTAAACATTCCCGGCATACAAATACCCATTCCTTTGGATGCTTGTACTGAATCCTGAACATAACATCAAAATCGATATTACATATAGCACAAAAT
>JAURDB010000220.1 GCA_030828175.1 Flavobacteriales bacterium
GACAGGAAGCACGGTTAATTCCGCAAACGGAGTGTCCCTCAAGACCCCCACCATCAGCGGTGCTGGAGGCGCCGGGGAACCCAATGTTGTCGGTGCTGCATTGGCCTTGCCATTGGACGGCGTCAGCGATCCCATTCAAGGGGTCAACGGGATTTGGGTCATCACACCTACTACCCGGAATGAAGTAGCGGCTACGGGTGAGTTCGCTACAGAGGTCAACAGCCTGAACGACCGCACCTATTTCAGAAACCTTCCGATCGGAAGTGGCTCTGCTGTGCGCTTGTCCAACGCCATTCAGGACAAGGCCGACGTAGAAGATCAACGACAGGGTAGCTGAAACGGCTTTCGCCGAACAGTGACGCCTGCCTGCTGAAGTGCTCAATTGCGACGCTCCAGTAGGCAGGCGTCTCCGTAACTGAGGAATCGATAACCTGAATCAACGGCGTGTCGATAAGCTTGGCGCCAGTCCTCTCCCATCATCGCCTCTACAATGCACAAGAGGGTGCTGTTCGGCATATGGAAATTGGTCAGGAGCCTCTCTGCTGAGCGAACCCGGT
>JAURDB010000221.1 GCA_030828175.1 Flavobacteriales bacterium
TCTGAAGGAGAGGTAACGACGATAACATCGGAAGTGTCCACACAACCATTGACGTCTTCGCCATAGAAAGTGTAAGACCCTGGAGGCAACAAGAATGTGTTCTCTGCACTGAAAGTCACACCGTCTGCGCTGTACTGGGTACTGTTTCCACTTCCGCCAAAGAAATTCAAGACCACTTGACCGTCTTCAGAATCAGGGCATTGGGTGGAAACCACTGCCTGAGCATAGACATTGAAAGGCTGCGGCTGGGTAATGGATATACCTGGCGTGTTGTCCACACAACCGTTCTCATCGATGCCGTAAACCGTGTAAAGGCCCACACCAATGTTTTCGAACAAGAGAACATCAGATCCCATTTCGAAGTAAGGTCCTGCCCCCGTATCCATCGGCGCTTCAAGGCTGTATGTTACCGCTCCTGTTCCTCCAGCACTGGAGCCACTCAACACTGCGTCTGAAAGACCATTACAACTGATAGGATCAGAGAGGTTTGCACTTACAACCAGTGGATCAGGTGACTCGACCGTGACCGTTGTGGATGTTGAGCACCCGAC
>JAURDB010000222.1 GCA_030828175.1 Flavobacteriales bacterium
TGCGGTGGTGAACTACACGGCCCCGACATCATCTGACAACTGCGGCGTGACGAGCTACACGTCGACCCACGACAGTGGAGACACGTTTGCTGTGGGCACCACAACGGTGACCTACACCGCCGAAGATGCGGCTGGAAACCAGACGACGTCGAGCTTCACGGTGACCATTACCGATGACGAGGACCCGGCCATTGCAGGCACGCCGGCCAACATCACGCAGACGGCCGATGCCGGTCAGTGCGGTGCGGTGGTGAACTACACCGCTCCGACATCTACGGACAACTGCGCGGTGACGAGCTTCACGTCGACCCACGACAGCGGAGACACCTTTGCTGTGGGTACCACGACGGTGACCTACACAGCCGAGGACGCAGCAGGCAACCAGAGCACCGCTTCCTTCACCATCACGGTCGAGGACAACGAGGCTCCCGTGATTGCCGCGGGTGGAGGAAGTGGTGAAGGCTATGCGCTCGGACCGATCTCCGATTCCGGAAACGGCACCATCCAGGAGGGATGGACCGGCGGAGCCCAGGCCTACTTCCAGA
>JAURDB010000223.1 GCA_030828175.1 Flavobacteriales bacterium
CACACAGCGGCGTCATGGTGGCTGGCCGCAGGGTGCAGCCTTGCGACTGTTCGCGATCTGCTCGGACACGCCAACGTCACGGTCACGAGCCGGTATCTGCACCTTCTACCTGGCGATCTGAAGCGCGGTGCTGATGCCGTTGCCGCTATGCACAGTCGCACAGAAATTGCACAAAAGCCGTCAAGTGATTGATTTTTATAGCGCCGGACGGGATTTTAAGTCCCTTGTGTCTACCAATTCCACCATCCGGGCTTGGTTTGCTTTCAATGACTTAGGAGCTTTTCTTGCTTGCTTGGTTGGACAGGAAGTGACAGCAAATTGCACAGAATGACAGGGATGTCGCACAAGAACTGTACAATCAATTGGCGCCGTTGCGCCATTCTAACCGATTGAATTGAGGCATAGATGAACTACGAAGCATGGCGTATCACGTACCAAGACAGCGATCAAGCGGCGCGTGCTGCGTTCGCTGCAGCAGCACGGCTCGCAGCAGAAAACGCTAAACTGAAACAGCCCTTTTGTGCACGGTGGTACTGCATGGCGAG
>JAURDB010000224.1 GCA_030828175.1 Flavobacteriales bacterium
CATTGTGACTTTTGAAATTCATAAGTATTAAGTCAGAATTTCTAGAACTTAAGAATCTAAAGCATAAACCTATAATCCCAAGATACACACCAATAATTCCGTAGGATTCCGGGCCAAGACTTTTTGCAACAATCCTAATTTGAATAATTGCAAGTACCGCAATTGTGCCTTGAGATAAAATTAGTTCTTTAGTTTCAGATAAAAATTTTTTCATAATTTTATGTGGAGCTGAGGGGATTTGAACCCCTGACCTCTTGCATGCCATGCAAGCGCTCTGCCAGCTGAGCTACAGCCCCCAATTATTAAGACTATCCATGTTGGTAAATTAACTCACAATCAAAATACAAATCTTCAAGCATATAAAATTCTCTAGACTCTTGAGTAAAAATATGAATCAGAATATCTTTAACTTCAATTAATAGCCAAGAAGAATTTCTTCCCTCAATATTTAAATTAGATTTTTCATTTATAAACATATTCATCTTCTTAACAACTCCATTCATTTGGGTGTTTGATGTTGATGTGCCAATAATGACTTTTTGA
>JAURDB010000225.1 GCA_030828175.1 Flavobacteriales bacterium
CCGTATTCGAAGTGGGCTCCACGCACAAGGGGACTGTATTGACCATCGATGGCAGCAATGTCGCCGTGGCCTTGCCATACGGCGTGGAAGGGTTCTGTCAGGCCAAGCACCTCAAGCGCGAGGATGGCACCGATATCAAGGTGGAAGAGATCGCGGATTTCATTGTGCTCGAATTCAACCGGAACGCCAAGCGCATTACGGTTTCGCATCTGCGCACCTATGAGGAGCCACCCGCCAAGAAGCGGAGTGGAACCGGTGACCGCAAGCGCCGCGATGACCGCGATGGTGGTTCTAGCCCAGCTACCCAACGTGCGGTGCGCGAGGTAAATGAGCGTCAGGCCAAGACCACGTTCGGAGACCTCGATGTGCTGTCACAGTTGAAGCAACAGATGGAGGATGTGCCTGCTGAAGCTCCTGTAAAGGAGGAGGCACCTGCTGTTGAGGAGGCACCTGCTGTTGAGGAGGCACCTGCTGCTGAGGAGGCACCTGCTGTTGAGGAGGCACCTGCTGCTGAGGAGGCACCTGCTGCGGAGGAGGC
>JAURDB010000226.1 GCA_030828175.1 Flavobacteriales bacterium
TTCGGCTCCATCAGCAGCATCTGCATGATTTCGTTGCGCTTTTTCTCGCCGCCGGAAAAGCCTTCGTTGACGCCGCGCTTAAGAAACTGCGGGTCCAGGTCCACCTGCTTGCAGGTTTCGCGGGCCTTGCGCAGCAGGGTCACCGAATCCCACTCTTCCTTGCCCTGGGCCTTGCGGGTGGCTTCCAGCGCCGCCTTGAGGAATTCCATGTTGGACACACCGGGAATCTCCACCGGGTACTGGAACGCCAGGAACAGCCCCAGCTGGGCGCGCTCCTCCGGCTCCAGATCGGCCAGGCTCTTGCCCTCGAACAGGGCGTCGCCGCCGGTGATCTCGTAGTTGTCCTTGCCGGCCAGCACATTGGCCAGCGTCGATTTGCCGGAGCCGTTGGGGCCCATGATGGCGTGCACCTCACCGGCGTTCACGGTCAGGTTCAGGCCCTTGAGAATGGGTTCGCCGGCTACGGCGGCGTGCAGATCACGAATTTCCAGCATGTAAATAACGCCTGTCTATTAACTGTCTGAGATGTTTCCCGCTG
>JAURDB010000227.1 GCA_030828175.1 Flavobacteriales bacterium
CAAAGGCCGCCACCGGCGTGGCGCAGCTGCCGTCGTCTGTGTTCGCTGCCGCATCGTATTCGACATAAGCGGGATCCGTGCAACCTTGAATGGCACTGACGTCGGCATCCCTAAGACACCTAACCGAGAATCCACCTCGTGGATTGACGCTGCCCCGGCCGACGTCTGGAAAGTCGCCGTACAAGTACCGGCTCCAAGCATTGCCGCCACTGGGCGAAGAACTCCACCAGTAGCCGTAGTACCCGGCACTGGTGAAGTAGCCAAGGTCGAAGCTGCGGCCGCCGCCCGGAAGGGCCGAAAACCCAAAGTCGTCCGTGCCGTTGCCGCCACTGTTCCAGCCATAAGTGGATTTCAATTGCGTCCCCTCATCCGTACCTCGCCATCCCGTTGAATTCGCTTCGGATTCACTCATGCCCAACTCCATTTCCAATACCATCCACTCTCCGTCCGTCGGGACATGCCACCCGCTCGGGCAAAGGCCCGCGGCATCCGTCGCAGCATACCAATTGTACAAGCGGCCATACTCCGACAAGGAC
>JAURDB010000022.1 GCA_030828175.1 Flavobacteriales bacterium
GCGTGCATGCCAAGGGGTAGGTTCCACCCGTGGCCTCGACGCTCACGTCGTATGCCGCGCGGCCGGGGGTACCGTTTGTAGCGGCGATCAATCCGAAGGCGTTCTTTCCGATGGGCACGAGGTTGCCCTGGGCATCGGCGAGGTGGTCTCCCCCTTCACCGACTTGGTAGGCCGCCTTTCCAATCGCTTCGTTGTTCGCTCCGCGACCGTATCCGAGGGCGATGCCCAAGGTGCCGGGAGTTTGGCCCGGCTGCGGGAATGCAGGAAGTTCAATCGACTTGCCTCCCACGGTCACCTTGACCAGCGACGCGGGATCCTCCTGCGCGATGTAGGTATTGAGTCCCATGGCTTCCATGTCCACGCGGGCCATGGTCACGTAGTTGTCCCACGTCGTCTTGGTGATGGGGTCGGGCGTCTCCTGCAGCATGGGGTTGCCGGCCTGCTGACCGTCTCCCATGGCCACCTTGCGGTAGAGGTCGAGCTCGAAAGCACCTCCCTTGCGGCCGGCCACTTCACGCAACGCACTGCCCAAATCAGCCCCCGTGAACACAGGTTCCGTTTCCTCAGGTGCAGTCACCGCGAGGAATCCGTTGTGGACACCGGCATTCCAATCCTGGTCCGTGTTCATCGCCTCCGCGGTGTAAGCCGCATTGTGCGTCTGACGCAGGAAGGTGTACGCGTCGACCGGCTGTCCGGCCCATGCCATAAGGCTTTCCGTCGTATGACGGGTGTTGTACAGAGGTTGGATGGCGGGCTGTGCCAGCTCGATCCGGTTCAGGTCAATCCTCAGGTCATTCCAACCTTCCAGCCAATGATGCGTTGGCGCCATCGCTGTGCAGCGGCTGGCCGTCTCGTCGGCAAAGAGCGCGGTGGAAACACTGAAGTCCACCTTCCCCAGTCCGGCCTTGAAGCCCTCGGCATCCACAGCGTGGTAAGCGGGGTTCACACCGTCGACAATCAGAGCGGACACTTTGCCGGCCTTCATGTCCGCGACGAGCTGGGCCATGGCCTTGTCGTCACCCTGATGCAAACCGGGCTGCTCGTGCAAGACCATGGTCGTACCCATGGCGCCGAGGTTGCGGTTGATGGCACTGGCGATCCGCTGCGTGGCGAGATCGTTGTCCCCGGCAACCACCAATCCCTTGGCACCGGCCTTCTTCAGGTCGGCAGCCGCCACCTTCACGGCAGCCATGACAGCCTCGTCCAGAGAAACGGCAGCACCTTGACCGGTGATTTCGCGAAGCAAGGCAGCAGCCACGCGCCCCTGCTCAGAAGGCTTGACCCGTGTACGGGTGTCCGCGTTGGATCCCGTGAGGGACATCACGCTCTCAAAAGCGTGCAGACGGCTCATGGAACCGTTCTCAGGACGGCGGTTCTTGGCCCACTGCTCCGTGTACCACACCGTGTCACCCCATGTGCCGAGGAAGTCCGCATTCAAGGAGACCACCGCTTCGGCATTCTCAAATCGGTAGCTCGGGAACGTCCGGCGACCGTAATCCGCCTCCATCGCGTCGGAGACAGCGCTGTAACTCACCGCGTCGCACTGGATGTGCTCCACCCCGGCGGATGCGGCCAAAGCCGCCGCAGCGCGCTTCATGCTGGGGCTCATCACCGTACCCGTCAACAGCACCTTGCGGCCACTTCCCGACAACCCTTTGGCAACGGCAGCATCCAACGCGCTCCACGTAGTAGCCTCACCCTTGAGGTGAGGTGCCTGAAGGCGCGCAGAGTCATACAAACCAAGGACAGAAGCATTGACCCGGGCGTTGACCCGGCCATAGCCCGTCTCGGTGTTGTTCTTCACGAAAATCGGACGACCCTCGCGCGTCTTGACGAGGACATTCAGGAAGTCGTGCCCGTCATAATAGGTGGAGGCGTAGTAGTTCGCCACACCTGGCGTTATCTCCTCCGGCTTGTTCGTGTAGGGAATGGACTTCACCACCGGCGTCTCGCAGGCAGCGAGGGTCGCAGCCGTCACGGAGAAACCCATGAACTTGAGGAAATCACGGCGTCCGGTGTTGGCCCGCTGGAGGCGATCATCGGACAGGAACGCGTCGACGGGACGTTCCGCAGGAAACTCCTGCGATTCAATCCGCTCGAACTCTGGGGTGCGGTCCAACTCTTCGAGTCCGGACCAGTAAATCTTGTTGTCAGCCATGGGGCAGATCCCGGATTTGCTTTAACAGACGATCAGTAGTGGCACTTGGAGCATTCCCAGCCCCCGAGTTCCTTCACTGTCGTTTTCTCATCTTCCATGTAGCGACGCAGCTCTTCGTTGCCGCGCAGGTCGTCCTTCAACCTGTTGTGCATGTCCTCGTAGTAGCCTGAAGAAGCGAAGCTGATCTCCGCCTTGTTGTGGCACTCGATGCACCATCCCATCGTGAGGGTGGGCTTGGACAATTCAATCAGGCCGGGGAAGTCGTCCACCAGGCCATTGATCTCTTCCACCGGAGCCACACGGCCCACGGTGTACTTGCCGACGTCTCCGTGGCAGTTCTGACACTCTAGTCCGCCCACCACAACGTGCTGTTGGTGGCTGAAAAACACGTGATCGGGCAGGTTGTGCACCTTGTTCCACTTGAGTGGCTCTCCCTGGAAGTCGTCCTGTGGGCTTTGGTAGCCATTCTTACCTGCACCATCGAGGTAAGTTCCGCTTTCAGGGTCGAATCCAATGGCGGCATAAATCTTGCCGATTTCCACCTCTCCATAACGGCTTCCCTTCTTCACCGCCTTGTGGCAGTTCATGCAGACGTTGGTGGAAGGAATGCCCGCGTGCTTGGACTCGTAGGCACTGTGGTGGCAGTATTGGCAGTCCACCTCATTTTCACAAACGTGGACACTGTGGATGAACTTGACCGGCTGGTCCGGGGTGTAGCCTTGATAGACACCCACGCCCATCAAGGTCTGGTACCCGATGACGACCAGGTAGGCCACCACAAAAAGACCGAGGATGCTCACAAAGGTCATGTTGTCCCAAGCCCATGCACGAAGGCGCACGGAGTAGGGCGCATCTGAAGTCTCAGAAACTTCGTTGGCTGCCTTCTCAAGCGACTTGCGGACCGTGGCCGCACTCAAAGCGATGATCAGGAAAAGCGTCAGGAGGATGAGAAACCAAATCGTGCCGTTGGCTCCCTGCTCCTCTTCTATGGTGTCGTAGATGGTAGGGCAATCCGTTCCGGAGTCAGCCGTGGCAACGACATCCGGCGGGTTTTGCACGTAGGCCATGATGTCCTTCACATCGTCTGCACTGACAGCCTGTGCCGTCATCCATCCGTACGTTCCAACGTAGCGATCGACCAAGGACTTCACGTAGGGATCTCCGGTCGCTGCTGCCGCCTGCGGATTCTGAATCCACTGAACCAGGGTTTCCTCACTGGACCCCCACCGCTCTGCAATGCCTGCAAGGCCCGGGGCCGCGAGAACCTCGTTCGTCACCAGGTGACAAGATGCACAGTTGGCGTTGAAGAGCGCCTGACCGTTTTCAATGTTTCCCTCATCCCAAATGCCCGCTTGCAGGGCGGCGGGCATTGCCAGCATGGCGACCACCAAAAGGGAAGGAATTCTTCCCATCTGCTGGAAACCTTGTTTGGCGCTCTCGAGTCCGAACATGTTTTACCGCTTGATTTTCGCGGGCAAATGTAGAACCCAAACTGCGACCACGCAGGCCGGAATGGTCAGATTCTTCAATCAGAGTGTTCAATGTGCATTCAAGGGGTCCGAATACAATCGGAGGACAATGGATAAGCCTCCTCAACCCTCAACTCAGCAGGCACCACGAGTGCATCCGGGAACTTGTTCATCAAATTCCTTTTCTCGCGGTGGGCAGACAAGAACGTCCGAAAGTCTCCGATTTGGACGCCAAAGGCAGGAGGATATGGCGCCAAATGAACATTGAACCCGATGCTTCCTTCTGACAGAAGATGGTTCCGAAGGCTGCGGGCCGAATCGAGCTTGCCCATGAAAAGCTGAATCCTGAAACCGGGAATGCGGACGTCCTCAGGCTTGGATTGAAGGGTGTCCAGCGCCGCAATGCCTTCTGGTATGTGCAAGTCCAACGAACCCGAACCCCTGGGAGGAGCCAAGAATCCGCCCACACTCTCAGGTGGAGCCGCTGAGGTTGAACCCTCTTGTATCTCGCCTTGCTTACCCTCGATGAAATCCGAACGGGGCGACAAAAGAGAGTCTCGATGCTCGGGAACAGGAGCCTCAGATGGGTCCACTTGAGACGTTCCAAACAACTGACGCCACCACGGCACATCATCCTGGGCATGGAGCATCTGCGCATGAAACACACCACACGAAATCAAAATCAAGGCACTGCGCCAACTCATCACCGCAAGATGACCATTTTACCCGAGGCACCGGACTTGCCCGAAGCTTCACCTGCCAACAGAAAATAAACCCCTTCAGGAACCGGTCTGCCCTGGTCGTCCAAGGTGTCCCACAACGCACGCCCCCCTGCGCTTTCCAGTTTGCGCACCCGGTGTCCGGATGCGTCAATTACGTGCACTTCGGTGCCGAATGCCAGCCCATCTATGGTGACGGCTTCGGGGTAATCTGGCCGCCAGGGGTTCGGAAAGACACGAAGCCCTCCCGGTTCCAATTCCGGGCGAAAGTTCGCAGCATCTCCGCGGTAAGAAGTGATGCCCCTTGGCGTGGCAAAAAAGACGATTCCACTCTCCTGATCGATGGCGATATCATACACCTCATCGGACAGCAAAGGGCTGTTCATGGAGGTAAAATGCGCCACTTCCTCGCGCCCATCCGGACTGAGCAGGAATGCGCCGCTGTTCACGGTGGCGACCCATTTTCGATTGCCCCCATCCAGCGCAATGTCCCAAATGGTCTCCGTTTCCAATAAAAGCTGATAGTTGCCATCTTGCTCTATCAAGATCTGCTGGGCATCAAAACCCTCGGATTCAAAAAGAGCCTGTGGCTGATAGAAAACCGCCGGTCCTTGAAGGGTTCCCACCCAGATCTCCCCGTCCAGGTCTTCTTCTACCGCATACACAAAAGAACTGGGCAATCCCCCTTGGCCCTCTTGCTGACCCAGGAACCGAACATCGTCATCCGAAGGATCCGCAGGGGTGCCTCCCGTAGAAAAGACGGCCACCCCTTCCCCGTCACCCAATAGAATCCAGAGTTGGTCCGATTGCGTGGCGAGGATCCGCGTAAAGCGCGTCGTGACATCCAACCCCTCAATCGAAAAAACGTGCCATTGGCCCTCAGCATCCAGCAGTTTGAGTGGTTCATCCGTTCCCTCATTCAACAACCAGAGGTTGCCCTGGCGGTCGAAGTCAAGCGCAGGAACTGCACATCTTGGGGTTTCCCAATTCACATTCCATTCCAAGGGGGAATTGTCCGGATTCCAATAACGTGACACCTCAGGGCCCTCCAATTCCACCAACCCCTCTTCCAAGCTTCCAAAAACAGCCCGCTCCGGACGGGTTGGGTCCAAACTGACCTCCATCGGGTCTTGCACACCGGCACCGCCAGCTTCTCCATCCGGCGGTCCCACCGACCACCAATAATTCCCTTTCCGGCCGCTGAACCCTTCGCGGCGGTACAGGGGAACACCACTGGCTTCCGTACCGCCCGTAGCGACCCACAGACGGTCGTTCCATGCATCCATCCGCAATGCCGAGTTGGACCGGGGGCCATTGGGGGCAATCGGCCCGTCAAACAGCGCTTCGCTCCCTCCGTATCCCAACCAGAACGCACCGTAGTTCGCGTTGGCAACCCAAAGCCCACCGGCTCCTGCTGCCGCACCATTGGGTTGCAAGTAGAAGGAGCCAACTGCACTTCGGATTTCAGCGGGCATCCACGCGTCGTCACATTCCATTACCGCAAAAGGAGTCGTCGCCCACAGCCTGTTGCCATCGGAATACAAACCCGTCCATTCCTCGCCCAATGCAGCCGTTGTTTCCAACCAACTGGAATTCCCTGGATCACCAATCCACAAGGCGTCCGGAGCTTCTGATCTGCGCTCCAACACAGCGATTCTACCATTGGCGTGCACCTCGATTCCTTGGACATCCACCACGCCCAACGAAGCCAATTCGGCATCCTGGATCCACGTCGCTGGATTGCCGGGGAAAGCCGCATCACTCGGCGCAGACCATACCCCTGCCGATGTCGCCAACCACCACCTTCCAGCCCTGAACGCAGCATCCCGGACCGCGAGGGATTGACCCGCCGATTCCAACTTCCAGGTATCCCTGACCTCCAAAGCCTCCAGGTCATACTCCACCACACCGATGTCCGTGCACACCAACAGACGATCCGAAACCACCACCAGCGATCGGGGACGCTTGTTTCCCGGAAGGTCCGCTTCAGCGAGGTCCCGCACGGAAAGGACACTTCCCAGGGTTCCATCGACATCCATATCGACCAAGTCAAACGTGCCCTCATCGTAACCTACCACCGCTCGTCCCCACCCCGGCGCCAGTGCCAGCGCAGAAATTTCAGCCCGACTCAATCCATCGGCCTTGCCAAACCGCTGTATTTCCCCGTTGCTTCTGCCTGAATCGTCCAGGCCCACCGCAAAGAGTGCCGTCTCCCCCGCTACCAGTGCAACGGGGGCACCCGCTGCTGCTGCTACAGCCTGACACTTGGTAAGGTTGGGCTGGTCCTGCCATTGCCCGACACCCATTTGTGCCACTGCCGCATGGTGCCACAGGAACAAAAACCAAAACGCAATCAAGTTGGAACGCAGGTGACCGCCCATTCGACAGGTCAGAAGAACAACACGAAGAGAACTCGAATGGTGCATGGGGAATCGCGTACTTCGGTACGCATCAGGCGGCGAAATTATTGCGTGATCGGGTGGTTTGCTCAGGAATCGGGCGGCAAGGCTTTGGGTTCTACCCGTCGAACCCCGCGCGGTTTCAGCCTGCGCACCAACGGTGAAGGAGGAAGAACCGACAGGTCAAAAAGTGACGGGCCCCGGGTTTCCAGGTTTTCCAATGCTTTCTCGTCGGCCAAACCATACATGAAATTGCGGTCCCCGAGCACCATTTCAACAATTCCCCAGCCCACCAACAGGGCGAGCAAATCCTCCGTCGCCGAAACCGGGCGGCGTACGGTGCGCATGACGCCCCTGAAACCAAGGAGTTTGCCCCGTCTCCAACTGCGAAAAAGCTTGCCCACGTGGCGATCGTATTCAAAGGCCGGTCTGTCTGCCCGGAAACGGTGGTCCCAACAGCGCGCCAGAACCGCATTGGCCCTGATGTTCTCGTCTTCCAATCTGAGAAAAGCCTCCCATTGACCCACTTCCACCTCACAACGATGGGGACGCAAGCGAGATGGCTCCACCGTGATTTCCACCACGCTTCGGATGTCTGCCTTCCAAACTTGCGAGCGAAACTCCACCGCAGGCCGGCAATACATCTCTGCCGCTGCCTCCACCATGTGCAGTTCTTCGTCCACCCTCACACCACTGACCGTTCCATTGTCCTTGACCCCCACCAACAACCGCCCCCCGGCAGAATTGGCAAATGCCACGAGCGTCCGGGCGATCTTCCGGCTGTCGTCAATGCGCGTTTTGAAGTCCTGTTGCTGGTGCTCCCCTTCCGCGATCATTCGAAGGACATGCGACATGACGCAAAGATGTATCAGACTCCCGGCGCCAAGCGCGGTACTGAAAGGGATTTTGACTACTTTCGCACCGTCAACATAGGGTTGATGATGAGAAAGGGGGGCCGCAAGCCCCCCTTCTTCTTCGCCCAACGTTGTGCAAAGACCGCATGATCAACGCGCAGGACATACGCCAATGGGTGGAGGAACATCTCTCGGAAGAGGGCGGATTCCTTGTGGATGTCAACGTCTCAGAAGGGGCGGACATCCGCGTATGGGTAGACGCTGCCGAAGGAATGCCCATCGCCCGGTGCGTGGCCATTTCCCGGTTGATTGAGGGCAGACTCGACCGCGAAGTGCAGGATTTTGCGTTGCAAGTCTCTACGCCAGGTTTGGACCAGCCACTCAGAATTCGTCCCCAATACGACAAGAACGTGGGGCGAATTGTGGCTGTGCAACTCCATGATGGACACAAGGTCGAGGGGACGCTCGTGCAAGTAGCCGATGATGGCATTGTTCTCGAGCACAAAGAGAAGAGAAGAATCGAAGGCCGCAAGGCCAAGGAATGGGTCACGGATCGGCACGAGCTGAGCTGGGACACCATCGCCACCACCAAAGTCAAGATCTCATTCAAGCAATAATGGATACGGTGAACCTGATCGACTCCTTTAGGGAGTTCAAGGAATTGAAGAACATCGACCGTGAGACGATGATGGGCATCCTCGAAGAGGTGTTCCGCAACATGATCATCAAGAAGTACGGCTCGGACGACAATTTCGACATCATCATCAACCCCGAGAAGGGAGACCTCGAAATCTGGCACAACCGCGAGATTGTGGAGGACGGGGAAGTCGAGGACCCTGTGGCCGAAATCGGACTTTCCGATGCGCTCAAAATCGAAGATGACTTCGAAGTAGGAGAGGAGGTTTCGGAGGAAATCAAACTGATTGACTTCGGTCGACGCAATGTTCTTTCCATGCGGCAGAACCTCTCCGGCAAGATCATGGAGCTCGAGAAGGATTCCCTCTACCGGAAGTACAAGGACCGCGTCGGCGAAATCATCTCTGCGGAGGTATACCAGATCTGGAAGCGTGAAATCCTTTTGGTGGACGATGATGACAACGAACTCATCATGCCCCGGGACCAGCAAATCCCCGGTGACTTTTTCCGCAAGGGGGATGCGGTTCGCGCCGTGGTGGCAGAGGTGGACATCCGCAACAACAATCCGCGCATCATCCTCTCCCGCACGGCTCCCGAGTTCCTCGCGCGCCTCTTCGAACAGGAAGTGCCCGAGATCTACGACGGTCTGATCACCATCAAAAAGGTGGTTCGGGCACCTGGCGATCGTGCAAAAGTGGCAGTGGAATCCTATGACGACCGGGTCGATCCGGTGGGCGCTTGCGTCGGGATGAAAGGCTCCCGCATCCACGGCATTGTCCGCGAGTTGAAAAACGAAAACATCGACGTCATCAACTACACGGCCAACGACCAGCTGCTGATCGCCCGTGCCTTGAGCCCTGCCAAGATTTCATCCATCACCATCAAGGGAGAACGGGCCGAAGTCTACCTCCAGCCCGACCAAGTCAGCCTGGCCATCGGAAAAGGCGGACACAACATCAAACTGGCGGGGAAACTGACCGGCTACGAAATTGACGTCTACCGCGAGGGAGAGACCGAAATCGACGATGTCGAACTCAAGGAGTTCAAGGACGAAATCGATGCCTGGATCCTCGAAGAACTCGAGAAAATCGGTTGTGACACCGCGCGCAGCGTACTCAACCTTTCAGTGGAAGACTTGGCCAACCGCACGGACCTCGAAGTGGAGACCGTCGAAGAGGTTGTCAAAATCCTCAAGTCAGAATTCGATTCCTGATCCGATTCCCTCATCCATCACCTCCTACAGATAGACCCCGGATAGCCGCACATGTCAGAAGTCTCCAAACCGGTACGCCTCAGTAAAGTCGCCCGAGAATTTAACCTCGGTGTCGACTCCATCGTCGAATTCCTCGCCTCCAAGGGAATCGAAGTCGAGCGCAAACCCAACACCAAGTTGGAGCCGGAACAGTACGCCCTGGTGCGCGCCAACTTTGCCGATGAGAAAGCGGCCAAGGAAAAGGCAAAGCAAAAATCGAAGACCCTGCTCGAAATGGAGGCGATTGCAGTGGATTCGAAGCGGAAGGCGGAGGAGGCCGCAGCCGCGATGCCCACTCCAGCCAAAACAACGGTAGCCCTGGCCGAGCCTGCGCCCGAACCGGAGCCCACACCCGCCCCGGAACCCACACCCGCGCCGGAACCCACACCGGAACCGGAACCCATCCCCGAGCCGGAACCCACCCCCGGGCCGGAACCCACACCCGAAGCCGTAGCAGAAGAAGCCCCAGAACCCGAGGTTGAAGCTGCACCTGCCCAGCAAGCAGAAGCCACCCCCCCCGTCAAGTCCGAGGCCAAGCCCTCTGCTGTGAAGGTGGTCGGCAAAGTGGACCTCGACGCAGTAGCGCCGAAAAAGAAGACCAAAAAGGCCGCGCCACAAAAAGAAGAGGCAAAGCCCGCAGCTCCGGTAGCCAAGGAAAACGTCAAGCCCGCAGCTCCCGCAGCGAAAAAGGAGGAGCCGACACCCCCCCCGCCACCGCCCAAGGCCGCGCCCGAAATTGAGGTGGTACGCGCACGAGCGGACAAACTCACGGGACCCACGGTCGTAGGTAAAATCGTGCTTCCAGTAGAGAAGAAGCCCACCACCGCCGGAGAAAAGCGGAAGCGGAAGCGCATCACAAAAGTGGATGTCGAAGCTGCTGGAAAACAGGCGGGTAAAAAGGGCCGCACGGTAACCGGTGCGCCAAAAAAGGAGATCTCGGAGAAGGACATCCAGAAGGAGATCAAGGAAACGCTGGCACGCCTGAGCAAGGGCAAGAAGACCCAGGCCAGTGCCAAAACACGCCGCGCCAAGCGGGATGCCAAACAAGAACGCGCCGAACGCGAGCAGTTGGCACAAATGGAGGCAGCCCACACGCTGGAGCTGACAGAGTTCGTAACCGCTTCGGAATTGGCTACGCTCATGGACATTACCGTGAACGAGGTCATCTCCGCCTGCATGTCACTCGGCATGATGGTGTCCATCAACCAACGCCTGGACAAGGAGACCATCGGCATCATTGCCGAGGAATTCGGTTACGGCGTGGACTTCGTTTCTGCAGAAGTTCAAGAGGCCATCGAAGTGGAGGAGGACAGCGACGACGATCTCGTCGCACGCCCTCCCATTGTGACCGTCATGGGCCACGTTGACCACGGTAAGACCTCACTGCTCGACTTCATCCGCAACACCAACGTCATCGATGGTGAGGCGGGAGGCATTACCCAGCACATTGGTTCCTACAGTGTGGAGCTGGATGACGGAGCGCGTATGACCTTCATCGACACCCCGGGTCACGAGGCCTTCACGGCCATGCGTGCGCGGGGTGCACAGGTCACCGACCTCGCCATCATCATTGTGGCGGCCGACGACGCGGTCATGCCGCAGACAAAGGAGGCCATCAGCCACGCCCAATCCGCCGAAATTCCTTTCCTCATCGCCATCAACAAATGCGACCGCGAGGAGTCCAATCCCGACAAGATCCGCACGGAGCTCGCCGAGTTGGGCATCCAAGTGGAGGAATGGGGCGGAAAGACGCAAAGCCAGGAGATCTCGGCGAAAACCGGCATGGGCATCCCAGAGCTGCTTGAAAAAGTGACCCTGGAGGCCGAATTGCTCGAGCTCAAGGCCAATCCGAAAAAGCGCGCGATCGGCACCATCATCGAATCCAGCCTGGACAAGGGCCGTGGATACGTGACCAACCTCATCGTGTCCGCAGGAACCCTGCGTGTTGGCGATGCCATGCTCGCCGGTCAGTTCAGCGGCAAGGTCCGCGCCATGACCAATGAACGCGGGGAGACCTTGAAAGAGGCCGGTCCTTCTACACCGGTGTCCATTCTCGGTTTGGATGGCGCCCCCAACGCTGGAGACGAATTCCACATCTTCGAAGGAGAGAAGGAAGCCCGTGCCATCGCCCAAAAGCGACAGCAGCTGCAGCGCGAGCAAGGCATTCGAACGCAGAGGCAAGTCACCCTTGAGGAACTCGGCCGCCGGATCGCGGTGGGGGAGTTCAAGGAGCTCAACCTCATCATCAAGGGCGACGTGGACGGTTCCACCGAAGCCTTGGCCGACTCCCTGCTCAAGCTCACCACCGAAAAAGTGCAGGTCAACGTCATCCACAAGGCAGTGGGACAGATCTCCGAGAGCGATGTGCTCCTGGCCTCGGCCTCGGAAGCCATCATCATCGGCTTCCAGGTCCGCCCGAGCGGCACGGCCCGGAAGCTCGCCGAGAAGGAAGGCATACAGATCCGCCTGTACTCCATCATCTACCAGGCCATCGAGGAGATGAAGGAGGCCATGGAGGGACTGCTCTCCGCCAAGATCGAGGAGCGCATCGTGGGTACTGCAGAGATCCGCGAGACCTTCAAGATTTCCAAGGTGGGCACGATTGCCGGTTGCTTCGTGACCGACGGCACCATCCACCGGAACCACGGCATCCGCGTCATCCGGGACGGCATCGTCGTCTACACCGGAGAACTCGGGTCGCTCAAGCGTTTCAAGGACGATGCAAAGGAGGTCAAGAAGGGCCTCGAGTGCGGTCTGAACGTGGAGAAGTTCAACGACATCAAGGTGGGCGACGTCATCGAAGCCTACGAAGAAGTCGAAGTCAAGCAGACCCTCGAAGACTGAGGCCATGGAAGGGAAGCCCCACAGCAAGCTTCCGGACCTCGGCACCACCATCTTCACCGAGATGACCGCCCTGGCCAACCGCCACGGTGCACTCAACCTCGCGCAAGGGTTTCCCGACCTGCCACCCCCTGAAGGGTTGGTCGACGCCGCAGTGCGCGCCCTGCGCGGAGGCGTGCACCAATATGCCCCCATGGCCGGCCGGCCCGACCTGCGCGATTGGATCTGCGACCATCATCAAAACCGACATGGTCACCTTTACTCCTCGGAAAACGAGTGCACCATAGGCGCGGGAGCATCCTCTCTCCTGTTCGCCGCCATCCAAGCCTTTGTCCATTCGGGAGACCAGGTAGTGGTCCAATCTCCGGCCTATGACCTCTATGGCCCTGCCGTGCAGCTGGCAGGTGGCCACTTGCGAGAAGTTCCCCTGTTGGATGCCAGCGGTGAATGGAACCTCGATGCCTTGCTGGAGGCCTGCACGCCCGCCGTTCGGATGGTCATCCTGAACACGCCCCACAACCCCACGGGCACCGCGTGTCCAGCAGGGTTCCTCGAAGCACTGGCTGCCCACCTCGAAGGCACCGACACCCTGGTACTGTCCGACGAAGTCTACGGTCCCATCGTGCACGATGGCCGGCCCGAGATCTCGCTCGCCGCTTGCGCAGGACTCCGGGACCGGGGTCTGGCCTTCGGCAGTTTCGGCAAGCTGCTCCAGGTCACCGGTTGGAAAATCGGTTGGGCCGTTGGGCCCGCTGCCCTGACAGCTGAACTCCGGAAGGTGCACCAATACGACGTCTTCTCGACCGGTGCCCCCTTGCAGGCCGCCCTTGCGGAATTCCTGCCTACGGACGATGGCGCCCAACACCTCGCAGGACTTGCTGCGATGTACCAGGCCAAACGCGACCGCCTGCTTGACGGCCTGAGGGGAACGGCCTGGCAATGCACTCCGGCGGAAGGCGGATTCTTCCAAGTATTGGACGCCTCTCAGTTGATCGACGGCGACGACGGGCGATGGGCGAGGGAATGGACCCGCACCCATGGCATCGCCACCATTCCGTTGTCGGCCTTCTACGCTCCACCCATTCCCCAGGTGCGGCTTTGCTTCGCCAAGGAAGATGCCACCCTCGACGCAGCCGTAGAGCGATTGCGCCATATTGCATCCGACCATGCCGGCTGAATCCCTTCTTGTCATCGGACTCCAATCCGATCTTGTCTGGCGCGATCCCGAGGCCAACCTCCGCCACTTCGATGGCTTGCTCGAAACGCTGTCAGAAGAACCTTGCGACCTCGTGGTCTTGCCGGAAATGTTCACCACGGGCTTCAGCTGGCCGCCGGTCGACCCGAAGGAAGGCTCCGATGCCGTCCTGCATTGGATGGAGCAATGGGCCGATCGCCTGAATGCCGCCGTCATCGGCAGCGTAGCCTGCCGCGATTCGGAGGGCGAGGCGCGGAACCGTTGCTGGTTCGTCCCGCCGTCATCAGAAGGCACCGCCACCCATTACGACAAACGCCACCTGTTCACCCTCGCCGGCGAGCACGAACACTTCAAGGCGGGTGAAGAGCGTGTAGAGGTTGAGTTCCGGGGCTTCCGCATCCTGCTGCAGGTCTGCTACGACCTGCGCTTCCCTGTTTTCGTTAGGAACGACCGCACCCCTCCCTACGATCTCGCCGTCTACGTGGCGAACTGGCCCGAAAAACGTTCCGCCGCCTGGCGCACCCTCCTGCAAGCACGCGCCATCGAAAACCAGTGCTTCGTCGTGGGCATCAACCGATCGGGAACCGACGGAAATGGCCACGCCTACGCAGGAGACAGCATGATCGTCGATTTCGCAGGCGACCTGCTCGACGATGCCGGAGGCAATGGACAGGCCACCACCCTCCAGGCTACGCTTTCACGGACAGAAATGGTCGATTTCCGGAAAAAACTGCCCTTTCTCGAAGACGCCGACCGCCGCAAGGCCTGATCAAGAAGCCCTTATTCTCCACCTTAGCCACATCGTCCGGGTAGACGGACGCCAACGTCATTTCCTCGATGCGGCGGTGATGTTCCTCCGTAGCTACGGGCATGGCGAAAATGGGACCGCTCCTTACTTGAAGGCGTTCTCGCCGGTGATGTCCAAACCGGTGATGAGAAGGTGGATGTCGTGCGTTCCCTCGTAGGTGATCACGGACTCCAGGTTCATCATGTGGCGCATGATGGGATACTCCCCGGTGATGCCCATGCCGCCGAGCACCTGACGGGCCTCGCGGGCGATGTTGATGGCGATCTCCACGTTGTTCCGCTTGGCCATCGAAATCTGACCACTGGTCGCCTTGCCCTCATTCCGCAACTGACCCAAGCGGAGCGTCAAAAGCTGGGCCTTGGTGATCTCGGTGATCATCTCGGCGAGCTTCTTTTGCTGCAGCTGGAAACCGGCGATGGGCCGACCGAACTGCACGCGCTGCTTGGAGTAGCGAAGCGCGGCGTCGTAGCAATCCAAGGCAGCACCGATGGCGCCCCACGCAATGCCGTACCGCGCACTGTCCAGACAGCTCAGCGGCGCACCGAGACCGGAACGTCCCGGCAGGATGTGGGACTTCGGCACCTTGACGTCCTCGAAAATGAGCTCACCCGTGTCCGAGGCGCGCAGGCTCCACTTTCCCGTCATCTTGGGCGTGGAGAAACCCTCCATTCCGCGCTCCACGACGATGCCGTGGATGCGTCCCTCCTCGTTATTGGCCCACACCACCGCTATGTCCGCAAAGGGCGCATTGGAAATCCACAGCTTGGCGCCGTTCAGGATCACATTCTCACCGTCGCCGGCATCCTTGTAGTTCGTGATCATGCCCCCCGGGTTGGAACCGTGGTCAGGCTCGGTCAGACCGAAACAGCCCATCATCTCCCCCGTGGCCAGCTTGGGCAGGTACTTCATCTTCTGCTCCTCGCTGCCGTATTTCCAGATGGGGTACATGACCAGCGAGCTCTGCACGGACGCCGTACTGCGCAATCCACTGTCACAGCGCTCCAGCTCCTGCATGATGAGTCCGTAAGAAATCTGGTCGAGGCCAGCACCGCCGTACTGTTCCGGGATGTAGGGACCAAAGGCCCCAATCTCACCCAATCCGGGCAACAAGTGCTTGGGAAACACCTGCGTTTCCGCAGCGTTCTCAATGATCGGGCTGACCTCCTGCTTCACCCAGGCACGTGCTGCCTCGCGGATCAGCTTGTGCTCCTCGGTGAGGAGGTCGTCCATCATATAGTAGTCGTGACCCTGGTACAGGTCGGTCTTCACGGAACCCATGTTCATAGGGCAAAAATACAACGCCCGCGTGCGTAGACTTGACGTTCCATGGACCTGACTCCTGCAGACACCCCGAAAAACAGCAGGGAATTTGCCACCGCTACCGCCCGAATCGACGCGGAAAGGGAGGGAATGCGCATGCAGGAAGCGCTGGTCGGCCTCTTCCCCGATTGGTTGCCCAGCCGAAAATCCTGCCGGAAGGCCATCGACCGCGGTGAAATTCGATGCGATGGACATGTTGCCACGACCGCCCTTCGCGTGAGCGAGGGCCAAGTGGTCCGGCTGATGCTCAGCAATGCCATCGCCATCCACCCCGGACCCGGTGCGCCCCCATCTTTGAAAATGGTCCGCACGCCCGGCGCGGACTACCTGCTCGTATGGAAACCCGCTGGATTGACCACCACGGGCGGCGGGCGGTTGACCCTGGCCCATGTGTTGGCCTTCAAGGCAGACCAAGGTTCGGAAGAAGAAAGGCTCCTACTTCGGCCCATCAAACGCGATGCCCTGCCCCATCCCCATCCCGTTCACAGACTCGACCGGGCCACCTCAGGATGGGTCTGCGTCGCCCTGAACCTCAGCGCCTCCGCCAGCCTGGGTCGGGCCTTCGCAGAAAGAAAAGTGGAGAAGCGATACCTCGCATTGGTTGCGGGTGACCTCAAATCGGGCAGTTCGGAAACGCCCATCGAAGGCCAGGATGCCACAACGCATTGGACCACCCTCGCCCGCGGACCGATACCGGTGCACGAAACCGCCTCCTTGATCGACATCCGAATCGAAACCGGTCGCACCCATCAAATCCGACGGCATTTGTCCGCATTGGGCCACCCCATCGTGGGCGAAGACCTCTACTGCGCCCCGGGGGTAGACCTCGCGTCCGCTCCACGCTACACCGGATCCGGTCTTTTGCTCTGTGCATATGCCTTGACCATACCCGAAGGGGTTCACGGACCTGCCACCCATGCGTCGAGCAGTGTGCCCAGAAAATTCAAGCGATTTCGATGGGTGGAATCGGCACTTCCCCATCAAGAGACGGAGGCCTCGTAACCGTCATCCACCAGCAGGCCTTTCTTCTGGTAAGCCGTCACCGCCAAATGGTCCGCACGCTCGTTCATCGGGTTGCCTGCATGGCCCTTGACCCAGTCGAACCGCACCTTGTGGCGGCGATAGACCTTGAGAAACCGCATCCACAGGTCCGGGTTCTTCTTGCCCTTGAACCCCTTCTTCTCCCAGTTGAAGACCCAGCCTTTCTGCACAGAATCGATGACGTACTTGCTGTCGCTCACCACCCAGGCCTCGGTTCCGTCCTTCTTGAGCGCCTCCAGCGCCACGATGACGGCAAGCAGCTCCATGCGGTTGTTGGTGGTCAGCCGGTACCCGGCGGTGAATTCCTTCCGGTGGCCGCCCCACTGAAGAATGGCCCCATAACCGCCGGGGCCCGGGTTGCCGGAAGCGCCCCCATCGGTATGAATGACCACCGGATCAGCCATGGGCCTGAAAGAGCTGGGCCGCATTCGCTGAGAACAGCTTCACCGCAATGGCCAGCAAGATGATGCCGAAGACCTTTTGCAGCACAGCAATGCCGCCCTCACCCAACATGCGCTCGATGCGGCCCGTCATGCGCAGCACGAAGTAGACGAGCGCCATATTGATGAAGATGGCGAGCGCGATGTTGATCGCTGCAAACTCCGCACGCAGTGATATGATCGAGGTCATGCTGCCGGCACCCGCAATCAGCGGGAAAGCCACCGGAACAATCGTTGCCGTCTTCATCGATTGCGCGCTTTGCTTGAACAGCGTGACCCCCAAAATCATCTCCATGGCCATGAAGAACATCACGATCGAACCCGCAACCGCAAAGGAGTTGACATCAATGCCGAGAAAATTGATCACGCCTTCCCCCAAGAAAAGGAAGGCCAACATGATGCCCAATGCCACCAAAGACGCCCGCTCAGCATGGATGTCACCCGCCTTTTGCTTGATGTCGAGCAGAAAAGGAATGGAACCTACAATGTCGATCACAGCGAACATCACCATGGCCGATTTCAGCAATTCCGTCCCATTGAAAACCATGTGTTCCATGAAATCAAACCTTTGGGTTGCCCGACAAGGATAGGGATTGGGCAATGGCCCGCAATACCTGCGGTGCGTAATGCTGAGCCTCGAGTTCCGTCACTTTGCCGGCGATGCTCTCCGCTGTATCGGCATGGGCATCCAGGCCGACCTCGGCTTGAAAGAAGGCAGCACCTTCATCAAATTCCTCCGTCACCCAATGCAACGTGATGCCCGTGCGGTCCACTTCACCTCGATGCAGTGCCTCTGCAACGGCAACATGCACATGTCGCCCGTACATGCCCTTTCCACCAAAGGCGGGGAGCAAGGAGGGATGGAGGTTGAGCATCCGGCCTGAAAATGACTTCACCAAAGAAGAAGGAACCTTGAGCAGAAAGCCGGCCAACGCCACGAATTCCACTCCGGAGGTCTCCAATTTGCGTTGCAATTCACCGGATGCCAGCGCTTGGCGACCAAAAGTCCACGCCGGTGTCTCCAAAGCCTTGGCGCGAACGAGGACGCCCGCATCCGGCCTATTGCAGGCCACACATACCACCTCCACATCGGGACGCTCCTGCGCAGCTTGAATCAACCGCTCGGCGTTGGTCCCCTCACCGCTGGCCAGAATCGCCACCCTCGCCATGCGGCCTGCCATCAGCGCCCCGCGTCAGGGTTGAATACGGGCGGGTCGGACAACGGGCCGCTCTGCCGCGCAGATTGATCCGAACGCAATTGGGTCATGGCCTCAGCCATGGCCTGCACGTCCGCATCCTCAGGCAAGGCATCTGACAGCGAGCCCACAATGCGTTGCGTGACCGCCATGGCCAACTGAATCTCACTGCTCGCAACTGAGTAATACGCATCATCCAGTGCGAAATAGTAGCGCACATCAGCCGACAGTGTGCCAAACAACTCCGCGCCGACTTGTTTGGCCAGAGCACCTGCTGAAGCGCGCTGCTCCTCAGTTAAAGTCGGATCCTGGGCGATTTCAGACAGAAGCTCCACCGCAGGCAGCATGATTCGATCGTAGGGCACGTTGCGCGAAGGCGTTACCGTGATGAGTTTCTCCAGCACCTCGAGCGCACGATTGGATGCGCCACCCGTAGCAAAGGACTCCGCAAGGTTGGTCAACTGAAGGCGGATATTGGTCGACATCCTGCGGTTGTTCTCATCCATGTACACCTCACCTTCTGCGTCCACCCCTCCCCACTGGAACTTCTCCATCACATTGGTGTACATGATATCCTTTGCGATGCCCACGGGCTGTCCTCCACGCGAGCCGTAATTCACGGGAACCAATCGCCAGGCCAGTCCTTCCAAACGGAAATAATCCTGCAACCCCACATAGCTGTCTGGGCCAATGGTAACCGCGAAATAGACAGGGCGTTCCCAGTTGTTGTTGCGCAGAATCTCCATCACCATGAACTGGTTCTTCAGCACATACTGCTTGGGCGTGCCGCCGCCGTCGGTAATGGTCCACTCCAATGCGTCTACGATTCGGTCGCTCTCTTCGGGAAGAACCAACCCGGACTGCAATGCAAAGGCCTTGTCCACTGGCACACTAAAACTGTTGGAAGGCAGGTGCGCATACTTCCGCCCCGCACCGTAATCCACTTGATCGCTGTCGTCCAAAGCCTGGCGCATGGCCGTTTCGATGTCGACGTACGGATTGTTCGTGTCCGGTGGAGGATCCAGCAACACGATGTCGCGGGTTCCTTGGCGGTACTTCTCCTCTCCCATGCGAATCGGCACAGGAGCACTGTCATAAGCCCGGCGCTTCATCTGCTCGACATACCAATCGGTATTGAGCAAGCTGAGGTTGACGATGCGCACATCGGTCCGGTAGCCTTCCACTTCCTGGACATACCACAACGGGAAGGTGTCGTTGTCACCGTTGGTGAAGAGAATGGCATTGGGAGCCAAACTGTCGAGGTAGTTCTTGGCCATATCCACGCCGGTGCGGCGCTTGGCACGGCTGTGGTCATCCCATCCTTCCGCTCCCATCTGGAAAGGCACCAAGAGCAACAAACCCGAGAAAATCGCGGCATTGAGTTTTTCATTGCCCGAACGTCCCAGGGCAAAAGCCAATCCCAAGAGGGCAGCAGAAATCACCCCCAAATAGATGACGCCATAGCTCAATGCATGTCCGCCACCACCCACAGATTCGAGAACAAACAACAAGACCCCCAAGGCCAATGGAACTCCCGCCGCCATGCCGAGGTCCTTGCCCTTCAGGTTTCCAGCCGCATCAAAAAGCGCATACACACCCAGGCCGATCCAAACCGCGAAGGCATAAAAAGAGCCCACATACGCATAATCACGCTCCCGCGGCTGCAAGGGGTATTGATTCAGATAGACCACGATGGCCAATCCCGTGAGGACAAACAGGAGCCCGACGACAGAGAAATCACGCCAGCTACGCAACGCCTGAAATACCGCCCCCATCAATCCCAAAAGCAAAGGCAGGAAGTAGAATCGATTGTGACTCTTGTCGGACTTTCTGTGATCGGGAACCACAGATCGGTCTCCCAGCCTTTCGGCATCCACGAAATTGACCCCGCTCAACCAATTGCCATCGATGAAATCCCCATGGCCCTGCACATCGTTCTGCCTTCCGGAAAAGTTCCACATGAAGTAGCGGAGGTACATCCAACCAATCTGATACCGTGTGAAGAACGTCAGGTTTTCTCCTTGGCTCGGCAAAAGCAACTCATGGTATCGGTCGGCTTGACCCTGAAGCCGCTGCACCTCTCGGATGTCCTCCGAAGAACGTGAACGATTGGCGCGGTTGGTAGCCGCCCGAATTTGCTGTTCCAAGCCGTTGAGGGTCTTCTGCAAATTCTGCGCATAGGTACGCCCGTGATCAAGGCCCTCACTCAGGTCCTCCACCATCATTTGCGCCAGCGTCCGACGGATTTCCGAATTGCTGAGGTCGGCCAACCGGGCATCATTTCCCTTTCCCACGATGATTTCCTTGGCACTCCGCACCTCGAACTGGGCGCCGAAACGCTGCCCGAATGAACGATACAGGTTGTTCAGGGTCTGGTTCAGCTCATTCTTGTCCATGTTCCCACCGAGGATGCGCCCGGCCAGGTGGAGCTCAAATGAGGCCGCATCCCGCTCCTTGTCATCCAAGGGGCTCACAAAGCCGACGTCCTCATTCCAGCCCTTGTAGTTCGACCACTTCTTGTACTCACGTACGTGGTTGGCCTGGCTGCTGTACATCCTCGGAAACAGCATGGTGAACCGATCATCATAGCGTGGAACTCCATTGCGCTTCTCCCCGCTGTCCACGTATTCCTGTTTCACGGAGAAGGAACCCTCATTCTCGTCCATGTACTTATCCGCGGCAAAACGCTCCCGGAAGGTCGCCACGCGGGTCTCCGTCGCGCCACGGCTCTTGTAGACGCTGTAACTGGGGAAATAAGTCGGGGAACCATCCTCATAGGGATCCTCCATGTCGTTCGGAGAATTCCAGTAATGACCCGTTCCCAGCGGGCGATCACCGTATTGCTCGCGGTTGAGGTAGGCCAGCAAGGCGAAGAGGTTCTCCGGGTTGTTCTCATCCATTGGCGGATTGGCGGCCGAACGGACCACGATCAAAGCGAAGGTGCTGTAGCCCACCAGGATCATGGCAACGGAGAGTGCCGCCACATTCAACTGCCACCATCCTTTTTGCCGGCTGTACCAAAGCGCACCGACAATCAACCCAATGACCAGCGAGAGATAGACCACTACCCCGGTGTTGAATGGCATGCCCATGCTGTTCACCAAAGCGAGCTCAAACCGGGCAGCCAGTTTCACGAATCCTTGGATCAACCCGTACTGCACAAAAAGCAACAACGCCAAGGACATGACCATGGCCCCGATGAAAGTGGGCCACCTGAACTGGTTCCGCTTGAAATAGTAAACCGCAACGATGGCCGGAATGGCCAGCAGGTTCAAGAGGTGAACACCGATGGACAAGCCCATGAGATACGCAATGAGCACGATCCAACGGAGGTTGCCCGGTTCATCGGAATGCGCCTCCCATTTCAGGATTGCCCAGAAAACCAGGGCGGTAAACAAAGAAGACAGAGCGTATACCTCTCCCTCTACCGCAGAGAACCAAAAGCTGTCACTGAATGTGTAAGCCAAAGCGCCCACGGCACCACTCGCCATGACCGCAATCCGCTGGCCATCGGTCAACTCGGTAACACCTTCGGCCAGTCTGCCCAAAGCGAGCTTTCGGGCCATGTGGGTGATGCTCCAGAAAAGAAAGAGGATGGTGAATGAACTCGCCAATGCGCTCATCACATTCACTGCCGTTGCCGCGTACACAGCCGGCACGAACATGGAGAACAAGCGCGCCAGGAGCATGAACATCGGAGCCCCCGGCGGGTGACCTACCTCCAATTTGTACGCAGAGGCAATGAACTCGCCACAATCCCAGAAACTGGCGGTGGGTTCAATGGTCAAGAGGTAGACAATGGTGGCCAACAGCCACACTGCCCACCCCGTCATATCGTTGAGTCGCTTGTAATTCATGCAGACGCGGATTTGCCCGGCCTTGGAAACCCCGAATTTCGAGGGTCCAAATCTGTCGGACTCCCGCGAAAATAGGGCCCCGTCAGCGGGCGACCATCACCCGTATTCTTCGAACGTCCTCACCGCTCTCCACAACGAGAACATATCCTCCCGTAACCTGTCGAGAAATCGGCAGTTCCCACACGGATTCGCGGGCGATTCCACGCGCTACAACCCGCCCCAATCCGTCGCACAAAGACCATTGGAATGACCCAGCGTTCGAAGCCCCGGCCCACTCCACTCGGGCCACATCCCCGGCCGGATTGGGAAATACGCGCAATCCTTCACCGACAGGCCCGGATGGAGTTCCAACAGAAAAACCGCAATCGGTGAAAACACCGAATTCCAGTTCGATGACATCATCTATCAACATCAGGTCCAGCTCCAACTGCTGCTCCTCATCGACCGACAGCGACAGGGTCATCCCCGGCAGACCTTGGAAACCAGGAAGTCCTTGCATCCCCATGGACAATGCGTAACAGCCCGGTGGCAGGCAAAGGACGAGCCCGTCCAATCCACCCTGCGCAGGGTCCAAGGAGGCACTGCCGGACAAATCAAATTCCCCACCGAGCAAGGACCACGTCATCTCCAAGTCCTCCAATAATTCCACAAAAGTTTCTCCATTCAACTCGACCTCCACGGCTTGGCATCCTTCCGCAAGTCCATTTTCCAAGTCAATGCATGCACTCAACACCTCTCCGCAATCTGGAAACAGGGCCGAAACACAGGCCGTCACCACCTCCACTCCGTTCACGAAAGTGTGGTTGATCGTGGCCCCATTCAAAGCCGAACCATCCGATAGGACCCACAGAAAATCGACATCCTCTTCCGAATCGGTGACCGCAGTCAAGGTCCAACTTCCATCTGCCTCTTCCACCGCCGCGATTTCGAGGTTGCACCCTTCAGGTTCTCCGGGTTCGCAGCCTCCTTCGCCTGCACCAAAAGTGAAGACCTGCCAACCGTTGTCATCGAAAATGGGACCCTCATGGAATTCCAATGGGCCATCCGGACCCTCCAATGTGACATTCACATCGTGGGCGGCGTCAGAGCCACTCAATGCAAAAAAGTCCATGACATAACAGCCCTCCGGCAAACAGAAATCCTGCACCACGGGTGTTCCCTCGGGACTGATCCAGAACAGTCCGTCCTCCGCCCAATCCTCGCCGAACATGACCCAATTGAACGTTCCCGTTACCCCTTCCGCAGGAGTGAAGGTGAGCGTAACCGGCATGCAATCCGCCGCACAATCCCCCACCTCCACCTGTGCGCAGTAGCTGACAGCATCGCAGCCCCAAGACAAAACCGTGGCACACACACTGTAAACACCAGCTTCAGTGAAGACGTGACTTGTCCAGGTGTTTCCGGTCATGCCCGTACCATCACCGAAATCCCACTCCACGGACTGTAGTTCTGCCTCAGGGTCCAGTTCCAATTCCAACACCACATAGCAATCCTCATCCGTACCTGCCACTTCCCATGCAATCGACCCTTCCTCCTCTTCCGGACAAGGTCCACAACCGTCATGGGCCACCTCGACGCAAGCTTCCTCTCCCTGCGGGCATCCTTCCCCGAAGGCCAAGGCGCATACCTCAACCACCTGACCACTTTCGAGGTTGAAATCGAACGCCTCTCCTCCCGTTTGGGCCAAATCACCACCGATGTACCATTGGACATCGCCCGATCCCGGTCCCCCTTGATAAGCTGCGAGATAATGCCCACAATCAGCCAATGGCGTCACGAAAACCTCTACATCGCAATCGGGGTCCGGTCCCTCCAAGGTGATGCACGCCTCAACACCCTGTGGACAATCCGGACTTTCATAGAAGACGCAGACCGTGCCACTGCCCTCAAAATCAAGCAGGGGACCATCGGCAATGATGTCGCCACCTGGACCGAACCACAGAATACCCACACCCTCTGGAGCACCGACAGCCTCCAGCACCCATTGACCTGTTTCCGGACTGCTCCATTCCACGGCAATCTCCAATGGACATGGGTCGGGCTCACAACCCTCCACCTCCAAAGCCGTGCACAGGACCGTCCCATCGGGACAGGTCGGACTCACATAGGTCGCGCAGACTTCATAAACACCATTCTCAGGGTAGGTATGCCACGCGAAATGGCCCTCTCCCTCGGCACCATCACCGAAGTCCCAAGACACCTCCTCCCCTTCCGTGTAATCACAGATGCTCAAGATGTATTGGCAGCCGGCACCTCCCACCCAGATTTCCTGGGGACAACCCGGCTCGTAGTCCTCACTTCCCGTGCACGAGGAAATGCCATCAGGACAATCCTCCGTCACATATTGAACGCAGACTTGCCATGGGTTCTCTCCCGTACCATAAGGCAGGGTGATGGCCGTCCCCCCTTCTTGGATCACACTTCCATTGAGAGAGTAAATCAACTCCGCGCCTTCGGGATAACCGACGGGGACCACCATGATGACCTGACCGGAATCGACCGTCTCCACGACGAGCTCCAAGTTGCATTCCGGCTCTGAGCAACCCTCCACCTCAACCAGCGTCTCCAACGTGACCCCATCCGGGCAGTAATCCGAAGTAAACGTGACGCTCACTGGATACGTGCCGTCTCCTGCGAAAGTATACTCCGCGTAGTGGCCCCCATTGACAAAGTCGTCGCCAAACGTCCAGGTCGCCGCCTCCCCTGGCTGGAAGTTCGACACCTCGAATCCCCATTCACAGCCGTTGTCCACCGTGAAAATTTCCTCGGGACACAACGAAGGCGAGATGTGGTCACAGGGACCGAAAAACTCCAGTTCCACCACTTCCGCGAGTGCGCCCACGCCGCCGGGCAATACCTGCATGTAAAAAACACCGGACAGCTCCCCATCTGTGGTCACTTGCCCGAGCAAAACCCGTCCGTCTTCATCGGGCAGTCCGTTGGTGAATGTGGGCACCACGAACCAGGCACTGCCAATGATGTCGTCGATACTGAAACCGTTGCCGTTCTCGAACTCCGTCATGAAGGGAGATCCCGTGCTCATGACGACCTGGGGACAATCCTCCCCTGCCGTGGGGTCAGGAGGACCGTCCACACCGATCGTCAACCAGCTGTCCCATTCCAACTCGGGGAAAGCATCGAAGAGGATGGGGTTGTTGGCACAGGGAAACTGCCCCCCCAATTCACTCTGGTAAAAGTTGGTGGTGGTCTGCAGGCTCGTGGGATTCTCCAAGTCACCAAAGACCGTGGTGACAATATCAGCCGGGCCTGGCAGGGTCGCGTAGAACCTGTAAGTCGTCAATCCCGCCAGCTCACCTTCGGTGTGGATGGCGACTGCTTCTATATCCAGGCACACATCCCCATCCACCAGAATCGGTTGGGCAGAGAGGAAAGAAGACAGACAAAGCAGCACGGCTGCCAATGGGGAATGGAATCGCATGGGGAGTGATCGGGCAGGAGAAAAACCAGAAGTGCGGGGCATGGGTTGCACCCTCAATCCTCAACGAAACGGGGGTCGGTGGGCAGGACTTCACCACAGGAATTGCAGGTCCGCATCTCCTCGCTGCCGTAGAACTCCTTGAACCGCGGAAGGAAATCCTTCTCGATGTCCCTGAGTTCGAAATAGGTGTCGTGCAGCTTGGCATTGCAATGGTCACAGAACCATAGCAAACCATCCTGCATGCCGCTGCCGGCGCGCTTGCGTTCGATGACCAGGCCGAGCGAACCCGCTTCCCGCATGGGGCTGTGCGGCACCTTG
>JAURDB010000228.1 GCA_030828175.1 Flavobacteriales bacterium
TCCAACGCTTGCAACTACGACGCTACGGCCACCATTGACAACGGCTCTTGTGAGTCGCTTAGCTGCGCCGGTTGCACGGACAATACGGCTTGCAATTACGACGCCAGTGCCACCATCGACGACGGTTCTTGTGCCACTTTGGACGAGTGTGGCGTCTGCGGAGGATCCGGCATTCCCGCCGGCGATTGCGACTGCAACGGAAACGTCGCGGACGCCCTCGGCGTTTGCGGGGGAACGTGCGCGGCAGACACGGATGCCGATGGCATCTGTGACGATGTCGACAACTGCACCGACACCAACGCCTGCAACTTCGACGACGTGGCCAACGGCACCTGCCAGACGCTCGACGAGTGCAACGTTTGCGGTGGTTCGGGCATTCCCGCCGGCGACTGCGACTGCAACGGAAACCAGGCCGACGCCCTGGGTGTCTGCGGCGGTTCTTGCGCCGCCGACACCGACTCGGATGGCATCTGCGACGACGCGGACAACTGCACCGATCTCACCGCCTGCAACTACAATGACGCGGCCAATGGC
>JAURDB010000229.1 GCA_030828175.1 Flavobacteriales bacterium
CTCAGGAGTGGAGGGTATTGCAGTGGGCCTTGCCTGTAAAATGCTTCCGCACAATTTTGTTGAACTCATTGATGGGTCCATCAATATTTTAAAAGGGAAGAGGGTAAAGATTTATCCAGACTTTCCAACTGCGGGGATTGCAGACTTTAGTGAGTATAACGATGGACTACGCGGTGGCAAAATCAAGGTGAGAGCAAGGATTCAAGCTGATGATAAAAAGACCCTCAGGATTACGGAAATACCATTTGGCACCACAACTTCGTCTCTCATAGACTCCATACTCAAGGCCAACGACAAGGGCAAAATAAAGATCAAGCGGGTAGAGGATAATACGGCTGAGCACGTTGAAATATTGGTTTACCTGAATGATCGTGAGTCTCCAGATAAAATGATCGATGCACTTTACGCTTTTTCAGATTGTGAGGTGAGTATTTCACCGAATGCCTGTGTAATCGAAAATGATAAGCCTCGCTTCATGGGCGTGAGCGAGATATTGGCTCAAAGTACTCAAGAGACAAAAGGCTTACTCAAATT
>JAURDB010000230.1 GCA_030828175.1 Flavobacteriales bacterium
CTCTACTTTCTTTCTACTAAGGCAATAAATGATCCCTGATTTACCCACATGTTGTTTGACAAATCGAATAATATCTGCCTCTACGTTCTGGGTTTTTGGTCGCACTTCATAAAAAAGATTAGGCCTATTAAAGGATGATTTAAAAACTGTTGCATCTGTGATACCCAAATTCTTAATAATATCTTCCTGAACTTTAGGTGTTGCTGTTGCCGTTAAGCCAATGATTGGAATATTTGCTCCAATCCTATCAATAATTCTTTGCAAGTTTCTGTATTCAGGCCTAAAGTCATGACCCCACTCTGAAATACAATGCGCCTCATCTACTGCAACAAATGAAACTGTAACTGTATTTAAAAAAGCCACATTTTCTTCTTTTGTCAGGGATTCTGGTGCAACATATAAAAGCTTGGTAATTCCATTGGTTAGATCGCTCTTTACTTGCTTTATTTCTGTCTTTGTTAAAGAAGAGTTTAAAACATGAGCCACTCCAGGATTGGCAGAAACGCCTCTAATAGCGTCTACCTGATTTTTC
>JAURDB010000231.1 GCA_030828175.1 Flavobacteriales bacterium
CGCGACCTCGAGGCGCCCTTCCTCGATGGCTACACCATTTTGCCGCGGAGTGCGGCCGACATTTCAGAGCCGGTTCAGGCTGACTTTTTTGTGGAGGACCCTTGGTATGCGGAGGACGGCCCGGTGCCGTTCGATAACCTCTCCATCGGTGCCGGTTCCTACTTCTGGACTTTTGGCGATGGCACTTCACCGGTCACGGAGGAGTCACCCCTCCACGAATTTCCTACGGACAGCACCTACACCGTTGTGTTGACAGCCACCAGTATCGATGGGGTCTGTTCGGACCAATCCGTTCAGGATGTGACCGTCGTCTTTCCGGACACCAACACCATCGGTATTGTCGAGCCCACGAACGAGGTGCCTTTCCACTTTGGCCCGAACCCCTTTTCGGCCCAGCAGCCTTTCCGTTTGACTTCGGAAGTCGACTTGGTCAGTTGGACACTTTTCGATGCTTCAGGAAGAGAGATTATCCGCGGCGGATCGGTGGCGATATCGGGCAGCATCAACCTTGACCCCGCCCCGCTTGAATTCG
>JAURDB010000232.1 GCA_030828175.1 Flavobacteriales bacterium
GGTGTCTGCGGTGGCACGGGTGTCGATGTGGACGGAGACGGTGTGTGCGACGACAACGACAATTGTACCGACATCTCGGCCTGCAACTTTGCTTCCTTCGACAATGCCACCTGCCTCTTCGCAGATGCGTGCGGTGTTTGCGGCGGATCCGGCATTCCGGTAGGCGATTGTGACTGCTTCGGCAACCAGCTCGACGCCTGTGGTGTCTGTGGCGGCAACGGAACCGATGCCGATGGCGATGGCGTTTGTGACAACACCGACAACTGTACGGATGTGACGGCCTGCAACTTCAATGATCCCGCCAATGGCCCCTGTGCCACGGTGGACGAGTGCGGAGTGTGCGGTGGTCCTGGCATCCTTCCGGGCAATTGTGACTGCGCCGGCAACCAGCTCGATGCCCTTGGTGTCTGTGGTGGAGGCTGTGCTGCGGATGCAGACGGTGACGGACTCTGTGATGACGTGGACAATTGCACCGACCTGAGCGCTTGCAACTACGCCGATCCGGCCAATGTGGCCTGCCTGCAACTCG
>JAURDB010000233.1 GCA_030828175.1 Flavobacteriales bacterium
GAAATTGGTAGACAGGCACGGTTGAGGGCCGTGTGGACCTAGTCCATGAGAGTTCGAGTCTCTCCGACCGCACCAAAACAAAATTTTATAGGAGTTTTTAATGGATAAATTACTTTCAGTCATATTTATGGTCGGAGTTTTACTTTTAGTTCTTCCAGGTTTTTTACAATCAAATTCTAAACTAAAGCAATTTTTAAAAAATTTTACTATTTGGATTATTATAATCCTTATTATTCTAATATTTATTTATTTTTTTAAATAATAAACTAGTTTTTAATCCAATCAGGCTTTTCAATTTTTATTGAAGCTTCTTTAGTATTAAATTCAAATTTTCCATTAAAATTTTCATCTAAATATTTTATTAGTGCAAACGGATATTCTTTTTCTATTAATACTTTTCCTATTTCATTTTCATTATAATAAATACTTTCACCTTCAGTTTATTTTCCATCAATCTCACTTATTGGAAGTAATCTTTTTGAAAGTTTATTTTTAAGTTTAATTCTAGCTGTATTTTCTTGCCCAACA
>JAURDB010000234.1 GCA_030828175.1 Flavobacteriales bacterium
GAGATGAATACCGCCGCTTCACTGATGGGGGATCCGGATTCTGCTGTCGCTGACCAGGCGATGTCTCGGTACAGCCGGCTCCATGACAAATACCTGTCCTTGGGTGGCTATCAGGCTGAGGCGGAGGCCGCCGCAATCGCTTCACACTTGAACTTGCCGCCAGGAATCCTTGAGCAGTCGCTGGGGACGCTATCCGGTGGGCAGCGCCGACGTATCGAGCTGGCCCGGATTCTGTTCCAAAATGCCCCTCTCATGGTTCTCGACGAGCCCACCAACCACCTTGATGCCGACTCGGTGACCTGGCTTCGTTCTTTCCTTGGCTCCTACCCAGGTGGAGTCATTGTGATTTCCCACGACGTTGCCCTCGTGGAAGAAACTGTCAACCGAGTTTTCTACCTTGATGCCACGCGCGCGACGATTGATATCTACAACATGTCGTGGAAGCACTATCTTCGCCAGCGCGAAGCAGACCAGGAGAGGCGGGTGCGGGAGCGCTCCATTACCGAGAAGAAAGCCACGGCCCTCCA
>JAURDB010000235.1 GCA_030828175.1 Flavobacteriales bacterium
TTTGTATTTCCGCTTCGCTGAGTTTGGAGGCATGGCTGTAAGAGATGCCTTGGTTTTTGAGCATCGCATGCTGTTCCATGGAGGGTTCTCCGATGATGCGCAAGTGCACATCCATGCCTGAAAGTGCTGCTGCATGTCGGTCCAGGTTCTTGTTGTCGGCAAGACCTATGTGGAGAATGCGGGGAATGTCGTGGTCGGGTTCGGATGGCCGCGCGTGGAAAGTGGGGGAGATGACACTTGGAATCACCGAAATCCGATCGGCCGGATAGCGCGTCCGCTCCAAGATGTCGTCCTTGGTCCTCTGGGAAACGGCAATGAGTCGGTCACAAGAAAGCAGAGGCCAATCCAGCCAGAATTTCCTTTTGACCCAGCGTGCCAGGGTGTTGCCTTCGTCCAACATCCCCAGATCGTGGATGGTCAGGACGGTGGTGCCTCTCCGGCGTCCGATGGCGGCAAAATGAATGTCCCCCGTGATGTGGATCAGCGGATGGGGAAGGTCGCGCACTTCATTTCGAATGTGCAGTCG
>JAURDB010000236.1 GCA_030828175.1 Flavobacteriales bacterium
GCAAATGTACTGCGCAGAGTGCTTCTGAACCGAAGGGAATGCGCAAGGCGTCATGCGTTGTCCACAACAGAAGGTGAGGCGGCACAAGCGGGGTACTTTTGGTGTGTGACCCTACGCCACGGATATCCAGTTGAAATGCGGCTGCTTGCCTTGATCCTGATTTGTCTGCCTGCGCTGCTGGTCAGGGCGCAGCAGGGCATTCCCATTGCCTTCACAGCACCCCACATCGCTTCCGTGCGGCTCCACACCGCAGGGGCTCCACTCAGCGGTCCCTTTCTCGAGTTGAATGGAGAAGCGCCACTGGTTCTTCGGTTTGACGACCTCTCCGAGGATTGGCCCGACTACGCCTGGACCCTGATGCATTGCACGGCAGATTGGTCAGCGCCCTCGGACTTGAGGGACTGGGACTACCTCGAAGGTTGGGCGCCGGAACGGATCGAAGATGTGGAAGGAAGTTTTGGCGGCAGCATCCCTTTTGCCCACGTACGGACTGCCATCCCATCCGAAGGACTGCAACCGACCCG
>JAURDB010000237.1 GCA_030828175.1 Flavobacteriales bacterium
TTGGCCTGCCCAAAGCCCCCAGCCAGCCCGGAGTTCGAGACCACCTGGAGAATGTGACCCCCGCCGCTCTCCTTCATGGCCCGGGCCGCCGCCTGGGTCACTAGGAAGGCGCCGCGGAGGTGCACGGCGATGACGTCATCCCACTCCTCTACCGACATCTTCAGCAAGGTGCGGTCGCGAACGATGCCCGCGTTGTTCACCACCGCATCCACACCCCCAAAGGCGCTAACGGCGCTGTCGATCAGGGCCTGAGCCGTTGCTGGCTCGGCGACGGAGCCCGTAACCATCCGGTATTCCGCCCCCACGGCCTCGAGGGCCGCGGCCGTTTCCGCCAGGGCGTTGGCCTTTGTGCCGTTGATCACCACGCGCGCCCCGAGAGCCCCCAACCGCACGGCGGCGGCCCGCCCGATGCCCCGGGACGATCCCGTGACCACTACCCGTAAGCCGTTAACTCCGTCCATGACTATCCTCCCCCGATGGCTTGAAACCTTACGCTAGCGAAGCCTATCGCCCGGCGCCAGCTT
>JAURDB010000023.1 GCA_030828175.1 Flavobacteriales bacterium
GAGCCACGCCCACCCGACATTTACCGAGGCCATCAAGGAGGCCGCCCTTGCCGCCACTGGCGACCGCGCGTTGCACATCTGAGCCAACGAGCGAACCCCGAACGCACGACGTTGTTGACCTTTCGACATCCGCACCCGCCTGCCCCATGAAGACCGGCATCCTCCTCATCAACCTCGGCACCCCGGACAACCCCGGGCCCGCCGCCGTCGGCCGCTACTTGACCGAGTTTCTGTCGGACGGGCGCGTCATCGACATTCCCTGGTTGCCCCGCCAGATTCTGGTCCGCGGCATCATCTCCCCTTTGCGCCGCTTCCGCAGCTCACGCGAGTACAAGAAAGTGTGGACCGAGAACGGTTCGCCCTTGCTGCTGCATGGGCTGGAGCTGACCCGCAAGGTGGCCGAGCGTTGCACGCGCCTCGCCGCCGATCACCCTGAACTCGGCGAACTGCATGTGCATTTTGCCATGCGTTACCAAAATCCGGGGATGCCCAAGGTGATGGAGGAAATGCGCCAGTGCGGGTACGACCGAGTGGTCATCCTTCCACTTTACGCACAGTACGCCTCTGCCACGACGGGCAGCACCCTGGAAGAAGCCATGCGGTTGATTTCTAAGTGGTACGTCATTCCGGAGTTGCGCATGGTCAGCCAGTACTGGGACGATGAGGGCTACCTCTCCTGCTTTGAGGCCCGTGCGAAACAGTTTGACCTGGACAGCTATGATCACATTCTCTTCAGCTATCACGGCGTCCCCACCCGGCAGGTCGACAAGGTGTATGAGGACCGCCGCTGCGCGAACCACAGCTGCGAATCGGAAATCAACGAGGAGAACAAATTCTGCTACAAGGCCACCTGCTTCGCCACCACCAGGGCGCTGGCCGAACGCTTGGGCATTTCCGAGGACCGCTATACCGTTTCCTTTCAGAGCCGACTCGACAAGAAATGGCTCACCCCCTTCAGCGACAAGGTCATTGAGGAACGCGGGAAGGCGGGGGACAAGCGCCTGCTGGTTTTTTCTCCGGCTTTTGTGGCCGACTGCCTTGAGACAACGGTGGAAATCGGCGAGGAGTACGTCGAGATTTTCGAGGAGCACGGCGGTGAGCACCTCGACCTCGTTCCGAGCCTGAACGCCGAGGAAGATTGGGCCGATGCGGTAACCGACCTCATCAGGCGCCATCTTTGAGAGGTGATCCCCGACGCGCCATCTGAAGGTTTCGTGCTGCCCGATCTGGGCAGAGCGGCGCTGGCCGATGCCTGGCTATTGCTCGACGCCGCCCGGACGCCCGGGGTGCCGCAAGGCCTGCTCGCAGCGGGTGTGAAGCGCACGTTGACGTTGGAATTTCCGAGCGCCAATGCATACACACGCATCCAGGACTTTGTGGGCTCCGCCCAAGGCCGTTGTTTCGGGTGGGTAGGATATGACCAATTGCGGGCCGACCCTTTGCTGGCGCTTCCGACCCAGGGCCGTCCGAGGGTGGTTCTGCCGGTGGCGCATTGGGTGGAACCCGCCGGTGTGCTGTCTTTCCGAGGTGCCGGTCCCGAGGCCAAATGGGAATGGCGGGTGAAGCCCGACGACCCTGTTCTGGTCTCCGAAATGACGCGGGCTGTGAAGGAGGGAATGACTGCCGGGGGAAACCACGGCCATCTGAACCGCCTCGCCACCCCGGATGAAAGCGAAAGCAGTCTGGACCACAGCGCTTATCTGCGCGCTTTCGATCGGGTGAGGCAACACATCCTTCGTGGCGATATCTACGAGCTGAACCTGTGTCGGGAACTGCGCGGCGACTTGCCCCCAGCATTCGATTCTCTTCGCGCCTTTTCCGCCCTGGTCTCACGGACCGCAGCGCCCTATTCGGCCTGCATTTCACTGGGAGGCCAGCGCATCCTGTCGGCCAGTCCAGAGTGCTTCCTCGAACGCCTTGGAGACCGCCTGGTTTCGCGCCCCATCAAGGGAACGGCGGCGCGTCATGCCGACCCCGATGCCGATGCCGCCGCCGCCGAGCACCTTCGCACCGACGTGAAGGAGCGGGCGGAAAACGTCATGATCACCGACCTCGTGCGCAATGACCTGAGCCGCGTAGCGCAACCGGGCAGCGTGGAGGTGGAGGAACTCTGCGGCATCCACAGCTTTGCCAACGTCCATCAGATGGTGTCGACCGTGACCTGCGCGGTTCGGGAGGATGCGTCCTGGGACGACATCATGCGGGCCACATTTCCCATGGGCAGCATGACCGGTGCGCCCAAGTTGCGGGCCATGGAAATCACCGCCGAGGTCGAACCCGTGGAGCGGGGCCTCTATTCGGGCACCGTGGGCTGGGCGGAGCCCGATGGCCGCGGTGGCGTGGGCGATTTTCACCTCAATGTGGTCATCCGTACCCTCATCGCGGACCTGGCGAATGGAAAATGGAGCGCGCACGTCGGTGGCGCCATCACCGCATTGGCCGACCCTGAAGCCGAGTGGGAAGAGACCCGATTGAAAGCCCGGGCCCTGCTCGAAGTGCTGGCCGAGGGGGTTTCCAATGGAACCCTGGACGCCAACCTCATGGAATCCGACAGCCATGGCTGATCTGCTTCAAAATCTCGGTGCGGACATACGCCGGCTGCTCAACCGTCACGGTGTGGGCCCGAAGCAAAAGGTCTGGCTGGCCGTGTCCGGAGGACTGGACTCCATGGCGCTCCTTCACGCGGCACGCTGCGTGGATGGAGACTTTGGGGTCTTGCATGTGGACCACGGCCTGCGCGCAGATTCGGCCGACGATGCCGCCTTTGTGCGCAATGCGGCGGTTGCCATGGGTTGGCCTTGCCATACGCACACGATCGAGGGGCTGGCCGACTCGGAGGCCCGAAGGAATTGGGGCCTTGAGGCGGCCGCGCGGCAAGCACGTTACGGCTGGATGGCCGAAATGGTGGGTGCAGAAGGCGTCGTGCTCACGGCGCATCATGCCGATGACCAGCGCGAAACACAGTTGTTGCAGTGGTTGAGGGGCAGCCAACCCGATGCCCTTGCCGGCATGCTCGATTGGCATCAGGCGCATGGCTTCTTCTTGGGCCGTCCCTTCCTGGGCCGAGGCAAGGCCGACTTGCGCGCCGCCCTGGAAGCCGCGGGGCACGGCTGGCGTGAGGATGCGACCAATGACGAACCCGCCTATCTGCGCAACCGCATCCGCCATGACCTGATTCCTTTGCTGGACGAAATGCGACCGGGATGGGCGGCTGGGATGACCCGCACCGGCGAAATCGCCAAGGAATGGCGCAAGCATCTGTCCGGTTGGATGGCAGGCATGCAGGAAAGACCCTCTGCCTTGTCTTTGGAAGCCATTCGCCATGCCCCCTCACCCACACAACTGATGGGACTCTGGTCCGCTCCCTTTGGATTCGGTCCTGCGCAGTCTTCGGCCTTGTTGGAGCTGGCCCTAGAAACCACCGAGGTAGGGCGATCCAGGGCCTCTTCCACCCACCGCATCGTGCGGGAGCGCGCGGAGCTCGTGGCCGTGGCTGTCGGCGCGGATGCCTTCAAGGAGCCTGTGCATTGGACCCCTGGTGAATTCAGCGATTTCGGAGAATTGAAGACCGAGAGGGGTCGGTTGACTTGGAGGATGGAAACCCGCCCGGTTGGTGTCCGGATCGATCCTGCGGACGACACAGCCCAATTGGATTGGAGCCGCGTCAAACCGCCGCTTTGCCTGCGAGCTTGGCGCGAAGGTGACCGCATCCAGCCCCTCGGCTTGGAGGGCAGTCAGCTGATCTCGGACGTTTTGACACAACGGAAGGTGGCGGCAACGGAACGCGCTGGGCAATGGGTGGTCGAGCAGGCCGATGGACGCATCGTTTGGCTGGTCGGGCACCGCATCGCCCGCCACGCTGCCTTGTCCACGGGGGGGGAGGAAAAAGACGCCGATCCGCAGAAGGCCGTGCTCCACCTCGAGTGGAAGCCGGTTGGGTAATTTCGCTTCGTGATGGACCGCACGCTGCCCCCTCCGCTGAAACCCGAATCCGAGAAGGACCGGGAACTCGCGCTCGGTCTCTATTTGGCGATGGCGGCCCTATTCGTGGCAAGTCTGGTCAGCTGCAATCTCATCTTTCGGAAATTCTTCGTCTGGAACCTGCCCGTTCCCGGCATGGATTACGCCTTCGAAGCCAGCGTCGGTTTGCTTCCGTACCCATTGACTTTCCTCGTGACCGACCTGATTTCCGAAATCTTCGGAAAGAAGCGCGCTGACGATGTGGTGAAGGGCGGGCTTGTGGCTTCGGTCTTCACGCTGGGCATCATCGTGGTGGCAGGCGCAGCGCCCGCCACGGCATGGTCTCCGGTGACAAACGGGGAGTTCGATCACGTATTCGGGCAGACCGTCCTCGCCGTGGCCGCGTCGATGGCAGCCTACCTCATCGCCCAATTCCTGGACGTGCGCATTTTCCACTTCTGGAAGCACCGCACCGGCGGGCGCAAGCTTTGGTTGCGCAACAACTTCTCGACCATCCCCTCTCAGTTCGTGGACACGGTGGTCATCCTGCTGCTGCTCTGTGCTGCCGGTGAAATAGAGTGGGCGTTTTTCGGGGCATTGCTGGTCAATGGTTTTGGATTCAAGGTGCTGGTGGCCGCACTCGACACACCCCTGGTCTACGCGGGCAGTGCCCTGATCCGCCGTCGATTTGGGCTTGCCCCCGGCCAGGAAATCGCACTCTGATTCGGAGGAAGCGCAGACGATTCGCAACCGTTGGCCTGTCCTGCGCGGCGAGCAGAGCGAGGCGGCATTATCTTTCGCGCCCGCAAAGCAACGTGTTCGTGAAACCACTGCAGCTCCTCTTTTCGTTTTCCGCCCTCGCCCTGGCGACCCTGTTCAGTGCCCCGGCAGCCGAGGCCCAGATCCACGACCCCGTGGCATGGGATTTCGCCCTGTATGACAATGGCGACGGCACCTTGGACCTCGACTTCCACGCCACCATTGAGGAGGGCTGGCACGTCTACAGCCAGTTCCTGAACCCTTTCGACGGCCCCATTCCTACGTCGTTCACCATCGAAACCGAGGGCGTTGCTACGGCCGATACGGCGGCAGCGGAATGCGAGCCCCACCTCGAATACGACCCCAATTTCATGTTGGACCTGCTCTTTTTCGAGGAGCAGACGCATTGGGTGCACACGGTTTCCTTCCCCGGCGCCATTCCCGATACCATCAAGGGCTACCTCACCTTCATGGTGTGCGACGAGAGCAAATGCCTGCCGCCCGAAGACATTGACTTCGCGCTGGCATTGTCCGACCTGAAGCCCGAAACCGCCAAGCCCGATTACTGCGCGGACGGTCACGGCGGGGGCCACGGTGCCTTCGAAACAGGCGAAACGGGCGAAAGCGCCCCGATGGGCATCTACGATCCGGTCCAATGGGAAATCGCCTTGTATGCTACCGGTGCTCAGTCCGCGACGCTGGTCGCAACGGCGGAGATCGAAGAGGGTTGGCACGTGTACAGCCACGACAACGACCCGCTCGACGGCCCCATCCCCACATCCTTCATGCTCTCCACGGAAGGGGTGGAAGCGGGCGAACTGAAGGAATGCACCCCCGAGGTTCACTACGACCCCAACTTTGATAAGGACGTCAAATCCTTCGAGGGCACGGTCCGCTGGGCCCTGGATGTCAGCTGGTCAGGCGATGCCCCCGACAACATCGAGGGCGTGTTGACCTACATGACGTGCGATGACACGAAGTGCATTTTCCCGCCCGATGTCGAGTTCAACATGGCCCTTTCTGAAGCACTCTCTTCGGCCGTGCCCGCACTTTGCCCGGAAGGTGAAGTAGCGGCGGGCGATGCGGGCGATGAAGAAGCAGGGGGCGAGGGTTTGCTCGTGCTGTTCCTGCTGGGCATGGGATTGGGATTCGCAGCACTGTTCACCCCGTGTGTTTTCCCATTGATTCCCATGACGGTGAGCTTTTTCACGAAGCAGTCGAAGACCCGCGCAGAAGGCATTCGGAACGCCCTGATCTATGGCGCCAGCATCATTTTCATCTACACCGGTCTGGGTCTGGTCCTCACAGCTGTCTTTGGGGTCGATGTGCTCAACATGATCTCCACCGACCCCTTCTTCAACCTGTTCCTCTTCGTGTTGTTGGTGGTCTTTGGTGTCAGCTTCCTCGGTGCGTTTGAGATACAACTGCCATCCAGCTGGGCAAACAAGGTTGACGCCCAGGCCGACCGCGGTGGCCTCATTGGCATTTTCTTCATGGCCGCCACCTTGGCCATTGTCAGCTTCAGCTGCACCGGACCATTGGTCGGCAGCGCCCTCGCCGGTGCCGCCACGGGTGACTTTGGGGGACCCATCGCCGTGATGTTCGGCTTCTCCTTGGCCCTGGCCATCCCTTTTGCGCTGTTCAGTGCCTTCCCGGGATGGTTGAATTCATTGCCGCAAAGCGGCGGATGGCTGACCAGCGTCAAGGTGGTCCTCGGTTTGCTGGAAATCGGATTCGCTTTCAAGTTCCTGTCCAATGCGGACCTTGTCCTGCAGCTTGGATTGCTCAAGCGGGAGCTCTTCATTGCCATCTGGATTGCCGTAGCCCTTTGCATTGCAGTCTATCTGTACGGAGGCCTGCGCTTCCCGCACGACAGCAAGTTGGAACGCATGAGCGTGGGTCGCTGGAGCCTCGGAACGGTGTTCCTCATCCTTGCGATTTACATGCTGCCCGGCATGTGGGGTGCCCCCCTCAACCTGATTTCCGGATTCCCACCGCCGCTGTTTTACGCTGAGAGCAGTGGAAGTGTCGGGGGAGGCCATGGTGGCTCTGGTGATGGACACACGGCTTCTGGTCACGTCGAGGCTCGCTACAGGGACTACGACGAAGGACTCGCTGCCGCGCGGGCCGAAGGCAAGCCCATGATCCTGGACTTCACCGGATGGGCCTGCGTGAACTGCCGGAAGATGGAAGAGCAAGTGTGGCCCCATCCCGATGTGGTGCGCTACCTGACCGAAGAAGCCGTCCTCGTTTCCTTGTATGTAGACGAACGCAAGGCACTTCCTGAATCGGAACAACGCGTGGAGCAATTCGGAGGCAAAGACTTCAAGGTGCGCACAGTGGGCAACAAATGGACCTACTTGCAGGCCTCGCGTTTTGGCACCAATGCCCAGCCTTTTTATGTCATGCTCGACCACAATGGTGAGGCCTTGGGAGAAGGCGTGGGCTATGACCCCGATCCGCAGAAGTTCATCGACTTCCTTGAAGCGGGATTTGGGCGGTTTGAATCCTCCAAATGAGCACCCGGTCCACAGATACAAAGCCGTTGCTGTCGCTGACAACCTGGGGGTTGGCTTTTGGTTTGTGACCTGCACCTTGCCTCCATGGAGAAAGCCCATAGCATACGCGCTCACTTTGAAGAAGCCCAACAGGTACTCGATGCCTTCCTGGGAAACCCTGGGTTGCTGTCTTCATTGGAACGCTCCGGTGATCTGATGGTGAATGCCATCCGTTCGGGTGGAAAGGTGATTTCATGTGGAAATGGCGGCTCGATGTGCGATGCCATGCACTTCGCCGAGGAGTTGACAGGACGTTACCGCGATGACCGGAAAGCACTGCCTGCTGTTTCCATTTCTGACCCTTCGCATCTGACGTGTGTAAGCAATGACCACGGATTCGAGTTTGTGTTCTCCCGCTTTGTGGAGGCCATGGGACGCCCAGGTGATGTTCTTCTCGCCATTTCGACTTCGGGTCAATCTCCCAACGTACTCCGCGCCGCTGAGGCCGCGAAGGAGGCGGGCATGATGGTGGTGGGACTTACGGGCAAGGATGGCGGTCCATTGGCCGCCCTCTGCGATGCAGAGGTTCGCGTGCCTTGGAACGGCTTTGCCGACCGCATTCAGGAAGTGCACATCAAGTGCATACACGCCCTGATTGACCACATCGAGGTGCACTGCGCCTGAGTCCTGTTTGTTCATGCTGGTCAAATTGCATGCGGCAGCCCTGCGGGGCGTCGACGCCGTGCCCGTCACCGTGGAGGTGCGGGTGGACAGGGGCATCCACTTTCTGATGGTCGGGCTTCCGGACAGTGCCGTGAGGGAGAGCCAACAACGGATCAAAAGTGCCATAGAGCACCTTGGATACCGATGGCCTGGCAAGGGCATCACCATCAACCTCGCACCCGCCGGCCTGCGCAAGGAAGGGGCTGCCTATGACCTCCCACTGGCCTTGGGCATACTCGCCGCCTCGGAACAAATCGAGCCTGCGGGACTGGATGAGACCCTCATGATGGGAGAGTTGGCTCTGGACGGCGCGGTGCGCCCGGTTCGAGGAGGGTTGGCGTTGGCACAGGCGGCCACGGTTCCGGGCATCGGAAGCTTGATCCTGCCTCGAGCCTCAGCGGAGGAAGCCGCGTTGCTGCCCAATGTGCAGGCCTATCCTGCAGACCATCTTTCAGAGGTACTGGACCACCTGTCTGGCGCACGCGCTTTGCGGCCCATTCCATGCAACCTGTCGAGCATGCTTGAATCGCCCTCCCGAGCCTCGCTGGATCTTCTGGCGGATATCCGCGGACAAGACCGGGCCATTGCCGCGATGGCGCTCGCAGCGGCCGGGGGACACAACGTGTGCATGGTGGGTCCCCCGGGATCCGGAAAATCCATGCTCGCCAAGGCCATGGCGGGACTGCTTCCGCCACTTACTGTGAGCGAGGCCATAGAAGTCAATCGGATCCACTCCGTGTCTGATAGGCTCGGCCAGAGGACCGGTATGATCCTCCAACGCCCTTTTCGTAGCCCCCACCATACCATTTCTGACGTCGCATTGGTCGGGGGTGGATCAGATCCGCGGCCCGGCGAAATCAGCCTCGCCCATGCTGGCGTCCTATTTCTGGATGAATTGCCCGAGATGCCGCGCCATGTTCTCGAAGTGCTCAGACAGCCTATGGAAACGGGAGAGATGGTGGTCAGCCGGGCCCGTTCCACGGTGCAGTTTCCTGCGTCATTCCAATTGGTGGCTGCCATGAATCCCTGCCCTTGCGGCATGTATTCCAACGATCCTGAGAAGCGCAAACGGTGCGGATGCAGTCGGCATGCCCGGCAACAGTACATCCGCAAGGTCAGTGGTCCTCTGCTCGACCGAATCGACATTCACCTTGAGATTGACCCTGTGGACGCCCAGTTTCTGATGCCGGAACGTGGCCCCCTCGCGGAAAAAAGCCGCAACCAAAGAAGGGAATCAGCAAAGACGTGGCGTGAAAAAGTGCATGCCGCCCGAAATACCCAAGCATCACGCAATCCTGAAGGAATGACCAATCATCGACTGGACGGACAGCAACTCCATGATTTTGTGGCGCTCGATGCGCACAGCCAGCGGCTTCTGAAGCGCAGCATGGATCACTTTGGCTTCAGTGCACGGACCCACACGCGCATCCTCCGGATGTCCCGGACCCTGGCGGACCTGGACAATCGTGCATCCGTTCGATCCGAGGACATCGCGGAAGCCATTGCCCTGCGCAGGGCCGGGAGAGCCAGTGACCCATGGCTCGAAGAAGCGCGGTTCAAAGGCGATGACCTCTTCTCTGCACAGTGATCCCTGCAACCGTCCTCCTCCCGTATTTTCAAGCCATGGTCACCACCGCGTCATCCAGAAAACAAGAGCCCGTCATCCTGCCCGTCAAGGGAGTCCTTCCGCGGTTCGGGGCCCGCACATGGCTTGCTCCGAATTGCACCGTCGTTGGTGACGTGTCGACGGGCGAGGATTGCAGCATCTGGTTTGGCGCCGTGGTGCGCGGGGATGTTTGTGCCATTCGCTTGGGGAACCAAGTCAATGTTCAGGATGGCGCGGTGCTGCACGGAACCTTCGAGAAGACCCAGCTCGTCATCCAGGACCGGTCCAGCATTGGTCACAATGCCATCGTGCATGGATGTACCGTTGAAGAGGGTGCACTGATTGGAATGGGGGCTGTGGTCATGGATCGGGCCGTGGTAGGAACGGGGGCCGTGGTTGCCGCAGGGGCCGTGGTGCTCGAGGGAACCCGAATAGGACCGGGTGAACTCTGGGCCGGGGTTCCCGCACGAAAAGTCAAAGATGTGGGAGGAGATTTGGCCCAAGTGCTCGCGGAAACTGCCAAGCGATACACGGAATATGCCGGCTGGTTCTCGGCAGAAGGGAGCTGACGTCTTCAGCCTTTGAACCAAGGGCCTCCAGGCTGCAATGGAATCTCTTCACCAAAGAAGCGCTCGGCAGAGCGTTTGAAATTCTCCGTCAAATCGCTGACCAGGAATTGATGCCGCGGCAGAGAATCTGACCGACGCAATCCACGAGAATCGAGTGCCTTGGATACAGCTTTGGCCACGATTCCTGGCCCATCCACCAGTTCCACATGAGGTCCCACAACCCGACGAAACACTTCATCGGCCAATGGATAATGGGTGCATCCCAAAACAAGGGCATCGATTGCGCCCATTCCATCGCCCAACCAGCCTGCAGCCGTCAGATACGAAGCGATGACCGGCTCCATCAAAGCGTGATCATGCCACCCCTCCTCAATGAGTGGCGCGAGCAATGGCGTGGGCCATTCCACGGTCGGGTGCAACGACGCGGCATCACCTTCGCGCCGGGCCCGTGCCTCTGCAAGGGAACGGCCATAGATGCCGCTGCCCACGGTTGCCCGGGTGCCGATGACGCCTACACGGGCCACCCCGCGCTCGGCGAGGTACTCCACGACAGGCTGCACCACATCCATCACGGGAATGTCTTCCCCGGCCACTTCTCGGACGGCATCCGTTGCGGCAGCTGACGCTGAATTGCAGGCAATCACGATGGCCTTGCAGCCTTCTTCGCGCAAGTATTGTGCGATGCGCACAGAATAGGTGCGCACCAGTTCAGGTGACCGGTCGCCATAGGGCATGTGCGCCGTGTCTCCGAAATAAAGCAGGCTTTCGCCTGGCATGGCTTGCGCCATGGCATGGGCCACCGTGAGGCCACCTATGCCAGAGTCGAAAATACCGATGGGTGCGTCAGAGGCCAAGCTTGGCCTTGACGAGGGGGAGAACATCTTCGCCGCCGTTGTACACGGTCGCGCCGGAAGACGTGTCGAAGATGTAGGTGAAGCCCTCCTCGGCACCTACCGTCTCAATGGCTTCTCGGGCGCGTTCAATCATCGGCTCCAGGAGGCGGGCTTCCATGCCGGCCAGCTCTTGCTGAACCGTCTGATAGAACTGCTCCAGACCTTGCTGGCCCATCGTGATGTCCTGCTCCTTTTGGGCACGGATGGCCGCTGGCCAGGACTCGGCCTTTTGCTGATACTCAGCCACCTTTCCTTCCAACTCGCTTTGCATGCGGACGATTTCCTCTTCGAATTGGCCAGCAGCGGTCTCGATCTCGGTCTGGATGGAATTCCGCTCAGGCATGGCCTCGAGCAGGCTCTGCGTATCGATGTGTCCGAAACGCGCCTCCTTTACCTGGGCTTGTGCAGGTGCGAGGAAAAGCATGGCGGCCAAGAAAAGGCCGAAGGGTACGTTGTATTTCATGTTGTAGTGAATGCGTAGCTGGGATGGTGGAGTCATTGCTTGGGTCGGTCTCCACCCTTGATGCCCGAATTGACCCGATTGGTGACCTGCTCTCTGCGGTCATTGACTTTGTCCTTGCCTTTGTCCAAGGTGTCGTTCATCCGATCCTGCAGGCTCTTTCCCTTCTCTCCGTCCGCTTCGGATTCTTCCCCTTCGATGGTCTCTCCCGGTGTGTACCCCAACTCCTTGATGACCCGGTCCGAAATGTCATATTTCGGGTTCGTGTAAAGCATGTTGGAGTCTTTCGCCTTGTCGAAGATGACCATGTATCCCCGGGAACTGGACAAGTCCTTGAGCACCTGGAAGATTTGCTCCTGGACAGGCTGAATCAGCTCCTGCCGCTTCTGAAACAGCTCTCCTTCGACGCCAAACTTGGCGCGCTGCATGTCCGTCGCCTCGGTCCGCTTGGCAGAAATCTCGTCTTCGCGCTTCCTGCGCATTTCCGAAGTCAGCAAGACCCGTTCGGCGCGGTACGCTGTCTCCAATTGATTGGACGCCTCGTACTTCTCTTCGATTTCGTCCAACCACTCCTTGGCGAGCGAGTTGAGCTCCTTCTGGGCCTCAGCATACTCAGGAAGGTGGGAGAGGATGTACTCCGTGTCCACGTAGGCGTACTTCTGTCCAAGGACGGAAGTCGCCGGAATGAGCATCAACAAGGGCAGCAGGAGACGAAGTGTACGCATGGCTATCGGGTGTGTGAAAATAAGACGGGACGAGGGCTCAACGTCAATTGTGGCTGGATTCGCACATGCGGTTACAAATCGCCGATGTTCATGCCGAGAGAGAAGTGGAATTGGCCCCGTGCCATGGAGGGCGCAGAGGGGACATCGTCAAACCTCCATCCGTAGTCCAGACCGAGCAGGCCGAACATGGGGAGGAATATCCGCATTCCAATGCCACCCGACCGGTAGACATCGAAGGGGTCGAAGCCATCTGCTGTCTGCCAGGTATTGCCTGCTTCCAGGAAGGCCATGGTGTAGATCGTGGCACTTGGATTGGTCGACAATGGGTAACGCAGCTCCGTTCCGTACTTGACGATGGCGCCGGCACCCGTATTCTGATCGGGAGCCGTCAGCGAGAGGTTGTCGTATCCGCGCAGCGAGATGATCTCCCTTCCGTCCAGGACAAAGCCACTGAGGAATACCCCGCCAAGGTAGAATCGCTCGAAGGGCGACAGACCGATTTGGCGATTGTATTGGCCGATCATGCCTCCGCCGAAATAGGTGCGCAACACCAATGACTTTGGATTCTCGCCTCCACCCGTGGTCAGGGGGGTGTACCAATTGGCCACAAATTTCCACTTGTGGTATTCCACAAAGCGGAATCGCTCTTGGTCGCTGAGCCCTTCCCAGTCCCTGTCTGGCTGAAACAAGCTGAAGGGAGGGGTGGCTTTCACACTCAAGCGCAGCTCTGAACCCCAGACTGGGAAAATCGGGTCGCTCACCGAGTTCCGGCTCATGACCAAGTTGAGTGCGATGTTGTTGGAGCGTCCGTCCGTGAAACTGAAAAGACCGCTGTTGTATTGGTCGAAGTCGAAGTGCTGGTAACTCAAGCCAGCATTGACGGTGAACCAGTCATCGGGCTGCTTCCATCGCTGACCGATCGAAGCCGAGACCCCCGTGATCATCAGCGTCTGCCTGAGGGGATTCGCGTCGCCCTCGGAATTTCTCTTGGGCTGGCCATTGGATTGTATGGAGCGCCATGCTGCCACGGTGAGGGCATTGGGCTTCTTGCCGCCAAGCCAGGGCTCGGTAAAGCTGACATTATAGCTCTGGAAGAACAGTCCGTTGGACTGGGCACGTATGCTGATGCGTTGGCCATCCCCCATGGGAACAGGCCGCCATGTGCCCTTCTTGAAAGCCTTGCCGACAGCGAAATTGTTGAAGGTCACACCCAGCGAACCAACGATGCGGCCACCGCCCCAGCCCCCTTGCAGCTCTATCTGGTCGGTGGGCTTCTCCTCTACCACGTACTCGATGTCCACCGTGCCTTCCTCTGGATTCTGCACGGGGTTGATGCCAAAGGCTTCCGGATTGAAGTAATTCAACTGGTTGAGCTCCCGTTGCGTGCGGATGACATCCGTGCGGCTGAAGAGGTCTCCGGGCATGGTGCGGATCTCCCGACGGATCACGTGGTCGCTTGTCTTTGTGTTCCCTCGAACATCCACCCTGCCAATTCGGAACTGTTTGCCCTCCACCAGGCGGATTTCCAGGTCGATGCTGTCGTTCTCAGCACGAACCTCCACTGGAATGGCCTGGAAGGTCAGGTATCCATCGTCGCTGTACAGCGCACTCAGGTCAATTCCCTTTGGGTTCATGAACAGGCGCTTTTCCAGCTCGGCCACGTCGTAGAGGTCACCGCGCTTGAATCCGAGCAAGCTGTCCAGTTGGGAGGTGCTGTATTTGGTATTGCCGGTGAAGGTGATCTCGCGGAAATGGAACAGCCCCCCTTCGTCCACTTTTACTGCAATACCCAACTCTCCCTCCGGGGTTCGGAACAGGCTGTCCCCCGAAACCCGGGCATTGCGGTACCCCTTTTCCCGGTAGTAGGCGACAATGGCCTCAATGTCTGCATTGAACTCCTCCTCGAGGTATTTGGACGGCTTGAAAATGCGCCACCAAGCCCGTTCCTTGGTGTTTCTCATCTTCCGCTTCACAGCCTTTTCACCCAAATTGGACGCGCCGTCCACCTGAATGACGCCCACCTTGATTTTTTCGCCCTTGGCGATGTCGATGTTGACCCCTGCGGCGTTTTCCAGCACGCTGTCTGGCGTAGCCGTGATGGTGATTTGGGCGTCGAAATAGCCCTTCTCGAGGTAGTGGTCCTGTAAAATCCGACGTGTGGTGACCTTCAGGTTCTCGTTGACGATCTGTCCCCTGACCAGGTCCAGCTTTCCGCGCAGGGTCTCCTGCTCTCCGCGCTTGACCCCCGTGAATCCGTAGCGCGTCAAACGGGGCATTTCCTCCACGCGAATGACCAGGTAGACATCCTTGTCCCGGCGTTCGCCCAATTCGATGGAGACGTCGCTGAAAAGGCGCTGGTCCCAGAGATTCCGCACAGCCTGAGACAGCCGTTCACCGGGAATGGTGATCTCATCACCGACCTGAAGACCGCTGAACAGCTTCACCGCCTGCACATCTGTGTACTCCGCTCCGAGCACGGTGACGCCCGCAATGCGGTAATCGCTGGGGACCGCGAGGTCGACGTTCCCCGTGCCGGGCTGCGCCCAAACCGCAATTGACACAAAGCCCAAGGCGATCAACACCCCTATTTCCTTCAACATCCGCTTCATTCCGCTTTTGGGATTTCCCCACCTGGGGACGCCGTCGGGGATTTGATTTGCTCGCCCGTTCGACCGAACCGCCGCTCCCGTCCCCGGAACTCCAGGATGGCCGCCTTGAAGTGGTCTTCCCTGAAATCCGGCCACATGACCGGTGTGAAATGCAATTCTGAATATGCCAGTTGCCAAAGCAGGAAGTTGCTCAGGCGCTGCTCCCCGCTCGTTCGGATCAGCAATTCAGGATCCGGAACGTCCGGCATGCTCAGGTGTTTCCTGACCGTATCCTCATCGATGAATTCGGCTGGAATTCCAGCTTGCACAATGCGGCGCACCGCCTCGGTCAATTCCCATCGGCCGCTGTAGCTCAGTGCGAGGATCAAGGTCAACCCTTTGCAATCACTCGTCTGCTCCTCCACGTTTCGGAGGGCAGCGATGCACGATTCCGGCAGGGCGCTGATGTCCCCAGTGGAACACAGCCTGACCCCTTTGCGGACCAACTCTGCAACCTCCCCGGCCAGGCTTTCCACAAGCAGCTCCATGAGGGCGTTGATCTCGTTTCTCGGACGGGACCAATTTTCTGTGCTGAAAGCATAAAGGGTGAGGTAATCAATCCCCAATTCTCCCGCGGCCCGAACAGCAGAACGCACGGATTCTACACCGTTTGCGTGTCCGAACACGCGGTCTTCTCCCCGCTCTCGTGCCCACCGGCCATTGCCATCCATGATGACGGCAACGTGTCGCGGAAGGGTGTTCGATGTCGCTGTTTGATTGGCCATTTCAGCGTGCGCGTCGCACTTCTGTCGGCGAAAGTGCTTTCCACCGCAATAGCATGCAAGGTAGAGCCGTCTTTCCGCTTCGAGATTGGGAGTTTTTCACCTTCTGGCCACCGAACATCAACGGTTCCAACAGGTCGTCGGCGACTTGTCGATTCGAAAGGTGAAGGATGCCGTCATGACCGCGAATCGGTCATCCAGACCATTGTATCCACGCATTTGGCCCACGGGGTCCACAAGGCCTCCCTCACGTTCAATCCGGGCCTCGCTCAACTCCTCCGCAAGGGGGCCCGATTCATCTTCCAGAACCGCCGTGCTGGCATAGTATCCTGCAATGTCATCGAGGTGATCGGTCCAAGTCCGGCGCATTCCCCACTCGATGTTCAACGCCGAGAAATGGCCCAGGTTCAGCTTGAAACCGAACCCGAAGGGAACGGCAAAGCCGGTAGTGGCATATCGCCCTTCACCGGATGACGTCCCTTGCCCCTCTGTTCCCAAGGGCTGCAGCGCGTACCAAGTGTCACCAATCTGGGCCTCGGGCATGTGGCTGTACAGAGAGAGTCCCGCAAACAGATATCCGGCAAAGCGGTCTTTGGTGTTTCCGATCTGGTATCGTGAGTAATTGAACTCCGCTACAACGGCCCCTTCGGTGATGGCATTCCTGAAATGCAGGTTGCGATTGGCAATCCACGGGTCCTCGTTGTCCGCATCGTAATACATCAGAACCGTGCGGTTGAGACTGGCACGGATGCCCATCCTGCGGTTGATGTTGAACCGAAGGAAACCCCCGAAACCCGGCTGCATGCGGCCTTTGAAATGGCCATTGGGATTGACCTCTCCCAGATAATAGCCCGTGCCAACGGTCAGGCCCAGGGTCTTGCTCGTCTCAAATTTGCGCTGGGCATGAGGGGTCCCGGTCGCTGCCAGGAGCAGGATCAAAACGAACGACGTGCGCAGGAGGTTCATCATGGCGCGGGACACCAGCATCAACGTGAAGAAGGACGTGTTTCTTGTCCAGGCTGCCCGAAATCCCCTTCTCGCGCATCGAGCCCGAGGTGCAGCTTTCGCCGGACGGTCTCTATGAAATCGACCTCCGGCAATTGAACCAACAAGAACGGCCGATCTGCGGGCCGAACCTTGAAGCAGGCCGGAGCACTGACGGTATGCGACCTCGTATCCAACGTCAGCATCAGGTGCTCATCCCTTCCTTCTGCTGCGATTTCCAGCGTGCCGTCCAACGGGATGACAACGGGTCGGTCGTGCAAATTGTGCGGCGCAATGGGGTTGAGCACGATGGCGTTGCTGTCGGGATGAATGATGGGGCCCCCGCAGCTCAGGGAGTAGGCCGTCGAGCCGGTCGCCGTGGATACGATGAGGCCATCGGACCAGTATCGGTTCACGAAGACACCGTTCCGGTGGACGGAGACGCGTATCATACTGGCTACGTCTCTCCGGTGAACCGTGATCTCATTCAGGGCGCGGAAATGAGGTCCCAGATCCGCCTCGGGAAAATCCACCGCCAACATGGCGCGGCTTTCCACCTTGTAGCCTCCTGCGAGAATGGATTCCAGCGCTTCGGATGCCCCTGCAATAGAAAGGTGCGACAAGAAGCCCAGCCGCCCTGTATTGATGCCCAAAACAGGAACGGGGCGTCCCTCGAGCATGGCGGCTGTTTCGAGGACGGTTCCATCCCCACCAAAGGTCAGGATGATGTCCGGCGGCGCATCATCCAAGGCCTTCGCAGGGAGGACCTGAATGCCATCGGCATTCAAACCCGCAGCGGTCATGGCCTCCTGGAAGCCCTCGGTGAGGGAAAGGGTCAGATTCCGGCTTCGCAAGAAATCTATCATTTCCGCAACCGCGGAAACGTCTCCTTCTGCAATCACGCTCCCATGGAGCAACAGCGATTGAATCGGGGCGGGATGAAAATCCATGGGTCAGATGTTCATGTAACGCCTGAGGGCCGCCATCCTTCGCTTCATCTCCTCGGCATATTCCTCCGCTCTGTAAAAGGCGCGCACATCGTATCCGTGTCGGCGCAAAGAATCAATCAGCGCCTCGATATTGCGGGTGGACAAACGCAGCGCGACCTCTGCATTCTCTGGCTGGGCCCCGTCGCTGACCAGAACTTGGAGGATTTTGACCCCTTCGGACTCCACCCTGTGGGAAACCTGGGCCAGACTGTAGTCCTTCCAAGGCATTTCCAAGGTCAGGATGCTCCCTTCGCTGTAAGGCGTCAAGCTGTTGTGAAAGGCCCTCCACAGGTATGTGCGGTCGGTGCATCCCAACAACACGCCCTCTTCGACCACGGGAACCACACTAACGTCTGCCTCGCATAGAACATCCACGACCTCAAGGAAATGCTGACCTGGCGCCACCATGACCGGCATCAAACGCACATTGGTCAGAAAGACCGACTCTCCTTCCTGGTCGAGGAGGTGTTCTTCCGCTACCAACCCCAGGTATTTGCCTTCCGCCACCACCGGCAGGTGCTCTACTTTCAGTTCATCCATGGCGCGCAGTGCCTTTTCCAGGGTGTCTCCCGGGGTAAGGGCGATGAGCTCTTCGTTGATGATGCTGGCTGCGTGCATGGACTTTGTTCTTCCGGGAAAAGGAGACTTTGCGAAATTAGCCGCCCGGCGGTGCTTTGCCGTTCCAAGTCCATGGAAACTTTCCCCACGCGCCTCAGCGTCAACGTCAACAAAATCGCGACCCTCCGAAATGCGCGAGGGGGAAAACTCCCTTGTCCGGTCACGGCCGCCGAGCGGTTGCAGCAATGGGGGGCGGATGGCATCACGGTCCATCCCCGCCCCGACGGACGACACATCACCTTTGAAGACGTCCGAAAACTTCGGGTAGCGGTGACCACAGAGTTCAATATCGAAGGGTATCCCTCGGAGGATTTCATTGAGCTCGTGCTCGAGGTTCGTCCCGAACAAGTCACGCTCGTGCCGGACCCTCCGGGAATACTGACATCGAATGCTGGTTGGGATACCCTGCAACATCAGGAGCTTCTGCGGAAGGTTCTGGCGGATTTCCGCTCTCAGGGGATTCGCACCAGCCTGTTCCTCGGCACGGAACCCGATCTGATCCAAGGGGCTGCAGAGGCGGGGGCGGACCGCATCGAATTGTTCACAGGCCCCTATGCCGAGCATTTTTTCAGCCACCCAAACGAAGCCATTCAACCCTTTGTTGCCGCTGCTGAGTTGGCCCATAAATGCGGACTGGGGGTCAATGCAGGCCACGATTTGAACCTGGACAACCTGAAGTTCTTCTCCGACCAGATGGTGCCGCTCCACGAAGTGTCCATCGGTCATGCCTTGATCAGCGATGCGCTCTACTTCGGGCTGCAGAATACCGTCGGGATGTACAAGGAGCGCCTCAGGAAAAGCTGATCATGGTCCTGTTCCACCGCGCCTTGGGCACACCCGAAGAGAGCCGGGCAGCCACCCCCCTCGTCATCTTGCACGGTCTGCTCGGTTCTTCCGACAATTGGCAAAGCCTCGGGCTGCGTTGGGCCTCCGAACGGCCTGTCATACTCGTGGACCAGCGGAATCACGGCCGAAGTCCCCACCATCCCAGCCATGGCTATCAGGACATGGTCATAGACCTGCTGGATACGCTGGACGATTTGGGCATCGACCGTGCAGATTTGCTTGGCCACAGCATGGGCGGCAAGACCGTCCTGCATTTTGCCGACCGATATCCCGAGCGGTGTCGCAGCCTGTTGATTGCAGACATGGCCCCCGTGGCTTACCCACCTCACCACATGCCGCTTTTCGATGCCTTGGCATCGTTGGATCTCGGTTCACTGACCCGGCGAAGCGAAGCGGAAGAAAAACTGGCGACCCGCATTGCGGACCCCGGTGTACTCCAGTTCCTGCTCAAAGGGCTGTACCGTCCTGATTCTTCACGGTTTGCATGGCGATTCAACCTGCCTGTGCTCCGACGGCACCTCGCCGACATGACCGGAGTCTTGCCTTTGGGCACCCTTCATATCCCAACCCTTGCTCTGTATGGTACAAGGTCGGAATATGTCGTAGGCCGCGGCCTGGAAGCATTGCGCAAGCATTGTCCCCAGCTTCAGGAGGCTCCCATTGACGCTGGACATTGGCTTCACGCCGAAAGACCGGATGAATTCGAAGTCCATGTATCGGAATTCCTGTCTGCCCAAGGTTTCTCCCAAGGTTCCTGACTCCGGCCCCAAACGAACAACGCCTGCCCGATGTACGGACAGGCGTTGCACCTAAATATCAATCAGCGAATCAGCCTTTCGAGCCGACCATGATGCTTACGCAGCCCTCATGCTGGATCACGGCTTCCGTTTTCGGTACCTGGACCCGTATGGTCATCTGCTGTGTGTTGGCCACCCTGAAGTCAAAGTGGTCGGTTTCCTTGTCCGTGCTGTCGTAAATCCCGTTGCCACGGCTGTCCAGCACCTGGAAGGTGAGGTCACCCAAAACAGGGTGTCCACAGACGAGCAAACGGTAAGCCCGGTCCCCAAAGAAAGTGAGCTCCAGTTCTGCCTCGTCTCCGGGAATGAGGACAGCGGTATTGTAGTTGTCGTTCTGAACGTAGTCTTCCAATTGCGGGAGGCAACGCTTCTTGGTGAAGGTCCGGCATTGGGCGCTCGCATCAGCCGCGGTGAACATCATCACCAGGGCGAGTGCAGCGAGGGGGAGTTTCTTGATCGCAGTCATGGCACTTAGGATTACGTTCATTGGGCGTATTGGTTACGAACGGCAGCGATAGATTCTGAAATCGCAGCCAACGTGGCATCATCGTACTTGACTTCCGGTCCGCCGCTGATGATCACCGTACCGTCTTCAGCAGCAGAAGCTGCCGCAGGATTCTCTGTGATGCTGACCCCTGCAAATGCCGCCTCCACAGGGGCGAGGGCTTGCTTCATGGCGGTCAATGCAGGTGTAGGTGCGTAGCTGTCGAGAAGTCCCAAGAGGTTGTCCAGGGTCATCTTCTGCTCTGCGATCCGCAACTTGAGATCATCCGTGGACGAAGACAGGCTGCGGGTGCCGAGGTAGACTCCCTCGATCCAACCACCAGCCGCCATGAGGCCACTCACTTCTTCCATGCCGTTCTCGCGGAAACGGCCGTTCAATGCGTAAAAAGTGTCCGTCACAATGTCGACCAGGGAATCTCGGATGTCCCGGTTGTTGTCTGCTCGCGTAATCAGATCGGCGTTGATGATGTCACCTACCCCCAATCCATCGCACAACCTGCGACAGGTGTTCAGGTAGTCCACCGATTGCTGGTTCTGATTGAAGATGACGGAGTAACTCAAATCGCCTGCATAGATGCCGAGATTGACCGACTGCAATTCCGTGGTGGAATATCCCACGGCCTTGTCTAGATCGTGGAGCGATTCCGAATTGAATTGGATCCCGCTTCTTTCGAGCAGCATCGCCGTCTCGATGGGAGAGGGAACCGCATGGAAGATTTTCTTGAAGGCCTTCTGACGCCGTGCGGGCATCATACCCTCAGCATCCAGCGTCACCTCTGAGGAGGAAGCAGCATTTGAAGCGGAGTCCGAGGCCTCACCGCATCCGATGAGTAGGAAACAAAGGGACATGGAGGACCATTTCGCTATGCGAATCGGCAACGTGAATCGGGCGTGTTTGAGTTTCATGGAGATTCCAGGATGTTCGAGCAAGTTGAATCCGTGGCCACTTCATACGGCCCGGGAGGAGGAAAGTTATCCTCCTTCCAAGGTGGATGTTGTCGGCGACGTGGAAGAGAGGCAGTGGGAATGCGCTGAAGGCGGCCCTCCCGTCCCATGCTACCCTTACTGAAGCCAGGTTCAGTGCGCCTCCAACCAATCTGAACCCGTCTGTACCTCGACCTCGAGCGGCACGGCAAGTTCCACGGCCTGCTCCATGTGGGTCCTGACGAGTTGGGTCACGGCATCCACCTCATCCCGGGGCACGTCGAACACCAATTCGTCGTGTACCTGAAGGATCATGCGGGCCCGGTGGCCTTCTTCCTGCAGTGCCTTGTGAATGCGGATCATGGCCACCTTGATGATGTCTGCTGCAGAGCCTTGGATGGGCGCGTTCACCGCGTTTCTCTCGGCAAAACCGCGCACCACCGCATTGGCTGAGGTGATGTCGGGCAACCAGCGCTTCCTTCCAAGGATGGTTTCCACGTAGCCCATCTCCCGGGCCTTCTCCACCAATTCGGTCTGGTAGGCCTTGAGGTCCGGGAATTCTGCGAAATATGCCTCGATGATGGCCTTGGCTTCGCGACGTGGGATCTGGAGGTTTTCGGCCAAGCCGAACGCCCCTTGCCCATAAAGAATCCCGAAGTTGACTGCTTTGGCCTGACTGCGCTGGCCCCGATCGACGTCTTCTGGCGCCACGCCGAACACCTTGGCTGCCGTGGCAGTATGGATGTCGGCGCCATCGAGGAATGCCTGACACAGGCCGCGGTCCCCACTCAGTGCCGCTACGATGCGCAGCTCGACCTGACTGTAGTCTGCCGCCAGCAAGACATGTTGCGCGTCGCGTGGCACGAAGGCCTTCCGGATTTCCCGTCCACGCGCGGTCCGAATGGGTATGTTCTGCAGATTGGGATGGGTACTGCTCAACCGCCCCGTTGCTGCCACCGCTTGCATGTACTGGGTGTGAACCCTTCCTGTGGCCTCGTCCACGAGTTCCGGAAGCGGCCTGACATAGGTGGAGAGCAGTTTGTTGAGCTGCCGGTACTCCAACACTTCCGAAACGATGGGATGCGCCCCAACGAGTTTCTGCAGGATGTCCTCCCCTGTGGCATACTGACCTGTCTTCGTTTTCTTGGCCTTCTCTGCGATTTTGAGGTGGTCGAAGAGCACTTCACCGAGTTGTCTCGGCGAATCCAATGAGAAGGGAACGCCCGCATGCGCCTGGATCGACTCAGTGAGCTTGGCGAGGTCCTCCTCGAGCCCCTTGGCCATGGCTCCGAGGGCATCCACATCCAATCGCACGCCTTCCAACTCCATGTCGGCCAATACCGGCACCAAGGGCATCTCAACCGTATCCAGGATGCGCTGCTCAGGGGTGTCCTTTCCGATTCGCTCTTCGAAAAGCCGGGCGAGGCGCAAGGTGATGTCGGCATCCTCGCAGGCGTAATCGCGCACCTGTTCGGACGGTATGTCCGCCATCGTCTTCTGCTGCTTGCCGCGCTTTCCCAACAAGTCGGTGATGGGGATGGTGCGGTAGCCCAACTCCACTTCTGCCAGGTAATCCATCCCGTGCTTGAGATCGGGCTGCAGGATGTAATGGGCGAGCATGGTATCGAAGACGCGACACTGCACCTCGACCCCCGCCGCCAGCATCACCTTGTGGTCGTACTTCCAGTTTTGGGCCACAACCCGCTTTTCCGAATCACCGAAGACGCCTGAGAATTCTGCGAGAAGTGACTTCAACCCTTCGTCCTCGCACTGGGGCCGATCGTTTGAACCGAGTGGAACCGGCACATACCATCCCGTTCCTTCTGCTGTAGAGAAGCTCATGCCCACCAACCGTGCGGTGCGCGCGTCCAAGCCTGTGGTCTCCGTGTCAAAGGAAAACTGCACTGCTTCGTTGAGCTCCTGAATCAAGGCTGCCCGGGTCTCGGCATTGTCGGCCAGGCGATAGTCGGTCTTCTCCGGATCGAAAGAACCCGAGGTGCCTTCTTCCATCACCGCCTCTTGCGCTCCTCCGCCAAAAAGACCCATCTGTCCAGCACCGTCTTCAGCTGTTGTTCCCACTGCATTCCCCGCGGGCACTTTTGTTGGAACGGTCTCCGCTGCCTCTCCCAGAATGCGGCGGGCCAAAGTCCGGAACTCGAGATCCTCGAAAAGGGGCGCAAGTTTTTCGGCATCCGCATCCTCTACGACCATTCCGCCGAAGTCCGGTTTGTATGGAATGTCCGTCACGATGGTCGCAAGCTCCTTTGACAACAAGGCCTGCTCCCGGAAATTCTCCAGGTTCTCCCGTTGCTTCCCTTTGAGGTCGGCCGTGGAGTCCAGGAGCACTTCCATGCTGCCGTATGTCGAAAGGAGTTTGGCCGCGGTTTTGGGGCCGATTCCCGGGACACCCGGTATGTTGTCGGCACTGTCGCCCATGAGGCCAAGCAAGTCAATGACCTGCATGGGGTGCTCGATGCCGAAGCGCTCGCAAACCTCAGCCGGCCCCCAGACCTGAGGAGGATTGCCGGAGCGGCCGGGACGGTACATGCGCACCTTCTCTGTAACGAGTTGGCCGAAGTCCTTGTCCGGGGTCATCATGTAAACGTCAAACCCCTCCTGCTCGGCAAGTTTGGCGAGGTAGCCGATCATGTCGTCGGCTTCGAAGCCGGGCTCGGTCACCGTCGGGATGCGCATGGCCTCAGCCAGCGCATAGATGAGGGGCACACTGGCCCGGATGTCCTCCGGGGTTTCATCCCGGTTGGCCTTGTACTCGCTGTAGGCCTCATGGCGGAATGTGGGCCCCGGGGGATCGAAGACGATGGCGAGGTGGGTAGGCTTCTCGTTCTTCAGAATGTCGAGCAGCGAGGTGGTGAAGCCAAACACCGCACTCGTATTGACGCCTTTGCTGTTGATTCGAGGGTTGCGGATAAACGCGTAATAGGCCCTGAAAATCAGAGCGTAAGCATCAATGAGGAAGAGCTTCTTGTCGGATTCAGCGGTCAACATGGGACCTGCAAATTACCGCGGACCCGCGTGGCAACCGTACCTCGATGCGCGCGCAATCAGCGCGACTTGTACACGGGAACCGTACTGCAGGGCTCCCCGAACATCAGCGATCGCACCACCGGTTGAAGCCGCTCGACCAACCTGACGGAGGGAGCCGCCCCTGTGGCCAGTCCGCATCCCTTGACCACCAGTCGTTTGTCCTGGTAGGGAAGGATGTCCATTTCCTCGACGAGGCGCTTCAGCACCTCTCCGGGAAGGGCGTCCGGATGGCAGAGGTACACCGCCGCCGCTACCGGCTGCAAAGTGGAGGCTGCCAGCATCCACGCCCATTCTGGAATGACCGCATCTGCCGAGCAATGCAACGCCACATCGGCACCTTTGAACGCACCCTGATCCAGTGCTGCCAGCCATTCCCTGTAGGGCTTTTCCCTCAGGACCAGGCCCTCCCAAAGTTGCGGCGCCAGGTCAAGGTCGCGCAGCATTCTACCGCCCAGAGCAGCGCCCAAATCCAATTGAATCAGGCCGCTTTCCTCTACGCGGTTTCGGATGGCATCTTCCATGCCTGCAAGTTCGCAAGAATCAGAGCCGAATGGTCCGGGGAAAAGCCCCGGGTATTGCAGTGGCTTAACCCGCCTGGGCC